>CAYZNC010000437.1:0-5301 GCA_964478555.1 uncultured Bacteroidales bacterium | reverse complement strand
CTCATTTTAGGGTTAATAAACCTTTCTTGTTTGTAATTAAAGAAAAAGAAACCAACGCGCTCATCTTTATGGGCAAAATGATGTATCCGGCCGGACAGGAGTAAATTGCCGGCCGGCTAAATAATATCGGACAAGTTACTGCGTATTTTTCTGTGGATATTTTTTTATTACCAGGTATTTTAATTCCTTGTCGCCTACGTTTTTAATTCCATGCATTATATTGGAAGGACAATAAAAGCTGGTGTAAGGTCCGGCAATTTTTGTTTTTCCATCCAGATAAAACTCAGCAGTGCCTTCCAGCACAAAAAAGAACTCGTCTTCCACATGTTTATGCGGCGGGTGGGTAGAAGAATGGGGAGCAACCACACTCATTTTAAGCGTTCTGCCATCGATAAAATTGGGATCGGCAAACCAGTACTGATATCCAACAGCCGTTTTGTCGGTTTTATCCATCGAAAATTCATTCACGCAGTTATCGATTGTATATTGCTTTGGTTTTGAAAGCGTGTCCTTTGCTTCTTGTGAATAAGCTAACTGTGCGATGAAAAACAGGTAGAAAAAGGCTGGAAATAATAATTGTTTTTTCATTTTCAAGGGCTTTAAGGAAACACCAAATATAATAAAAAACTTAGAAGTTTGTGTTCGGTCTGGCAATCGTGGCTTGATGCTATATGGCGCAACACCGTTTTATTGGAAAGACGAAGCAAATTAATAGGAATTACGTAAAAAATGGTTAGATTCTGTACAACATTTTCAAATTCGCATGGTGAGGAGGGTTTTTATTTTAATTCAGAATGCATAAATTAGCAAAGAGAAAATAGTGCTTTCATTCCTTTCGATTTTTCAGTCCAAAAAAAGAAGCGATGCGAATTAGAATGTTGATTTTATTTGGATTTACGGTTTTACTTACAAACCGTATTGACGGTAATAAAATAACCGATAGTTTATTTTTGGTACTGGATAAAGCCATTGAAAACAAAGCAGATTATCAGCGCGTCAAAAAATTAAGAATCGAAAAACTTACCACTGTGCTTCGTTGGTCTCCGGGAATATCATATACCGACCAGGATCGTATTTACAACGAATTGTATGACGAGTATAGTTCGTTTAATTACGATTCAGCTTTTACCTATTCGTTACATTTATTAAAAAATGCGTATACCTCTAAAAATATCATACTTGTAAATAAAGCTCGTATAAAGGTTGGATTTTCCCTGCTTTCGGCCGGACTATTCAAAGAGACTATAGATACATTGCGGGGCGTTTCATTAAAGAACCTTCCTGACACTTTAAAGGTTGAGTATTATTCGTTGTTTGCCAGGACTTATTTTGATATGGCTGATTACACAGGAGATTCATATTATTCGCCTTTGTATAATAGCGAGGGTGAGCATATGCTCGACTCGGCCATTATACTTTGCCAGGATAGTTCAAAAATGTTTTTATCCTGGAGTGGCTTAAAATATTTGCGAAATGGTGCAGTGAAAAAGGCAAGGACTATTTATGAAAAGCTACTGAAATATCCCGATTTAAATAGGCGGTATGCTATTGAGGCATCGAGTCTCAGCTTCATTTACAAATTCGACAACGAACCCGAACTGGCAACCCAAATGCTTATAAGAGCTGCAATAGCCGATATTCTGGCCTCTACAAAAGAAACTGTGGCCATACGGCAGCTTGCCGAAATTGTATATAAGCAGGGCGACATTAACCGGGCTTACGACTATGTTAAGGTTGCTCTTGGAGATGCCCATTTTTATGGCGCTCGTCACCGGAAAATTCAGATATCTGACATTCTTCCGAGTATTGAGGATAGGCAATTGGAGATTGTTCAGCATCAAAGAAAAACATTTTTTATTTATTCACTTTCGATTACCTTTCTTTCTTTGTTGACGATTCTGTTTGGGATTATTATTTTCAGACAGTTGAAAAATCTGAGAAAAGCAAAGAAGTTCTTATCGTTGGCAAATGAAAGGCTTTCTGAGATAAATAAACGACTGGTTGAAGCAAATTTGATTAAAGAAGCATATATAGGTCATTTTTTTAATGCAATTTCTGAATATATCGATAGGTTCGAAAAATTGAAGGTTAACATTGGTCGCAAGATAACTACCCATCAATTCGATGACATAAAAGACACGATTGGGGGCATTGATATAAGGAAGGAACGGGAGGAGTTTTACCATAATTTCGATGCTATCTTCTTAAAAATTTTTCCTGATTTTATTAAAGAATTCAATTCCTTTTTAAAAGACGAACATATTATTCCCAATTCAGGGCAGCTACTTACCCCTGAAGTTAGGATTTACGCGCTTATCCGGTTAGGTTTTGCCGATAATGATAAGATTGCCAAATTCTTAGGATATTCATTAAACACCATTTATACCTACAAAACCAAAATTAAGAATAGACTCAGCATCCCTGTTGAGGAATTTGATAAAAAATTGATGAAAATCAGAACCGTTAATGAAAGTGATTTTGCATAATTGAACCATATTTTGAACCCATATTTTTTTTGTAAGTAATTTATTACCAACGTTAAGGAAATTTTGACAACTATATTGACGCCATAAAAATAGATTAGGGCTTACCAGAAAATTATTTTCGTAACGAAATACTAACAGGTTTACCTACTAATTTATTTTTTATCAAAACATTTAGCCTATGACATTAAAGTACAGAAACGTCCTACAAATACGAGCGTCAAATTGCAAGTATTTATCAACCAACAATTTAATATCTATTACTAATGATTATAAAACTACAACGCTATGAAAGAACCTTTAATTTTTTATAAGGGCAAGGATTTTTACTTGAAGAAAACCTTATTCATTATTAAGCTAACCTCATTATTACTATTGATCAATTATTTCCAGGTTGGAGCTGCAAGCTTGCACCAACAAAAGAAAATAACCGGTATGGTTACCGATAATATTACTAATGAACCATTGGTGGGTGTAAATATTGTAATTGAAGGAACCACAAATGGTACTATAACTGAAGCTAACGGGAAATACACGCTGGAAGTTCAGACTCAGAATGCTGTTTTGGTCTTCTCCTATGTTGGATATTTAACAGAGAAAATGGTAATAGGAGACAAGACCAATATTGACATGCAACTAATCCCCGATGTAAAAAACCTCGATGAAGTTGTGGTTGTTGGTTATGGAACTGCCCGAAAGCAAGATTTAACAGGTGCTGCTGCAAAAATTTCGGACAAAGATTTAAACGTTGGCGCTATCTCAAATCCACTACAACAAATAGCAGGCAAAGCTTCCGGTGTATCTGTTACGCAAGTGGGTAGCGAACCTGGTGCTGGATTAAGTGTAAGAATCAGAGGCATAACTTCTCTAATTGGAGGAAACGATCCTTTGGTTGTGGTAGACGGTGTACAGGGTAACATGGATTTGTTAAATCAGTTATCGCCTAGTGAAATAGAATCATTTGATATATTAAAGGATGCATCTGCCACTGCTATATATGGTTCCAGAGGCGCTCCGGGGGTGATATTGATATCTACCAAAAAGAGCAAGGCCGGTAAATTTACAGTTGAGTATAATGGTACTGTTTCAGTTGATAATGTAGCAAACAAACTGAAAATGATGAATGCCGATGAATGGCGTGCACAACGTGTTGCCTGGAATGTACCTGTTTCTACCGACCATGGATCCAATACGAATTGGTATGATCTATTAACTAAAACCGGATCAACGCAAAATCATACGTTAGCATTTGGTGGCGGAAGCGAAAATTTTAATTACCGTGTCTCGGGCGGAGCTGTTTTACAAGATGGTGTTGTTCTTAATTCGAATGATAACAAATACCTTGGACGTATCACTGCCACTCAAAAAGCGTTTGACCAGCGATTAACGCTTACCATGAACCTGAACGGTGAATTTGAATATGCCAAAAATAGTCCGACAGGGGTTGGTAGAGCCGGATATTTTTCAAATTTAATATCGAATGCTTATGAAGCAAGACCCACAGACCCAGCTTTGAACCCTGATGGTTCTTATTTTTTCGATAATGCAGTTTTTCAATACATTAATCCTTATGCAGTTGCTAAAACGGTTACCAATGAGGTTCAGCTAAACAACTTATTTGGTAGTTTCCGGGCCGACTTTGAAATAACAAAAGGATTAACTGCCGGTTGGTTTGGAACCTGGCGCAAAGTTGACAAATATACCGGATATTATGCCCCCTATATTTCAACCCTTGATGCTGCAAGAACAGCGAATGGTTTAGCAAACATTACCACCAATTTACAGAACGAAAGATTACAAGATATCAGTCTCAATTACAAGAAGACCATTGGTAAACATAGTTTTGATGGTATTGTGGTTTATGAGTGGCAAAATCAGCTATATCAGGGTGATTTTGTACAGGAAAAAAATTTCCCTGCCGATATAACAACTTACAATGCATTGCAATTTGGGTCCAGCGCAGCAGCATATGTTAATAGCGGCGATAGAACGTCCTACAAAAATGACCGGACGTTGGTATCCTATCTTGGTCGGATAAATTATGGATTTATGGATCGTTACCTGCTTACCGTGAGTCTTCGTAGAGATGGATCCTCTGTTTTTGGAGCCAACAATAAATGGGGGAACTTCCCATCGGTTGCACTTGCCTGGAAAGTGAATGAAGAATCATTTATGTCAAATGTCAAGGTTGTTAGCACGCTTAAATTACGAGGAGGATATGGGGTTACTGGTAATCAGCAGGGATTAGGTCCTCAGAATTCCTTACAGTTGGTTGGTAGTTCAGGACAAGTTTGGTTTAATGGTGCTCAAATTACCAATTACGGAGTTACACAAAATGCTAATCCCGATTTGAAGTGGGAGACACGCTACCAGACAAACGTTGGTGTGGATCTTGGTTTCTTCGATAATCGATTAACTGCCACCGTGGATGCATATGATGCAACTACCAAAAACCTTTTATTTAACTATAACGTTCCAACGCCTCCATACCCCTATACCACCATTGTTGCAAATGTGGGAAGTATTTCTAACAAAGGGATAGAAATAACACTTAACGGTCAGGTAATTAAAACGAAAGATATGATCCTGAATATTGGTGGAAATGTTTCTTTCCTGAAGAATAAAGTACTTGAGCTTAGTGGTAGTTTAAATGGAACAGCTTTAAACAGCGATACCGTAGCCTGGGGAAATTTTACCAATAACCTTAATGCTCCAACTTACTTAATTAAAGGACAGCCCGTTGGTACTTTTAATATTTTACGTCATTTGGGTAAAGATGAGGCCAATGCTGAAACGGTTGTCGATAGAAATGGTGATG
>CAYZNC010000436.1:0-5310 GCA_964478555.1 uncultured Bacteroidales bacterium | reverse complement strand
CGCCTGAACATTTGATTTTTCTATCTTTCCTGTCACTGTAATTTTATTTTTCTGCCTTGCTGTGACAACTTTATTTTTGGCGTTAAGGGAAAAGGGAAAATGTGGGGGTAAGGAAATTTAAGTACCAATAAGATTTTACCGGTTTCCCAAAACAGAATTTACCGATTTTTAGAGCCATGCATAATTAGTAAAACTCTCTTTAATTTTTATTAATTAAAATTTAAACGGGATATTTTTTCATAAAGGGCATTACCAACAAGCTTATTTACATACACTGAAGCATGTCCATCGCTAGAATTAACAATTCTTTTTTCTACGCTTAGATCTTTAATTAATGGGCAAACATCAATATAGTCAACTTTATTTTCATCGAAAAAATATTTTAGTTTATCAACAAAAAATTTCTTGCTTACATCAACATCATGCATGAAAGGAAAAATAACTACTATAAAAGGAATGTTATTATCCTTAGAGTAATTAAAGAAAAGGCGAAGATCTTGGGTATGCTGATAAAATATTGAGTCGGTAGAATATCCCTTTTCTAAAAATTTAAAATATGGAACAAAGACTTCTACTTTTGTTCTAAACCAAGGCCAGTAAAAATAATTAAGCAAATATGATTTTGAAACAAGATTCTTAACAATAGGATTTAATTGTTTATAAGGCTTAAATTCAGGAAATTTCAATCCGTTTTTTTCAGCTACTTTTTCTATGTCATTACCGAAGTATTGTAAAACTATACATTTCGGTTTTATGTTGCTTTTTTTTATAAATTTCATCATAGATTCATACTCATCTCTAGTATCTTCGCCTTGTAGGCCAAGATTATACACATTTAATGCTTTACTACTATTTAAAAGTTTTGCTTTAACAACATTTGAGAATCTATCTTTGGTATCTTTGATACCATCCCCTTCAGTAAAAGAATCTCCAACAAAAAAGATATTTGATTCACTTGTTTTATTTGGTTCTTCATCTCGAAAGCCATAGGAATTTATATACGGATAAAAATACGTATTGTACCAATTTTGTGAGGCCAAAGGAATACCCGAAGGGTCGGATCGTTTAACAAACATAAAAACAGATTCAAGTAAGAATAAAAAAATAATTAAAGAAAATATTGCTATTGCCAAATTATTCACCCATTCTTTTCTTTTTGTGTCTAGAAAAAGTGTTTTAAACACGATAGAAGATTCAATAATAACAATAATAATTAATATTAATCGGGAAGTGCCGCTTGACATTAAGAACAAAATTACTGTTAATAACACAATTACAATTAATTTGTAGGCAGTTTTCAACTTCATGAAGTATCTATTTAAATTTAACAATCATTATATCTGTTCATTTTTGCAAACAAAAATGAATTTTAGTAAATCTTGGTACTTGGGTAGTTTACTCGTTTAATCTAAGACATTCCGAAAGATTAATCCTCGTTGCTTTTATCGCTTGGATTCCTACGGTAAACCATGTGATTAGTAATGCCAAAAGTCCAGCACTAATAAAATACCATACCCTCAGATTTATTCTATAAGCAAAGCCTTCAAGCCATTGTTCTGTTATGAAATAACTTATTGGTAAAGCTATTAAAATGGCTATTGACACCATTTTGGTAAAATCACTCGACAAAAGATAAACAATATGAAAATCACTTGAGCCAAGTGCCTTTCGAATACCAATTTCCTTCGATCTTCTTTCGGCAGTGAAGGCTGCTAGGCCAAATACACCCAAACATGATATAAGAATTGCAAATCCTGCAAAATATCGGGATAGGATTGCAACTCGATTCTCTGAGGCATACTGAGTCTGAAAATCAGAATCCAGAAATTTGAAATCGAAACTATATCCGGGATTAAAGCCTTGATAATACTTTCGAAGCCTGTTAATAGTCTCCTTTTCTGTTCCGGATTTTAACTTAATCATAATCTTTAATGTTCGCTCAGGCATTAGAATAAAAAATAATGGATTCACCTTCTTATGGAGAGATTCAAAATTAAAATTTTTCGTCACACCCACAATTTGCCTGTCGTTACCCCAGAGGTTAATTTTTTTTCCAATGGGATCCTGGAGCCCTATTGCTTTTATTGCGGCATCATTAAATATAATCGCTGTATTATCGGTACCGAAGTCTTTGGAAAAAGTTCGACCTTCCTGCATTTCAATACCGAGCGTCTCAATCAAATCGTAATTGACGCCCTGTATTTCAAAATTAACCTTATCATCTGGTTTTTTTCCTTGCCAAAATACACCTCCAGTGGTGTTGTAGCTACCTACAATACTAAAACCGGTACTTGATGCATTGACAACACCCGGTATTTTTTTCACTTCCGAAAGAAAGACCTCTTGGTTTTTTATTACACTACCTTCCTTATCAAAATAGATTATATGGTTTTTGTCAAAACCCGGATTTTTCGTTTGTATTAATTCTATTTGTTTGTAAATAACCAACACAGACACGATTAGAATAACCGATAAGGTGAATTGAAAAACAACGAGTCCTTTACGTACCCAAAGTTCACCCATCGAATTTTTGAGCTTATCCTTCAATACTGATACCGTATTGAAACCCGAAATGTACAATGCAGGATAACTACCCGATATAAGACCGGTAAATAAAATGATGCTAAGAACAGATAAAACCAAGTTTGCATTGAAGTGCAATGTAATTTGCTTTCCTGTAATTTCATTGAAAGAAGGAAGAAAAATAACAACTAAAAGAAGGCTTATAAGAAGGGCTAAGAAAGTAATCAAAATGGATTCTCCTAAGTATTGGCCAATAAGCGATATTCGTGTAGCGCCTACTGTTTTTTTGATACCCACTTCCTTTATTCTCCTTGACACTCTTGCAGTTGATAGGTTCATGAAATTAATGCAAGCAATAATAATAATAAAAATAGCAATTAATGAAAATAGCTTTACATAAGCTATTCTGCCTCCAACCTGTGTGCCATTTTCATAACGGTCATATAAGTATTTCTCTGAAAAAGGCCTTATAAATAAAGTTCGAAAAGCCTCTCCACTTTTATTTTTTATAAGACCTTCAATTCCCTTATTGAATTGTTGAATATCTGTACCCTTCTTTAAAACCACATAAGTACTAGGAGCACTGCTTCCCCAACTTGAAAAATTGGGGTACTGTTTCTTAAGTATCTCAAACGACAATACATAGTCAAATTGAAAAGAAGAATTTAGTGGAGTTCCTTTAAAAATCCCAGAAATAATAAACTCTTTCTCATGCATAAATTCCACTGTTTTGCCAATAACGTTTGTCGTTGCAAATAGACTATTTGCAAGTTGCTCAGAAATAACAATAGATTTTATATCGTTGAGCACTTGATTTTCATTTCCCTGGATTAGGTGGAAGGAAAAGATATTAAAAAAATCTTTACTAGCGTAAAGTCCATTCGCTTTGATGTTTTTATCCTGAAAAGAAAGGGTAGATTTTCCCGCAACTGAGGCGTCAAATGCAGATGCAGCATATTCAACCTGAGGCATTTCTGTGACCAGAGTCTCTGCCAGAAGTCCTGGTGTAGCCTCTGTAGTCATAATACTTTCAGTAGTTTTTTGGTTTTGCATCAACTGAAAAATTTGACTATTTTTCTCATGAAACTTATCAAAATTCAATTCATCATTTACCCAAAGATAAATTAACAAAGCACAGGCTAATCCAGTGGTTAATCCAAATAAATTAATAAAAAACGAACTTTTATATCGTTTGAAATTTCTAAATGAAATTAGAAAATAGTGCGCTAGCATAACATTAAAGTTTAAGATGAGTATATTTTATCTAAATCTGCCTAAAATAATAATTTCTTAGTCCATAATTGGCAATAACTTCCTGTAAAACCTGAGATGTACCTTCAATGATTTCCAGTATTTTAGCTTCTCGAAACAATCTTTCAACAGGATATTTGTTATAACATCCATTACCTCCAAAAATCTGCAAAGCATCAGCGGTAATTTGATTAGCAATTTTTGATGAAAAATACTTTGCTATTGTAGTTTCTATTATGGCATCATTATGTTTTTCCTTTCTTAATTTACCTGCATTGATACATAATGCTCGCGCTGCATGCAATTTAGTTACAGCATCTCCTATCATTCCCTGAATAAGCTGAAATGTATAAATCCCTTTCCCAAATTGCTTTCTGGTTCGAGAATAAGCGATCATCATTTCCAAAGCTTCCTGGGCTATGCCTAATCCTCCCCATGCAATACTATAACGGCCAAAATCTAAAGCAGTATTTACGATATAACTAAACCCATTTCCTTCTTTTCCAAGGATATTATCTTTATGAACCTGTACATTGTTGAAGGTAACCTCTGTAATATAACCAGCTCTGCAAGCCAATAGCCCTTTTATAGGAACAGTAGTTATTCCTTCACTTTTTCTATCAATAAGAAAAGCAGTACTTTTACCTTCGTTAGAAGCAATTACTAAGAATAAATCTGCAATACCACTCAATGTGATCCACTTTTTTTTCCCATTAATAATATAATGATCCCCATCTTGTCTATAATTTGTTTTGATACTCTTTGCATCTGTTCCTACCTCTGGTTCAGTAAGCGCAAAAGCAGCCAGCATTTCACCTCGGGCCATAGCAGGTAGAATTTTTGTTTTTTGTTCATCATTCCCCCAACGAAGTAATGTTTCTCCAACTAGAGATGTATGAACAGTTAATATAGCCCTTGTTGAAGCGCATGCTTTACCAATTACTTCTGTGAAAAGTCCGTAATAAATAGGGTCAAGTCCTAATCCTCCATATTCTTTGGGAAAGCTAGCGGCAAGATATCCTTTTGCAGCCATCTTATTCATTAGTTCTCTCGGAATTTTTTCTTGTTCTTCAAAGACAGTTGCAAAAGGTCTTATTTCCAAATTCGCAAATTCTTTTGCTTCCTCTATTATTTTTTGTTGAATAATTTCTTCCATACTTCCTAATAAATAATGAAGAATAACCAATAATCCAAATTAACATGATTCTCCTTTTAACTAAGCGGGGTGCCCAATTTTTTTTTAACTAACTGTAAAATATTGCTTACTGAGCTAAAATTTTTTATGTCCATATCTTCATTTTCTACTGTGATTGCAAATTCTTTTTCAACATAATTCAGTAATTTCATAGCAAAAAGTGAATTTACATACCCCATTTCAAATATGTTATCAGCATCCGAAAGATCAACTTCGTCTTCGAATACGACTAGGTTTGCTTCAATAAATTTTCGTATTTTTTCTTTTTGTTCCATAATCATTTTTTTTACAAAAGAGTATCTAGAATAAACGTCTTAAATAAATGCACATAAATTAGCTAA
>CAYZNC010000435.1:0-5334 GCA_964478555.1 uncultured Bacteroidales bacterium | reverse complement strand
TGCCGGTGTAGTCTGCGCAAACGTAGACACAGCCCTCAGGCAATCTATAGCTACAATACAAAGTAATAGTAGTAGTTTTCTTTTCATAGATGATTTATATTAGTTAATGATAATAGATGGAATTTTTCGGTTCAAATTTAACTTAAACGTAGCATTGGCAGGTATCAGGTTTCCCAAATGACAGGGTTACGAATTCCAAAAGAGGAAAAAAGAGAAAAGAATAAGGAAAAAAAAGAAACCGGGATAAAAATAAGTAAAAAAGCGCAAAGAATAATAGTAAAAAAATCTTTTCGGATGATGAATCCCTGACAGCGGTTTCAAACCCTGACAGCGGTTTTCAAACAAGGTGGGTTTAAAATCAAAAAGCCACTGACTGAGTATTCACCCAATCAATGGCCTTAGTCCGAACAATGCTTTTTTATAGTATCAATACTTTTTTTACCAGCGAATGGCCTCCATATTGAATATTTACAAAGTATAATCCACTTAAAAGATTATTGATTTCATAAGTATCCTCCTGTGCACCAGGTTCTCTTGTTGCTGATAAAATATCGGCTACGATTTTTCCGCCCGAATTAATTAAGGTGATGGTAACAACTTCTTTTGCAGCCAATGAATATCCTATTCTCAAATAGTTTGACGCCGGATCCGGAAAAATCTTAACGTCAGTGCTACCTGAATTAGCATCCTCAATGCCGGCAGCAGTAGTAACTGTTATAATTCCCTTCATTCCTAGGGCAGCGTGAGGTTCACATACAAAATAGAAAGTACCTGCATTGTGAAAGATTACCTGTCCTCCTCCGAAAGGTACACTAAAACCTCCATTGGTAGTATTCCCATTTGTATCGTAGGTAGCCTTGCTAACTTCAATGGCATCGTGAGCACTAGCCAACGTAAAAACAACGGTGTCTCCAACATGAATGGTAATGGTAGCAGGTGAAAATGTGGTACCGGAATTGCCAATAGTGTATCTTGTGGAATAGCCAACGCTAGCTATCATTACCAAAACCGTGGCTAAAAGTAAATTTTTTTTCATGTTTTGAAATTTTAGTATATAAAAATTAATCTTGCTCTTATATAAACTAAACAATCTGATCGGGTTTAAGTTTATTTTATTAAACAAATCAATTGTTTTTACTTTAAACACTAGCTTTCAGAATCGTGGATCGTACTATCTTATATATTTATATTACAGTTGTTGAAAACTATCCCAATCCTTAATTTGTGCTTATAGAAAATTCATGTAGGTTTGCATTCTTTTAATAAGAACCTTAACCGCTAAGACACAAAGGCGCTAAGAATAAACATGTGCCAGTATTGTTGAGAAAACATTCTTCGTGTCTTTGCGCCTTTGCGGTTTAAATAAAAAAGAATTACCCAAAACTTAAAAATATCTGTGATGAAAAAAACTGTTTTTTACGATATACACAAAACTCTTGGCGCACGCATCGTTACCTTTGCAGGGTTTGAAATGCCTGTTGAATATTCCGGCATTAACGACGAACATATGGCAGTAAGGAATGGTGTCGGTGTTTTCGATGTTTCCCATATGGGTGAGTTCTGGGTAAAAGGCCCAAAAGCTTTGGATCTGATTCAGAAAGTTACGTCCAACGATGCCTCTAAACTTAAGGTTGGGTTTGCCCAATATGCATGTTTTCCAAATGGCAAGGGTGGTATTGTGGACGATTTGTTCGTTTATAAATTCGAAGAACAAAAATATTTACTGGTAGTGAATGCCTCCAACATAGATAAAGATTGGGCCTGGATAAACAGTCAAAACAAAGTGGGAGCGGAGCTGGAAAATGCTTCCGATAACATTTCTCAGTTGGCAGTTCAGGGACCGTTAGCTTTAAAAACGCTCCAAAAAATAACGGACATAGACCTTTCTCAAATGCCGCGCAATAGTTTAGTAACTGCTCCAATGGGTGGTGTTTCGCAGGTTATCATTGCTGCTACCGGCTACACAGGCGAACCGGGTATGGAGCTTTATTTCTATAATAATGACGGCCCTCAATTATGGAATGCTATCTTCGAAGCCGGCAAAGAATTCGGCATCAAACCTATAGGACTGGCTGCCCGCGATACACTCCGATTGGAAATGGGTTATTGTCTCTATGGGAATGATATCGATGATACTACCTCTCCGATGGAAGCCGGACTAGGCTGGATAACCAAATTTACCGAAAATAAGGATTTTGTGGATCGTGCATTGCTCCTAAATCAAAAGACAAAAGGCGTAGAGCGGAAGCTCATAGGATTTGAAATGCTGGAAAAAGCTATACCCCGCCATGAATATGAAATTATGAACGGCAAAGGTGAAAAAATTGGCGTGGTTACCTCCGGAACGATGTCTCCATCCCTGAAAAAAGGAATCGGCATGGGTTATGTAAAAACGGCTTATGCCGAACCTTACACGGAAATATTTATTAACATTCGCAACAAACCCCAAAGAGCCCAGGTGGTCAAATTACCATTTTATAAGTAACGATATATTTTACTGCGAATATAAGGTGAACGTACAATTGTGTAAATGTGCCTGGCTTCATATTAGTTTAGTTAATCCCCTACGGGGAAATGGATTGCATATTACCAATTTTCTACAATACTTGAACCGCTACGCGGTAGGTTGTTTATACATTATGACATTTCTATTTTCTTATAAGTTCTATATTTTAATGGCCCATCGGCGTGCAAGAAGCAACTTTATTCCAAAACCCAACCCTACATACCTTTTTAATTAACTACAATACATATAATTATAAAATACTTAGCGTAAGTTTAACGCTAAGTTTGATTTTTATTTTTCTATTCCATAATTTAGCTCCCCGATAAACCTTTTATGAGTCGTTTAAATCCTCATATATCAATAGATTGTGTAGTGTTTGGCTTTGACGCCCGGCAGATGAAAGTACTATTAATAGAGCGGGAACAATTTTCTAACGAAGACACAACTATCCCTTCAGGTATTTATAAGCTTCCGGGGAATCTGATTAGTGATACCGAGGATCTTGATAATTCAGCCTACCGGATATTAAAAGAACTTACCGGAGTTGATAATATTTTTCTGAAACAATTTTCAGTTTTTTCCAATCCCGACCGCATTAATAACCCGAACGATTTACTGTGGCTTAGAATGACTAGTGGGCTTCCTATCGAACGCGTTTTAACGGTTGCCTATTATTCTTTGGTTAAAATAGATAAAACTTATCCCACCAAAGCCTTGTTGGCTAAAGCTCACTGGATTCCCGTAAAGAATTTGCCTAAACTTACTTTCGATCATAAATTAATTGTAGATAAGGCATTGCAATCTCTGCGGAAAGAACTTAGGACTGAACCTATAGGTTTCGAGTTATTGCCTAAAAAGTTCAGCATCCGGCAAATTCAAAATTTGTATGAGGTAATCCTGGGCAATAAATTGGATAACCGGAATTTTCGAAAGAAGATTGGAAAATTAAAATATATAGTCCCGCTTCCCGAAAAAGAGAAAAAAGTGAATCACAAACCTGCTCAGCTTTACAAATTCGAAGAAAAAATCTTTGCCAGGGAAAGAAAGGACGCTGGATTTGTTATTTAGAAGAGTTGCGGGTTGAATAGAGGTTGCGGGTTTCAGGTTAAAAGGAGTTGCTGGTTCCATGTTGCTGGTTCCGGTGGTTGAGCGAAGTCGAAACCACTCTAAGATGAAGTTAATAAGTCATAACGTGCAACTCGTAACTTTGAACATTAAACTTTATACTTTGAACTATAAACTATAAACTAAATATATGTACTTATTAGGCTACGACATAGGAAGCTCATCAGTAAAAGCAAGCATAGTAGATGCCCAAACGGGGGCTTGCGTTGCAACTGCTTTCTATCCCAAAGAAGAAATGGTTATTAAGGCTGTTCAATCAGGTTGGGCAGAGCAAGACCCTGAAATATGGTGGCAAAACCTAAAACTTGCTACAAAGCAGGTGCTCAGCCAGTCTGGCATTAACCCTTCTGACATTAAGGCGATCGGTATTTCATATCAAATGCATGGACTCGTAATTGTGGATAAGGATCAGAAAGTCCTTCGTCCTTCTATTATTTGGTGCGACAGTCGGGCGGTATCAATTGGCGAAAAAGCATTTAATGACATTGGTGATAAACACTGTCTGGAACATCTACTGAACTCTCCCGGGAATTTTACAGCTTCCAAACTCAAGTGGGTAAGAAATAATGAGCCTCAAGTGTTTGATAAGATTTACAAAATGATGCTTCCGGGTGATTACATTGCAATGAAGCTCACAGGGATTATTAACTCAACTGTTTCCGGACTATCAGAAGGAATGTTGTGGGATTTTAAAAATAACAAACTGGCAGATTTCCTGCTAAATCATTACGGCATTCGGAAAGATATGATACCAGACCTTGTTCCTACTTTTTCGGAACAAGGAAAAGTGAGTGCATCAGCCGCCGATGAGCTTGGTATTGCTGCTGGAACAATGGTTGCTTACCGTGCAGGCGATCAACCTAATAATGCCCTTTCACTGAATGTACTCAATCCCGGTGAAATAGCAGCTACTGCCGGAACTTCAGGTGTTGTATACGGTGTAAGCGAGGTTGTTAAATACGATCCACAATCGAGGGTTAATACGTTTGTCCATGTAAATCATACGGAGAAGCAAAATCGCTTAGGCGTTCTGTTATGTGTCAGTGGAACAGGAATTTTAAATTCATGGATGAAAAAAAATGTGGTACCATCCGGCGCAAGCTACGAAGATATGAATCGTATGGCTTCCGAAGTCCCTGTTGGTTCAGAAGGTCTCTCTGTTTTACCATTTGGAAATGGCGCTGAGCGATTACTTGGTAACAAAAACACCGGGGCTATTATTGATGGACTTAATTTTAATATACACAATCGCAATCACTTAATCAGAGCCAGTCAGGAAGGTATTGTGTTCTCATTTAAATATGGTATGGATGTTATGCAGGAAATAGGTATCAAACCTGCCGTTATTCGTGCAGGTTATGCAAATATGTTCCTGAGCCCAATTTTCCGTGATACCCTTGCTAATATAAGTGGGGCCACCATTGAACTTTATGATACTGATGGTTCACAGGGAGCCGCGAAAGGAGCCGGGGTAGGAGCAGGGATATATAAATCGTTCGCAGAGGCTTTCAGCTCTCTTAAAAAGCTTTCCACGGTTGAGCCCAATAAGTCCCAACAACAGGTAAGTTTAAATGCTTACGAAGCCTGGAAGAAAACTTTATTGAAAAATATATAGTCCTATCTTACCATAAATCTTGTAGTTAGTACAGGAGTGACTCCCCTCTCACTTCAGAGGCTGTGTAAAAATTAAATATTTTAAGTTC
>CAYZNC010000434.1:0-5364 GCA_964478555.1 uncultured Bacteroidales bacterium | reverse complement strand
TTGGATATGTAGGTAATGGGAATGTGGAAGAAAATTTACGCTATTTTTATCACTCGGACCATTTGGGCAGCACCAGCTACATTACCAATGCCCAAGGCGACATAACTCAGTTTATTGCTTATATGCCTTTTGGAGAAGAATTTGTAGAACAGCATACCGACTGGGACAGTCCCTATAAATTCAATGCCAAGGAACTGGATGCCGAAACGGGCTTGTATTATTACGGGGCCCGATATTATGATCCGAAAACGAGTGTGTGGTTAGGGGTGGATGCAATGGCTGAGGGGCATCCATTTCAAACTCCTTTTGTTTATTGTGCAAATAATCCGGTTGTATATTTGGATCCGGATGGGAATGAAATATATTATTCTCAAAATGGTGATAGAATAGGAAAATATGGCAAAAATAGTGAGGTACATGTAATAAATGGGGATCAATTAAACACAGCACGGGCCGAATTTAAATCATACAATAAAGCTCGAAGAAAGAATCATAAGGCAACCAATGAATATTTGGAAAAAACACTTCCAACAGGAGGGAGTGTCGCTTACGCAAATTATTTCTCTAACACTCAAGATGTTACTTATGGTGATGCTTTAGAAACATATGGAGAAAATAATTCTAACTGTTTTGCTGCGGCTAATCAACAATTGGCTGACAATGGTCAAGAACAAACCGGGGCTCCAAATGCAATTGAAGTCAAAGTAGATAATATGCAACAAGTTTCTGGGAATGCAGCACAGAATTCCTCCCCTCCCACAGCAAAAGGTAAAAGTCCAAAAAGATTAGGAGCTAATGCGATTGGTGCATCAATTTACATTATGACACAGTTAAATGAGGGCCATCTGGTAATGGTCGGTTTGGAAGAGCAGGATCGGAATGGAGGTACTTATAAAGGTGAATACTACAATTACAATGTTTTAACAGGTAACTTCGTTGCTATCAATTCGGCTACTGTTACTAATGGAAATGTTACATTTGGATATATGGATAATGCAGCAGCCTCCTGTGGATTAAGACCTTCAAATCAATTTTCATTAAATTTGTCCAATGGTTCAATGAAAGATACTTACAGCCCATGTGTAAAAAATGTCTCAAGTTATCATGTAACTGAGGTAAGAAAAAATAAATAAATAGTAATAAAAAATGTTCCAAGCTGACACGGATTTGTAATATTTGTGCCAGTAGATTATTGTAAATAAAACCCCAATCGTGTAAACAATGTATGATTGGGGTTTTTCTTTTTGCCGCAACTTAGGGGTCTCATATAGTGGCAGCTGGCAGTGTCGAGGGTTTCGCAATGTTTTTTATACCTGGCGAATTACATGCAAAGTTCAAAGAAAACTTTGTATTTTGCAATCCATTATTTTGCACCACTAACTACTAACATCAACAGCAATGAAAGATAAACAAAGCCTCACCGCTTTTATTCTTAAAAATATTTCCTTTTTTTTCTGGCTGGTATTGGCATTACTTGCATATATCGTAATCCTGTATATCCCTGTATTTAATAACCTGCTTACTAACTGGGATGATGATTTATACATACTCGAAAATCCTTACCTGAAAAACCTTTCGTTCCATAACCTGAAGCATATTTTTAATGCTTTCTATGTTGGCAACTATCATCCGTTGACATTACTTTCACTGGCCGTCGATTATCAGATAGGCGGGACAAAGCCATGGCCTTATCATCTCACCAACCTTCTGTTACATTTATGCAATACGGTGCTGGTTTATGTTTTTGTGAAATCATTACTGCAAAAGCTTTCATCGTCGGTCAATTATTCGGTTATCGCTTTAATCACTGCGGGTTTGTTTGGTATACACACGTTCCAGGTAGAATCCGTTGCATGGGTGTCTGAACGAAAAAACTTGCTGTATACCTTTTTCTTTCTCGCCTCGCTTATCATGTACCTGAAATATATAGACGGTAAATCATCCAGGGCATATATCTTTTCTCTGGTATTGTTTTTGCTGTCGTTGCTTTCCAAGGGTATGGCCGTACCGCTTTCGGTATGTATTATCGTAATTGATTATGTTGTTGGCAGAAATCTTTTATCAGGAAAAGTGATGCTGGAAAAACTACCCTATATTGCGCTTTCACTAATGTTTGGGTTTGTGGCCATTTTGGCTCAACATTCGGCTGATGCCATCAGTGTTGCACATGATTTTACCTGGATCGATCGTATTGCGGTTGCCAGTTACGGATTTGTCCAATATCTGGTAAAGCTATGTTTTCCTTATCATTTATCAGCTTTTTATCCGTACCCCTCAAAAACAGGGCCGCTCCTGCCTTACCATTTCTATGAGTGCATTGTACTGGTAATTGCACTGTTATTTATTGTATGGCGATATTTCAGGCAAAATAAAGTTATCCTTTTCGGTGTCTTATTTTTTATCGTCAACATAAGCATTGTTATTCAATTACTACCGGTTGGCGATTCCATCATGTCCGACAGGTATGTTTATGTTCCGTCTATAGGATTTTTCGTTATCATCGCATATTTATGTGCTATGCTGTGGCGGAAAAATGCGGCATTCCGGAATGGTATGTTTACTATGTTAATATTATATAGTGCTTTGGTTGGCATGAAAACATTTATGCGCGTTGGCGTATGGCATGATAGTTCTGCCTTGTGGACCGATGCCATAAAGAATTACCCTGAGAATAACGACAGGGCTTTTCTTAGCCTGGGTATTATTTCGTATGAAAAAGGTCTTTATCCTGAAGCTTTAATGTACGATAACCAGGTGTTACAAATGCACTTTCAGAATCCCAAGCCTTATAGCAAAGCTTACCTGAACATGGGTCTGATAAAACAGGCTACTAAAGACAGGCATGGTGCTATGGTTGATTATAACAAATCGCTGGCCTGCTATCAGTCGTACGAAGGTTACTATAACAGGGCTTTGTTAAAAATCGAGTTCGGGGACCTCGATAGCGCCATGGTTGATTTAGATAAAGCATCGCAAATAGATCCCTTTAACAAGGATGCCTATACAAACAAGGGTGCAATTTTTTATCAGAAGGGCAATTATACTGAAGCTTCACGAAATTTTAACAGGGTTTTGCAGCTGGATCCTGAAAATAGCAATGCCTATTTAATGACAGGCAGCATAAAATTGCATTCAAATGATATGCAGGGTGCTTTGGACAGTTATAATGCTGCTTTATCTTTCGCTCAAACTTATAACGGTTATGTAATCAGGGCAGCGTTGAAAATGACCCTAAAGGACTATGAAGGTGCGCTCACTGATCTGGATAAAGCATTGCAGATAGACTCCACACATTCCGAAATATTTAATAACAGAGGGATTTGTTTTTACGAGAAAGGCGATTATATAAATGCCTTACGGAATTACAACCGTACCTTACAAATGAATCCACACGATTGCAAAGTATATTTGGGGCGAGGACAGACGAAACGAGCTATGGCGGATATGCCTGGGGCCATGAGCGATTTTAATACAGCCCTATCATTAAATCCTTCGTATGACGGATATCTTAACAGGGCATCGCTAAAATTTGTGATGAAGGATTTTGAAGGTGCACTCAATGATTTGGAGAAAGCAACCCAGGATTCGGTGGGGTACGAAGCATATTTTGACAAAGGATTTATCAACCTTAATATAGGCAAAATGCGCGATGCCATAAAAGCGTTCAATAAAGCTATTGAGATAAACAAAACAGATTTCGATGCCTATTTGAAACGGGGTATAGCCAAATACAACCTTAAGGACTATCCAGGGACTTTGAGCGATTTAGATCACTCTATCCAACTAAAGCCGGTTGCTGATGCATATTATTACAGGGGTATGATCAAAATACTAGTGAAACAAAAACCAGAGGGATGCGAAGATTTAAAAAAATCGGCATCTATGGGAAGTAAACAAGCTGAAGATGAAATTCAAAAAAATTGTAAAACCGCGTTTTAGGGGTTATGATAGGTCATTTTTTGCATAAGAACATATCTTGTGATAACTTGTTTTATTAAAATATAACAAAGTGGAGACCAGCTACCACTGAAAAAACGGGGCGACTCTGAAAAGCCAGACGAGTAAGGAAATTTTAAATAAACTGATCATGGAAATAAAAATCAACTTTATCGCAATTTTGGTGGCAGTGGTTGTCAATTTCTTTCTTGGATTTATTTGGTTTACTCCGCTTTTTGGAAAAATATGGGCAAAAGAAATGGGCTACGACCTAAGTGTGAAACCCGATAAATCGGTTATGATGAAAGGTATGGCATTTATGATTATCGGAAACTTTTTTTTCGCTTTCGTTCTTGCTCACAACATAGCTGCATGGATGTTTGTTCCGGGCATAAAAGAAATGAGTCCATTAGCCAATACTTTAACCACTGCTATTTTTACATGGTTGGGCTTTTATTTCCCGGGTCATTTAGGCGCAACTGTTTGGCAAAGAAAATCCTGGAAACTGTTTTTTATAGATTCAGGTTATAGTCTGGTTTCTTTATTTGTGGTGGCACTGATTCTTATCTATTGGCCATAAGGAAGCACCTCCTGCTGTATTTTCTTAAAATACTAATCCAACAGAATATGCAACTTCAGGGAGGTTGTTAGGTTGTTAGCATTATAAAAACATGAAGTAACAAAAAACCTGGCTTATTAAGTTTTTGTTCCTAAAAACAGTTATCAGAAAGTATATCAAATAGTACAACCAATGGATTTATTCAATCCTTGCAAAAATTAATTAATATCATAAAAATTGTTAAAAAACTTGTCGTCTAATTTCCAATATATGGTGTCATAAGATCAGAAGGAAAATGATATGAATTCTTTTGACCCTGAGAATATCGATGAATTAATTATTATATTCGTAGCTGGAACCTCAACCCCAGAGAAAGATACTTTATTATATCCCACAAATCTGTATTTCATGAAACCTAAATTATAAAAACTAAACTAAATGAAACTAATCAACTATGTAATGACAAACCGTTTTCCTTAAAAAAAATTGGGACTATCAGATAGTACCCATTCCCTAATTACTAAAATACCAAAAAATTATTATTCACTATTAACTACAAACTATGAAAAACTTTTGTTCGAGGTTTCATTTGTTCAAACGAAAAACAAATTACAAGACCTCACTAATCACAACATTTGCCATTCTATTAACGCTACTGACTACTTTAAATGTATTTGCAGTAACCAACACGGGTGTAAAACAAACCAATTCAATTAGCGGTGTAATTACCGATGGCTCCACTAATGAGCCGTTGATAGGAGTAAACATAACTGTAAGAGGTACCACCAGAGGTGTTATTACAGATTCTAAAGGTATGTTCACATTGGACGTTGCCTCAGGGGAGACCATCGTTGTCAGTTACGTTGGTT
>CAYZNC010000433.1:0-5370 GCA_964478555.1 uncultured Bacteroidales bacterium | reverse complement strand
TTAAACAAAGGTAATAAAACAAAAATTAAACATCTTAAAAAAGCTTTGGTTCAGAGCAGGTAATTCCGTGCATATTTTTGTATTTTTGATGAAACCTGTAGATTTTTGAATTTATAGAACTCAAAATTGTGAAATACTGGGAAAGCTACATAATTTCAAGGATTATGACCCCAGACCCTCCGCCAATAGTCGGACAGGCTTTAAAAAGGGGCCATAACAGTTGCTTAGAACTTATGATTGCTAAAAAGATAGATTGTCATTGACAGAAAAAACACAAAACGAAACCTAATATCCTATGTTAAAAAAAAGTGCAGGTATTCTTTTATACAGGTTTCAGGATGAGAAACTGGAAGTATTACTGGTTCATCCCGGGGGGCCATTTTGGGCCAAAAAAGATTTGGGCATATGGTCCATTCCAAAAGGTGAATTTGAAGAAGATGAAGAACCTTTGGCTGCTGCAAAACGTGAATTTAGGGAAGAACTGGGAGTGGCTGTTTCAGGAAACTTCACAGCCATGACTCCGGTAAAACAAAAAAATTATAAAATCGTCTATGCCTTTGCCTTAAACGTGGATCTTGATGTTTCCAACATAAAAAGCAATACCTTTGCAATGGAATGGCCGCCAAAATCGGGGAAACGTCAGGAGTTTCCTGAGGTGGATAAGGCTGAGTGGTTTGAATTTGAGATGGCAAAGCTTAAAATAAATGAAGCCCAGGGTGAGATTCTTGAGGAGCTGATGCGAAAGATTAATGATGGGAAAATGTAATCGCTAATTGCCTCAACGATTTTTTTAATTTTAATATCTACTAATCAAAAAAATGCCACCAATGATTAAAGACATGCCTATTGATTTTACAGCAGTGATATTTTCTTTAAAAAGCCAATATGCTACGACAGTTAAAATGATTGTATTCGCAGCTACGCCAACAGGATATACAAAATTTAAATTAAATGTTTTTAGCGATCTGAAATAAAAAAAAATATTACCCAGGCCAAATAATAACCCTAATACAAAGCACATGATCACCTTTTGTTTACTAAACTCTTTCAACGAAGCGAATTTGAAAGTTACACTTGTTAAAGCATTAAAAACAATGGTGAGAATCAGAAATAAGTAAGGTGGAAAGTTTTTCATAGATAGTTGATTAGCGTTAAATTAATTTTTCATTAAAAAAATGATTTTGATTGGTGAAGCACCTATGAAAATCAGATTAGAAATTTGAATTAAAGCAATTTTCAGCGGTTACCCCAATATCATTGAGCGATATGTTTTTAGCTTTATAGAACATATGAATTTTTGATGATACAGAACTTAAAATGCCTTTTTTCATTTCTGTTATAATTTTTGAATCAACATTTGAATTTGGATTTAAGCAAGCCAAGCAAGTGTTAAAGTTATTGAGATATAAGACAGCATCTAATAACTTGGAGAAACTTTTGCTATCAGCGATGTAAACGTTTCCAACTTGCAAAAATGAATGATTCTTTGGATTAAATATTTTTTTTAGTACTGGCATTTTTGGAATTATTTTCATCAAAAGGAATCCGTAAAAGCCAGGGAATTTTACGAATGACCAACTTAATACCTTTATTTGCAACCCTGCCTTTATCTCGTTATTTTCTTTAAAAACATAATAAGATTCGGCATCAAATGATTCGTTAATATCAACAAATGTATGATTACTATACTGAATATTAAGAAGATTTAATATCTTTGATTCATCTTCTTTACTAAGTTTAGTAACATTGATATTTGACTTAGGCATCAAACAAATATGGGATAATGCCATAAAAGTAGTTACCTCGGCATAATTCGCTTTTTTTAAAGCCCGACCTGAACGTTTGTTATCTTCTTCAACATGAGCAAATAAAATAACTTTATCAAATTTGGTAAAAATATATTCTGAAATTTTATCGAGGATTAATGTGCCATAACCTTTATTCATCTTTCCAGGATGAATAGCCAGTAAGGTTCTATAAAAAATGTCAAAAGTATAGTTGTTTTGATGCATTTGTTTAAGATTCAATACACGAATACCGACTAATTCATCATTTTCTTTTAATGAAACAAACAATGGATTTTTTAATTTTTTGAAGTCGGTCTCCATATTGTTCATTTTGTAAAGAATGCCCTTGGTTCCCCATAGGGTTTTTTCAGCAAATTCTAAAAAATTTTGATCATAATTTTCAGTAATAGTGATTTTTATGCCTTTTAGCTCATCTTCGAAAATAGTTTCCATCATGATTCTTTGTTTTTGGACTTAAGCTTAATAACAGAGGATTTAATTTTAATCGCACGACTTCCATATGCTGCTTGCTTGGAGTTTTACTTGAAATTAATAAATTTTATTCGATTTCCAAAACTAACCTGGTATGCCAAATTTGCATTCAATTACTAAAAAGAGCTAATTTTATGATTTACAACACATTACATTTTATGATTCTCATTAAAGGTTGATTTAAATCACCCATTAAAGGTGACATTTATCACCGCTATATTTATCAAACATTAATTAAAAGTAATTAAGTTTGGAAATGTAAGGATTGATATTACCCTTATAAGGAATAATGCAATAAACCAAGAAATCTGATTATTGTGACACAAGCTGAGCATAATTACACATTTTTGGTTCTAAACAATCTTCATAGAACCTGCCAAACAGAAACCATTAAAATTATTAGAGAAAAATTCTAAAAAAGGTATTAAACTTTTCCTGGATATTCCGGTGATGATATTGAGAACAAAATTATTCCAAAACCCCATTGTTTTTCAATATCGAGGTAACCTTTGAAATACCAGGGTGAAGGGCAGAGGTATGTAAAATTCTAAAGGAATGACATAAATCAATACTTTACGGTGATATCAATCATTCGTTTCGTCATGCGGAATTGCTAATAGTTACGTAAAAGTTACCAATCAGGTAAATCATCATAAAACCAGGTTATATGATACAGGCTAAATACAGTAATAAGCGAGAGGTACTTACAAAGACGCAAGAGAACAAATCGTCACAGAAAGAATTTTGGATCAATGAATTTGCTGAAGAATTTAAAATTCTTGAATTGCCCGCAGATTTCGCAAGGCCTCCCATAAAAGGATATGAAAGCAATTCCGTAAAATTTGAATTGAGTGAAGAAGAGACTAAAAGTTTAAAATCCTTGGCATCTGAGGCAGGGTCCTCTATGTTCATGGTTCTGCTGGCAGTGTATAATATTTTAGTAAGTAAATTAAGTAACCAGGAGGACATTGTAGTAGGTACCCCAATATCAGGCTATCAATATGCCGATTTGAAAATTATGATTGGCATGGTTGAAAATACCATTCCAATCCGAAATTACCCAAAAGGAGAATTAAGTTTTAGCGATTTTTTATCTGTGTTGACAACGCGAACATTAGCATGCTTTGACAACCAAGCATTTCGATACGAGGACCTTGTTTATGAATTAAATATAGATCTGGATCCGAGTCGCAATCCACTGATTGATGTGATGTTTTCCTATTTGAAATTTGAGAAACCGGAACTGAAAATTCCCGGATTGACGCTTCATTTGTGCGATGATGGACATGGCATTACACAATATGACTTAACATTGTTGGCAAGAGAAACAGACGAAAAACTTTATTTGATTTATGAATACTCGAGCGAACTATTTAAAGAAGAAACTATAGATCGGTTTGTATCCTATTTCAAAGAAATAATTTCCACGGTAATATCAAAACCCAATACGAAAATATCCAAAATTGAGATAATTACTAATAAGGAAAAAGATCTGATACTTCATACATTTAATAATACTAAAGTTGATTACCCGAAAAATGCATCTATTGCTCAATTATTTGAAGAGCAAGCAAAAAAAACTCCAGGTGCCGTTGCATTGGTTTGTGGAGGTAAGGAGTTAACCTATGAGGTACTTGATAAGAAGGCAGATTTATTGGCCACATTCCTTATAGAAAGTGGAGTTTCAACAAATACTTTTGTAGGAATAATGGCATACCGGTCTATAGAAATGATTATAGGCATGATAGCGATATTAAAAGCTGGGGGCACATATGTTCCAATAGATGCCAGTTACCCAAGAGAAAGGATTAATTATATAATTGATGATTGTGAACTTGGCATACTTTTAACTTTAAATGAATTCAAGGAAATGTGCGATTTCAAGGGCAATACTATATTATTAGATAACATTGATTCATTATTAAACAAACCGAATGAGTTTACCTCGAATTTAAAACTGGATAATCAATTAGCTTATGTTATGTATACATCCGGATCAACAGGAAATCCGAAAGGAGTTATGGTAAGTCATAAGAATGTAATTCGATTGGTTAAAAATTCAACCATCATTAAATTTTCAAATAAAGAAAGATTTATGCAAACGGGCAATCCTGTTTTTGATGCCACTACTTTTGAAATATGGGGAAGTTTACTAAATGGCAGTAGATTATACCTGGCTCCCAATGATGTAATTATCGATTCTGCAAAATTGAAAAGGTTTTTAAATGAAAATAAGATTTCAGTATTGTGGTTGACAGCTTCGTTATTTAATCAACACGTCGATCAGATCCCCGATATGTTTCAATCTTTAAAATACCTGCTGGTTGGAGGAGACGCATTATCGCCAAAACACATCAATTTAGCACTTAAATACAATCCTTCTACTTCCATCATTAATGGATATGGGCCAACCGAAAATACTACGTTTTCGACAACTTTCAATATTAATAAGGAATACGCTTCCAATATTCCCATAGGAGTGCCAATCACTAATTCAACTGTTTATATTCTTTCTTCCAATAACACGCTTCAACCAATAGGAGTGTCAGGAGAGTTATGTGTTGGTGGAGATGGAGTTGCAATGGGATATCTTAATAACAAAAAACTTACTTCAAAAAAGTTTGTGCAAAGTCCCTTTAACGCTTCAGAAACATTATATCGGACGGGTGATTTAGCCCGATGGTTATCCGACGGTAATATTGAATTCTTGGGTAGAATAGATAATCAGGTAAAAATCAGAGGATTTAGAATTGAACTTGGAGAAATAGAGTGTCAATTGTCAAAACACGAAAAAATAAAAGGATCAATTGTACTTGTAAAAGAAAAAGGAGGAGAAAAATATCTTATCGCCTATTATGAATCAGAAAAAGAAATTGGTGGTTCAGAATTAAGAGATCACTTACTGCAGAAATTGCCAGACTATATGGTTCCTGCCTTTTTTGTTCAATTAGAAAAATTTCCATTAACCCCGAATGGCAAAATAAACAGGAAATCTTTACCTGATGCTGAAGTTAAAGCAGGATCAGAGTATGTCGCTCCATCGAATGAATTAGAAGAGAAACTGGCAGAAATTTGGTCTGAGACCCTTGGC
>CAYZNC010000432.1:0-5373 GCA_964478555.1 uncultured Bacteroidales bacterium | reverse complement strand
ACGGTAATAGTAAGGGTGGCAGTGGCAGACGTTGCACCTGAGTTATCTTTTACCGTATAAGTAATTGGAGTTGCTGTTCCATTGTAATTAAGGTCTGGGGTAAAAGTAACAACACCTAAAGCATCAACTGAATAAGTCCCCTGGTTGGATACACTTAAACTTGTTTGAATACCTGGAGTTGAAGGATCCAAATCTACAGTGGATACATCAACCGTACCATCTACATCATAATCGTTAGTAGTTACGTTTATTGAAACTGGTGTATCTTCAAGTGTGGTAATTGCATCATTTACCGCTACTGGAGCATCATTTACAGGAGCAACAATAACCAACAATGTTCCAACATTGGATGTGTTACCATCATTATCGTTTACGGTGTAATTGACGGAAGCATTTCCATTAAAATTTAAAGTTGGGGTATAGGTTACCACTCCGGAAGCATTTACACTCCAAGAACCGTAAGCGTTACTAATCGAAGTTTGTATGCCTCCGGAACTTTGATTCAAATCCACTGTGCTGGCCGTAACAGTGCCGTCCACATCGTAATCATTGGTTGTAACATTAAATGTAACAGGCGTATCTTCATTGGTACTGGTTACATCATTAATGGCCACAGGTGGTGTGGAAATTTTAATTCCAAAATTGGCATTAACTACATTGTTGGTAGCAAGGCTTGTAACACTGAGAATTCCATCAACAGTGCCATCATTGCCGGTTAACGTATTGGTTATATTGTTAGCTTTCTCACCTGTATAGCTACAACCATTTGGTAAAGCCAGAACACCAACTGTTTGCCCTGTCGTATAACTATTTTTGCTTAAAACAACCTTATAAGCGGTACTCGCAGAAACAGCAAATTTATAGGTGCCATTTGCCAATACTGAAAAGGAATTTTGAAGTGCCGTTGTTCCGGCTGCTGCCTCTAAGGTAACATATAATGGTGCGCCATTTGCAGTTCCAACTCCCGTGCCGTTAACTAAATTATCGGTCATTGCATTTGTATCCCAGAAAACATTTCCCATGATGTACAAACTTGAGTTAACACAATCGGAAATTGGAATGCTTATACATGATTGAGTAAGGGTTTGACAATTATTTGAAGGGATAACACATACATTATAACTGCCACTTTGACCTGCACCATTGAAATCCATGGTTGCCGATGTTGTACCCTGTCCTGCGGTAACTGTACCTCCTGAAGGTGGCGCCCAGGTGTAAGTGGTTGCATTGGTAAAACTAGAAACAGTAAATATCTTACCGGTCGCATCATCGCAATATGAAGTAGTATAGTAAACTTTTATGGTGGCATAGTCAATATATGCTGTTGGATTATTAGTCCCTGATGAACTTCGTTTAACAACTATTTTTAACCCAAAACCAGCATTATTTATATCTGCAGGTGTCCATGTGGTTCCCCACAAATCAGTAGAAGCACCGGATGCAGGATAGGTAATTGTAGCATCTGTAGTTATTGGCCAATTTGTTGATGTTAGTGCCTTATTGTTTCCTGTTGCTGTTCCTCCTTTTATCAATTGAATTGTATTATCAACTATTGCCCGTGTGCCAGTTGTGGTATAATGTCTGTCCATAACTACTTCTATACCATTGATTGTGGCATTTACGGGTACTGCAAATCCAAAATTTGTTAAATTCAGCGTTGCAGGAGTTCTATTGCCGCTAATGGTCTGAGTTGTATAAACGTTATCATTTGTTTTAGCATTATTTGGTGTTGCCCATGCGTAATTTGCACCTGAAGAGGCTGCTGTTCCAGCTAAATTTGGTCCTACTGTTCCGGATGCCGGTGGAGTAGATTGAGTAATTGTTCCAGAACCGGTTATTGCACCGCTTACCGTAATTATAGCGTTACCACTTAAACCGGAAGAAGTGCATCCATTAGCATCAATTACAGAAACAAGGTTGAAAGTTGTAGTGGTGGTAAGTGGTCCCACAATTATATCGTTGCCTGAAGTGTAATTCGTAAAAGTACCACCGCCATTATTCAATGTTACGGTATATGGACCAGTTCCACCTGTAACTGCAACTTTCACGTTTGCATAACCATTATAGCAAATAGATGATGAGCCTGACAATACAGCAGCAGTGGCGCTTTGATTAAATTTTATATTCACATCATCAAATGTGGAAGGACATGTACTGCTTAATGTCCACCTTAAAGTATAAGATGCGCCTGGAGTTCCACTAAAATTAGTGGTAGGATTCGTAACATCAACGAAACTGCCACCAGCTCCAGTTACCACAGACCATAATCCTGTAGTTCCGCTGGGCTTATTACCAGCCAATGTTACTGTACTCAATCCGCATGTTGAGCTTCCTGTTTGATCAGGCCCTGCGTTAGCAATATTAATAGATGCCGTAAAGGGATATACAAAATGGCATGTAGTTCCGGTAATATAAATGTTAGCTGTATAAATTCCGGCATTTAAACCGTTAACGTTTGTAATTGTGGGTTCACGGAGTGTAGAAGAGAAGCTGTTTGGTCCGGTCCAGGAATAAGTCGCACTTGGGGAATTTGAGGCAGTAAAATTAATGGTACCTCCCTGGCAAATTGGCGAATTAGCAGAAGCACCAGGTGCAGCACAACCACTGGTATGAATAAGCGTTTTAGTGGTGCCTGGAATTGGACAGCCGAAAGCATCAAAAACGCCTGGATTACTTGCGTTATTAAAAGTGTTTCCTGAAACATTGCCGGTACCTATGATAAAAGCACTATTGTCAATAATTGAATCACAAGCAAGGTAAACACAATCCGATGTTGCCTGTACACGAAATTTAAATTCAGTGCTATCGGTACCAACGGGTGAATTAATAACCAATCCTCCTGTAGTACTATTGGCTCCGGTTCCTATTCTTACTTTTACAACCTTTGAAGAGGCAAGATATTCGGCTTGATCATCACCTGTTGCATCAGTCATAACTCCCACGTTAGGGCCATAAGTTATTCTCAGGGAACCAGGCACATATTGCGCATTCCCTTCAATTGTATCTGTTATAAAAGTATTGATGGAAGGATCTGATCCAATGTTTAACCCATTTACGGTATATTCGAGAATGTCACCGCGTTCCGCAGTGAGACTTCCTGCATGAGTTATATTCTTAACACGAACAGCGCTTCTTAAATCCGGTTCATATACATCAATAGCAGATGTAACAACCTGTGTTAAAAATGTTTCTCCACCCGTTGTCTGGCGAATGGTAGCAGATATTGCATTGTTACCAATATAATTTTTCGTTGTGTTATTTGGTGCGAATATATTTGCATCGTAACCTAATGTATTGTTATAACTGGGATTTCGGAAAGGAGTAAGCACACCACCATTTGCTAGTGTACTGTTGAACATATCGCTTAGCGGATGCAACGCATCTGATAAATTAATAAAACTAGCAGCTCCTTTGAACATCAGTTGATCTCCGGTTAGTGAGCGGTCTCCGTCATATACCACGAGTCCCAGCTCAAAAGTTACCGGACCTGATAATGGAGTTTGGAATCCTGAAATTGGAATATCAACGGTGGAATACGTCCCCGCCATAACATTTGCTAAACCGTCAAAAACGGTTAAGTTCCGCATGGTTTGGGTGTTGTTTTTGTATATTACTACGATGGTCCATCCGCCAAACAGATTTTTACCACCAACTGCTGTTGCAACGTTTGCAACGGTATACTTGCCTTTTAAACCATTCGCTTTTAAAATGGATGAGATATCCTTAAAACAATGATATGTTCTAAAACCGGTTGAATTGTCCTTTATATAATCAGCTGTAAGACTTGCATAAGTGCCGTTATTAGCTTTTAACATAACCTGATTTCGGGTAGCATATTTTGCATCGGTTGAAGCAAGTTCTCCTCCCCAATAAAGACCAGCCCATGTAACTTCACTGCAATTTGCCAAATTCAAACTGTCACTGCTCGACATCCATGTAGAACCATCACTGTCAATATCCACAAAACCATTGGTAAAATTATTATCATATCCTGTCCCGGCCGGAGGCATTTCATTTTGTACTACATTATCGGGCACTGCTTTTGATGCAGTATTTGATAAATAAATAATTCCGCCCTTTTGTGTAATAGTCTTTCGAACTGTAAACGGGGTTATAACCTGAGCACTGGCAATTATACAAAGAGATAATAATACAAGAAATGAAAGTAGTTTTTTCATAGCTGGTTGTATGAAAGGATTTATTTTACTGATAAAGTGCAAGCGTGTATACCCTTTTTTGTAGTGAGTTCTACTTGATATGTTCCCGGAAGAATTTCCGTAATATCCAGCGAAGCATAATAAGGGTATTTGATTAGTTCAAAATTTGCCTCTTTTACAAGCTTTTGAGAAACGGAAAATATCCTTAATGTACCATCCGTTCCTTCATTGCCATTAAACGATATGCGCAAAATCTTTTTTGATTCAATTGGAATAATTGACAAAATAAGTTCATTACCCTTTTTCAAAGCAAATGTGTCTGCCATGATTAAATTTATTGGTAATGTGATTTTATTAACTGATTCCACCTGCCTTGGTAACCCTTTACATATCCCTGGAGTTTCAAAATAGAACCCCAACATGATAAACAGTCCCAAAATAATTCCCAAATTTTTTAATACCATAACGGAAATTTATTTGTTGATTTCAAAACACAGAAATACCATTTACATAAAGGTAAATCGTCCTAGCGGGGAAAATTTATATTTTGAGATGATTTATATTACTTTAACGAATGATTTAAATCATGTCAGGCCATCAAAAATTTTTATTAATACAAAACAGCTTTTATTGAACATTTAATTAAACGCTATTTCCTCTTTTTCCCCCGTAAACCTCATCTTTAAAGACTCTGCTGTGATTTGTTCATCGAGAACTTGCATTTGATTGTAAAGCTTTAATAGCTCTGCTTTTACTTGGGCAATGTAGTTGTTTACTTCGCTTTTACCGTCGACACAACTGGCTTTTGCATTCCAGAGGTTCGGATCGACTTTTCTTTTCAATGAAATTTCCGCCCGTTTCCCATCAATAGTGATTCTGGCAAATAGAGGCAGCCCTTCACTTGTTGATTTTGCTTTGTTAGCCCAAAAAAGAATAGAAAAAGTTTGTGTTGTTTTCATACAAAATAGGTAACCGAATGAATTAAATTTTTAATACGTTTTGGTCCCTTTTAAACAGTAACAGACACTTGAATATCAATTCGTTAAACGTATTCGGTTACCAAAATAGAAAATAAAAATAGGTAACCGAATAGGTAACCGATCGGGATGGTTTTCTATGAACTATTTTGGATGAGTAAATTAAAAAATCCGCTGAAATACTGCGATTTAAGCGGCTATGGTCTTGCTTGTACAGCGAAGGAGTAGTCCCACCGGGA
>CAYZNC010000431.1:0-5384 GCA_964478555.1 uncultured Bacteroidales bacterium | reverse complement strand
TGTACCGCTACCGGAACGCGAAAATTTTTGGAAACGACTCAGAGGAACCCGTGGGTGGGAGAAAGTAATACAATTCTAAAAACCGTAGACGGAGGAGTTAATTGGAACATACAATATAATAGTACACTACAGAATATCAGTTATATCGGGCTTCTGAAATCCATTTATTTTACTGATTCAAATACAGGCTACATTGGTGGGCGGAATGGAATTTGGACGACTGTAGATGGAGGTGAAAATTGGACATTTATGCCTGAAATACAAGGAATTAATTCCATTATTTTTCCTGATCATAATACAGGTTATGCTGTTGGTGGTGAAGGTGTAATTTTAAAGACAATAAATGGTGGCACAACATGGGAACAACAAAAAACTGGGACCACCAACTCTTTGAATTCGGTACATTTTGTTGATGTCAATAAAGGGTACGCCGTTGGCGATAATGATACTATTCTAAAAACCATTGATGGAGGCACAACTTGGACCAAGTTATTTATTAATACAACTAGCGCCTTGTATTCCGTATATTTTACAAGTGCAGATACAGGTTATGTATTAGAAGAAGGTACTTTATTAAAAACTTGTAACGGAGGTTTAAACTGGATTGCAAAAAAAACTGGTAATTCTTATTATTCAATATGCTTCCTGAATGCCAAAGTTGGTTATGCAGTAGGTGATTATAATAGCATCATCATGACATTGGATGGTGGTCAGCAATGGTTGCCATTAGGTTCATTCCGCTATCCATCCCTAAATTCATATGACTGCTTCAATTCAGTTTATGTCACCAAGAACAATACGGTTTATGCTGCCGGAACAAATGGAATTATAGTAAAAAGTATGAATTCACCTTGCTTATGGAAACTACAAACAAATTGTATTAATGAGTATCCTTTATTTTCAACTTATTTTACAGATTCTAACGTTGGTTATTCCGTAGGTTGTTGTGGGGCAATCTTAAAAACTATAGATGGTGGAGCAAATTGGTCTTTACAAAACAAGGGATACAAAGATTTTCGTTCAATCTTTTTCGTTAATTCTGATACGGGTTATATAGTTGGAATACAAGGAATTATTCTTAACACATCAGATAAAGGCACAAACTGGGAAGCACAAACCAGTAATACCACAAAAAATTTAAATTCGGTTTTTTTTGTAGATAAGAATAGTGGTTTTGCCGTGGGAGATGAAGGTACAATTTTAAATACAAAAAATGGAGGTAAAAATTGGACAAACCAAGTAAGTAACACTACTGCCAATTTAAACTCAGTTTTTTTCATTAACGCTGGTTCTGGTTATGCTGTTGGCTCCGGTGGTACAATCTTAAAAACTATAGATGGAGGCACTACATGGGTAAACCAGCTTCATTCTACAAATACTTTGAAATCAGTATTTTTCACTGATGCTAATACAGGGTATGCCGCTGGTGAAAATTATTTTAAAACAATAGATGGAGGGAAAAATTGGGTTGAACACTATTTATATCATTGGGTGTCAGAAGTTATCCAAAGCATATTCTTTCTTAATCCTGATACCGGCTATATGGTAGGTGACTTTGGAGCGATCATAAAAACAACAAATGGTGGTGATACATGGACGGTAGACAGAATTACTGATGAAAGTATTAACTCAATATATTTTATTGACAATAAAGGTTATGCTGTGGGAAATTCAGGCTTAATTTTAACAAATGCCACTGTACCCTATTTAAAAGTCCCTGTTGATAGTTTAATAATTGTGAATAGCAGCGCCTCTTTTAGTATATTTTCAAATACCAGTTGGCACGCCAGTTGCGATCAGCCTTGGATAAAATTGGACGCCATATCAGGTTCAAAAAATGCAACAATAAACTTAACGGCCTTACCCAATAATACTTTTAGTCCGCAAATTGCTACCATAACTATTTCAGGAACAAACGTTATATCAAAAACAATTACTGTAACACAAGCAGCAGGATCTCCAATACTAACAGTTTCTACAAACGAAATAAATATAACAGCGACAGCAAATGATTCAGCAACATTTGAAATAAAATCAAACCTTAGCTGGTATGTCAGTTGCGATCAGTCGTGGATAAAATTTTACACTACATCGGGCTCAAATGACGCAACAGTAAGCTTAACTGCTTTGGCCAATAACAGTACTGTTCCAAGAATTGCCACCATAACTATTTCAGGAACAAATGTTATATCAAAAATTATTACAGTAAATCAGGAAACTTTAAGTACAGATGTTAAATCTGGAATAAAATCTGATATTTTAATTTATCCCATACCAGTAATTAACCATTTGTTAATTTCTTTTATAAAACCTATCTCATTACAAAGTGTTTTTATTTATTCCGTATATGGGCTTGTTTACTCAGCAAGAAATATAGAAAATGCATTTGAAATTGATATGAGTAAATATTCATCAGGAGTTTATATAGTTAAAATAGTAACTATTGATAATACAGTTATTTTTAAAAAAATAGTAAAGCAGTAATAATGCGAATTAAAAAAAGAGAAAGAAAAACCCGGTATAAAATCATTCTTTAAAAAATTATTTAAAGGGAAACAGGATTAGATCGCTTGAGGTCTGGTATTTTATGCCTTACGTTAAAGCGTAATCTTTATAAGGAAGGTCCCTTTTTTCAAATTATTTTAAATAATTTTGATGCAGTTCATTGAAAATGATTTAAAAAATAATGAAATATGAAAAAATCAGTCATCAGTATTGTTTTTGCTATCTTTCTTAAGATAACCCTATTTGCACAGGGCCCTGCAAAAATTGATGGAAAAATTGTTTTTAGCAATGACGATGTTGTTTTTCACCAAATTGATGATCATACCTGGGTTGGCTCGGGACATGAAATGTGGCATGAAAGTTTGTACCTCGTTGAAGGCAGCGACAAAGCTGTTTTAATTGATGCTGGAACAAATATTAAGAATTTAGATAAAATAGTGGCCACTATTACCAAAAAGCCCGTTATGCTTGTGGCTACACATGTCCATCCTGATCATATCGGCTCTGCAAATTACTTTCCTGAGATTTATATTAATCCTAGCGATACTGTTCTTATTCCAAAGTTCATGCCCAATTATAAGGGTGTTATAAAATATCTAAAAGACAGGGAAATTATTAATTTAGGAGACAGGCAACTGGAAGTTGTTTTTACACCTGCGCATACGCCTGGTTCTACCACCTTTATTGATAAAAAATATGGTTATGGGTTTAGCGGCGATTCATTTGGTACAGGATTATTACTATTGTTTGGGAATTTCTCTACCTTCATTTCTTCATGTGAAAAAATATGTTCCATTATGGAGAATGATAAAATTAAGTACCTCTATTCGGGACATTATAATGATAATAACATGGAGACATTAAAGAAAATAAATGATATGATAGCTTTAAGTAAGGATGTTTTATCTGGTAAAGTGAAAGGAAAAGAAAATCCTGATCATAGGTTCGGATTGAAGTTGACCGTTACAGGCAACGGTTATAGTATTAATTATAACGAATCAGCCCTTAAATAATTCACCCCGCAAGTATAACCACAGTTAATCCTTAATACAACGGCAGGAAAGTCCGTTACCGAATTGTGTAGCACCATATACACGAACAGTGCTCAGATTATTATTGATGAGCACACTAAAATTATCTATACAACTCGCTTGGATTGCATCCGATGTTGTGGTCCAGAAGGCGCTGCACTGACCAATAAATTTATTTTCAATATAATTAGGGTCTGCTGATTAATTATCAACCTCTATGATATCAGTAATTTTATTCATATTTGTATATGATTAAATGCAAATAAAAATGGCAAAAGCCCAAAAAAGTCGTGCATCTAAGCAGCAATATCTAAGTCAAAATCAGTTAACCATAGTTGGTTTTGAAACGCCATTTGATCGAACACTCAACCCCAATAACCGATGGGTTGTACTAGCCCGCAAAATACCATGGGATTTGTTGGTCAGCACCTATCAGTCCCAAATGGGCAACAGCCAAACTGGGGCAGATGGTATTAATCCACGCGTTGCAATAGGGTCAATCATTCTCAAGCACATATGCAATCTGAGTGACCGCGAAACAGTTCTTCAAATACAAGAAAACATGTACATGCAATACTTCATTGGGTACAGTAGCTTTAGCGATGAAGAACCATTTGACCCGTCCTTGTTTGTTGATTTTAGAAAACGTCTAGGCATTGAGCAGATTAATGCCATCAACGAAAAAATATTAGGTTTGGGCAAGACTGATGGGCCAGATAACCATACCGATACTGGGAATAACATCCAAGATACAAATACTCTAAAAGGAGACACTTCCCCCAATATCCTATCAAAAGACGACCCTGAGGCAGATAAGATAACCCACAAAGGGAAGCTTATTGCCGATGCTACGGCTTGCCCTCAGGACATTGCTTATCCCACAGACCTTAACCTATTGAGTGAGGCAAGGGAAAAATCAGAAGAACTGATAGATATTTTATACAATGCCCGTAAACACGCTGTTAAACCAAGGACTTACCGGGAAATAGCCCGTAAGGATTACCTACACACCGCCCAGAAAAAGGTTAAATCAAAAAAAGAAATCCGCAGTGCAGTTCGAAAGCAGTTAAATTACCTGAAGCGCAACTTAAAAAGTCTTGATACTCTTTTGGATGCCTACCAGACCATTCCCCTCAATCGCCATCAGCACAAGTATCTTCTTGTTATTCATACGTTGTACGACCAACAAAGAACCATGTTTGACCAACGAACTCACAGTATCGACCATCGCATTGTGAGCATTCATCAGCCACATGTGCGTCCCATCGTGAGAGGGAAAACAAACGCTAATGTCGAATTTGGTGCAAAAATACAGGTAAGTCTAATGGGCGGATACGCTTTTTTGGACGATTTGTCATGGGAAGCGTTTAACGAAGGCACTCGTTTAATGGCTTGCGTTGAAAAATACAAAGCCCGATTCGGGTACTACCCCAAAGAAGTTTTGGTTGACAAAATATATTGCAATCGTTCCAACAGGGCTGAACTCAAAGAGTTGAAAATAATACTCAGGGCAAAGCCCTTGGGCAGACCAAAGGCTGTGGATGTGGAACACGTAAGACCAGGAGAAAGAAATCCAATAGAAGGCAAGTTTGGACAAGCAAAAACAGCATACGGACTAAATCGTGTGAAAGCAAGACTTCAACAAACAAGTCAATCATGGATCGCCACCATCGTATTGGTACTAAACCTGGTTAAGTTAGCCGGGCAGGTACCCTTTGCCTTAATTGCCCATATGTTTTCTTTTTCAGCAAACAAGGTCTATGAAATCGTGTTAAGAATTAGAAATATTATAATGTTTGACTTCAAAAATGAAATAGCGAGAGGCTTGACTTAATCAGCAGACCCTAA
>CAYZNC010000430.1:0-5403 GCA_964478555.1 uncultured Bacteroidales bacterium | reverse complement strand
AAATATTTGCAGGAACTGCTTTCGACGGAGTCTATTTATCGACTAATAAAGGAAATAGTTGGTCTTCGGTGAATAAAGGTTTATTAAATCTTCATATACAGTCACTGGCTGTAAGCGGTAGTAATATTTATGCAGGTACCTATGACCATGGTATTTTCCTATCAACCAATGATGGGAATAGTTGGGTTGCAATCAATAACGGGTTACCAAACCTCAAGATAAGAACTATAGCTGTAAACAAAGGTAATATCTTTGTGGGAACCGACGGGGATGGCATTTTTTTATCGGTTAGTAATGGGCATAGTTGGACAGCAGTGAATACCGGCTTAAAAGATTATCATGTGAAGTTCATAACTATAACTGGTGGCAATATTTTTGCAGGAACTTCCTTGTTCGTATATTTGTCTTCAAATAATGGACAAAGCTGGACGAGCATAGGTACAGGCTTACCGTCTTTTACAATTGTGAATTCTATAGGCGCAAATAATAAGAATGTCTTTGTTGGAACAATGGGAAGAGGTGTTTGGGCAAGATCGCTTACTTTTTGACAAGTAGATATAGGTCAGTTTAGTCGTATTTTGCTATTGGCGAACTTTCTTTCCGCAAAGAGGAGCCAACGAAATTGTGCCAACAGACGATATTATTTAACTTTCTCTGTGCCATTGTGTCTCTGTGCTCTGTGTAATTATACCCAAAATATTTTTAAATTTGACTTGCAATTGATTAATTTTCTAAATAATATAAAAACTGACCAAAATGGAAACAACAAATCAAATCATAGCAGACGAAAACCTGATTTCATATTGCGGGTTTTATTGCGGGGCATGTCCAAAATTTCTAAAAGGAGAATGCCACGGTTGTAAAGGAAGTACTCCCGGATGTGCAGTCGGATATAATGCTTGTAAAGTAAGACCATGCTGCTTGGATAACGGTTATTTAAGTTGCGCAGATTGTAAAAAGTATGATTCCGTTAAAGATTGTAAGGATTATAATCCATTAATGATCCGGTTTGGGCAATTTATAACACGAACTAGCCGCCGAAAAGGGATTGAAATGATCAAAGAGAAAGGAACGGCTGGATTTATGAACTTTATGATGGATAAAAAGTGGGTAACCATGAAAAATAAGTAAGCGCCCTCGGTGTAACTACCTTCTAAAAATAACCTTATTTTTTGCTTTACGTGAATAAAATTGGTTTAAATTTGGTGCGACATGTAACCATCTAATACCATTTAGATGGTCACTATAAACAAGCAAAATAAAAAAAAGATTTGACAATTACCTAAATTGACCACAATCATGATTTTTATCTATCAGAATAATTATACAATTCATAAACAAACTAACCCTACTTATGAAAAAAGCATTGACACTCATTTTATTGTTTACTTCTCTTAAAATTTCAGCTCAAATCGAAAAACCCATAACTAAGGGTAATTATATTATTGGCGGGAGTATTTCGGGCAGTTACCAAAGCAGTACTAATAATGAAACATTTTATGATTATGATTATAATGATGGCACTTTTTCTATAAGACAAAATAAAATTAAAAATACCAATTGTGACTTTGTCTTTAGTCCTAATATTGGATATTTCATCTTTAATGGATTATCTGCCGGAATAACACCTACATTTTCAATTTCTAACCAAAAAATTGAAAATAATGCTACTAATGGCACTTCCGGCATATCTAAGGTTTATTCAGCTGGCACAGGGACATATTTAAAATATTACTTTCAAAAAGGATTTTTATTAAATCTGAATATTCAATATTTATTTAACAAATCACACAGCACCAATGAAAGTAATTCATTTATAACTCAGAATGGGATACTAAAAGCCAGTTCTGATAATCATTATAATACTGTTGGAATTTCTCCTGGTTTGGGTTATGCTATATTTCTTAATTCAAAAATTTCACTAGAAATGTTAATCTCATATTTATATCAGCAACAACATGGAACTACGAGCAGCAGTTTGGATTACATCGCCACTCCGGGTTCTAGTGATCATAGTACTTCAAGCGGTAAAACAATAAATAATAGTAATGGGATATACTTAACAATAGGATTGAATACGTTTTTAAAATAGAAACGGACCAGTATTAAACTACGAGTAATAAGCAATATATAATGAAAAAGTATTGGATTTTAGTAATTATATTCTTAGCTGGATTGATTATTTCAGGGATTCATCCGCATGATTATTTCACATGGATTCTTGAGGTATTTCCCGCTATTATCGGGTTGTTTATACTAATCTTCACATTTAAGAAATTTAGATTTTCCTATTTGGTGTATATGCTTATCGTGGTTCATTGTTATATTCTCTTTATAGGTGGACATTATACTTATGCTGAAGTCCCCCTTTTCGACTGGATTAAAGATTTATTTCATCAAAGTCGTAACAATTATGATAAATTGGGACATTTCGCACAAGGATTTGTTCCTGCCATGATCGTTAGAGAGTTGTTTATACGACAAGAGATTGTAAAAAGAGGATGGTTATCTTTTTTGACAATTTGTGTTTGTTTAACTATAAGTGTTTTATATGAATTCCTTGAGTGGTTTGTGGCAGTTGCATCCGGACAATCAGCCGATTCATTTTTGGGAACGCAGGGAGATGTTTGGGATACCCAATCAGATATGTTATTTGCACTGATTGGCGCAATTTGCATGATTGTTTTTATGTCCCGAATTCATGACAAACAGATCGACAAAATAAAACCATAGACTTCCATTACCGCAAGTTTTGTTACGTATAGGTGTCAAAAAGTAAAACAATAGTTTTCGCATATTTTGCATTGCTATGAGTATTAACTAAAATTCAAATTAAAATGAAAAACAGAAGTTTGATTTATCCACTAATTACAATTGGATTGTTATTGATATTTATAAATAGTTGTAAGAAAAGTGAAAATAGCAGTCCAGGTAATCCAACCAACGGTAAAACAACCGCAATCTTTAACACAAGTAAAACCTACGGCTCAATGACCGACCAGGATGGCAATGTCTATAAAACCATTAAAATTGGCACACAAACATGGATGGCAGAAAATTTACGGACAACCAAATATCGCAATAGCGAAGTCATACCCAAAGTAACGGACAATACTGCATGGTCTGTTTTGAGTACCGGAGCTTACTGTAATTATAAGAACTCAAGTAATAATGATACCATTGCCACCTATGGTAGATTGTACAATTGGTATTCGGTTGTTGATACCCGCAATATAGCACCTACAGGCTGGCATGTGCCCACTGACGCTGATTGGACTACCTTAATCACATATTTGGGAGGCGAAGGCATCGCAGGGGGAACACTCAAGGAACTGGGATTAACCCATTGGATAAGTCCTAATGCTTTAGCTGACAACACTAGTGGCTTTACTGCTCTTCCAGGTGGTTGCCGTAACAATGATGGAACATTTAGCTATATTGGTCAGGATGGCGACTGGTGGAGTTCAACAGAGTATGGTACTTCCAGCGCATGGGGTTGGAATGTACCGTTTAATAACAGCAATTCTTCCGCACTCCCTAAGGTCGATAAGGTTTTTGGATTTTCGGTTCGTTGCTTGCAGGATAATTAGTTTCGAACATTTTGAAATAAGCCAATAAATTAAAACACTCTATGAAAAGGATGCTCATTGTTTTATTTTTAATAGGAATGATTGCAGATTCTTTTGCTCAAATGCCCGCAAATACACCTGCAAATATCAAAAAATACAAGTCTATTTGTCGTGAGTATATCTACAAAGAGATGAAAGGTATGTACCGGGAGGCTGGAGGAGCCCTGAAATACCCATTCCTGGCACCAGGAAGCAATCAATATCTCGATATGCTGTGGGACTGGGACTCATGGCTGAGCAATATTGCACTTCGACAAATATTGCTTGAACATGGCAATGAAAAAGACAGGGAACAGGCGCTTAAATATGAACAAGGTTGCGTACTCAATTCCCTCAGCTACGGAGGAATGGACGGTTGGATCCCAATTTGGATTGAACGTAATGCCCTCAGCAGAGTAGAGATGCTGAGTGCTCGAAATCCATGGAAAAGTAATATGCATAAACCCACACTGGCACAGCATGCAGCGTTTATTGTACAACATATGAATGGCAATGCGGAGTGGTTGCGTGAAGATTTTTATGTTTTGCAGGCTTTCGTAAGTAAATATCTCAACTTTCATCGTCACCCGGCTACGGGATTGATTTATTGGGAGACTGATGAAGCAATAGGAGTAGATAATGACCCGAGCACCTTTTACCGTCCTCACGAAAGTTCAGGGTCAATATTTCTCAATGTACTTATGTACAAAGAGCTCAAGGCTACAAGCTACCTGGCCGGGTGTCTCAAACTTCCTGATATATCAAAATATTTTGCGCAAGAGGCTGATGAATTACAGGAAAAAATAAGAAAACATTGCTGGGATCAGCGTGACAAGTTTTACTACAGTGTCGACCTTAACTTACTCCCCATAGAGAAACCAAATATAACATCGCTGCAACCCGGTCAATTGATCCTTCATGTTGGCCAGCCCCGTACTTACGATTGCCTGATCCAACGCTTTAGTGTATGGAGCGGTTTTATGGCTATGTGGGGAAATATTGCAACCCCTGAGCAAGCAAAAGAAATGGTTAAACTTCATTTCCACGACACTACATCATTCAACGCACCTGCCGGCATCCGTTCATTGTCGCCATTGGAAAAAATGTACGACACACGGGCAAGTGGTAATCCATCATCGTGGCAAGGTCCCATTTGGATTAATGTCAACTATTTGGTATTCCGTGGCCTCATAAACTATGGATACAATGAGGAAGCCAAAGAGTTGGCCGAGAAAACAATTTTACTTTTGGGCAGGGATTTTGAACGTTTCGGTGCTTTGCACGAATATTACCTGCCAGACAACGGAGAACCTGTGCTGAACAAGGGATTTCAAAATTGGAATTTTCTTGTACTCAATATGGCGGCCTGGCTTGATAATATGCCTGTTGTAACTGAATTTTAGCTTCGAAAAACCGCACAGTTTTTTAAGAGAATCAAAATAAAACAGTAAATGTATCACGATGAAATATATATCAACGTTTGTATTTCTTTCGTTTACAACTTTTCTTTTTGCACAGAAAGTTGCGAACTATTCATGTGGAGAGCCAGGCACAGCTGAATATGAAGCGTTTTCATTTTGGGTTAAAGATTCTGCCAGGGCTGAGATAACTTATACTTATGGGAAAAACTGGAAAGAAGTAACTGTATTGTTTACTGGAAAATCAGTTTTAAATGGGGAGCATTGTTTTAAAGTTAAATTTACGAATGGATATGAATTAATGGTTATTCCCGATGGATTGGACTTGAAAGTTGTTGACTCAAAAGGACAATATAATAAACTTTTTAAATGGCATT
>CAYZNC010000429.1:0-5429 GCA_964478555.1 uncultured Bacteroidales bacterium | reverse complement strand
TATCAATACCTTCAGGAACTGGATCATGAGCCAGGTAACATATCCTGAAAGTACCCGCCAAAAAGGGACTCAAGGAAAGGTAATTGCTCAGTTTGTTGTGAATGCCAAGGGTATTGTGGAAAATGTAAAAGTACTGCGTTCTCTTGACCCTGATTGTGATGCCGAAGTTGTGAGGGTAATCAATAGTTCTCCGAAATGGTCCCCTGGTAGAGCCAGAGGGAAAGCTGTTAAACAACAATTTGTTCTGCCGGTTGTGTTTAAATTGACTCCTTCCGTTAAAGTTTCCAGTAACACCGACAGTATCAAAAATGAAGAACCTATATTTATTGCTGTTGATGAAAATGCAAAATTTCAAGGAGGTGATATCAATACCTTCAGGAACTGGTTAATGACACATGTGAAATACCCGGAAACTGCCCGCAAAATGGGAATTCAAGGCAGGGTAATTGCCCAGTTTGTTGTGAATACTGAAGGCAATGTTGAAAAGGTTAAGATATTGCGTTCCCTTGAACCTGATTGTGATGCCGAAGTTGTCAGGGTAATCCGTAATTCACCGAAATGGACCCCTGGCAAAAAAGATGGGAAAAATGTTAAGCAACAATTTGTTTCGCCGGTTATTTTTAAATTTAATTAAACGGAACGAGATTATTAAATCGAACCTCAAAATAGAGAACTTCAAAGAAAAAATAGCCACGAATGCACCAATAAAATATTGGTGGTTCCTGTTATTGAACACTCCGGTGCCGTGTTATTAGTGCATTAGTGGCTACCTGATTTAATTTATTATTAACGCTCTCTGTACTTCTTTCTATTACCCAATATTCTAATCCCATTCTAATTTCCTTCTAATTTCAGCTTAATATCCGTAATCTATTTTTGACGATTAATTTGTATTGTTTCATGCCAGTGGTGGCAAATTTTGTTTCCCGCCAATGGTACACGGCTTGGCTCTTGTTTCTTGTCTTTACGTCTTATGTCTTACGTCTTATGTTTTACGTCTTATGTCTTTAACAGTTATGTCTCGTAAACTATTGATATGCGCCTTAATTCAAATATTTGCTTCGAATTCCGTTTTGGGTCAGGATGGTGCCGATACCTTAAAGCTCACCTTGTCCGGGATCGATAGCCTTTTCTTATCAAAAAACCTGCCCCTGCTGGCTCAACAGTATAACATCGACGAAAACGAAGCCAGTGTTATCCAAGCCCGCATCTGGGACCGTCCCAATATTACCATCATCCATAATTTATACAATCCCGAAAATAAGAAGTACTTCGAAATTTCTCCGGGCAGCGAGTCTTCTGCCCAAATCCAGCAACTCATTTTAATTGCAGGCAAAAGACACAAGCTTGTTTCCATGGCCCAAAACAACAAACAAATTGCCCAATACCAATATTTTGATTTGGTCAGGAATCTGAAATATCAACTCCACACTTCTTTTTACAACATCTGTTACCTCGAAAAAAAATTACGGATTTTCGATACAGAGGTACCATTGCTCAGGAAAATTTTATCCGGCTACGAAACCATGTATCCCAAAGGATTTGTATCGCTCAAAGAAGTTGTGAGGCTAAAGGCACTCTTGTTTGGCCTGGAAACGGATAAACTGGACCTCATGCAGCGGCTAAACGAGAATGAGGACAATGTCCGGTTAATGATCGGTGAAAAAGATCGCAGATATATACATCCTTTGCCAAACCTTGCACTGATGGATAGCTTAAATCCCAACAAATATCAGGTGGCGGCACTTATCGATACTGCCCAACGTAACCGGCTCGATTTACTTATTTACAAGGTGCAGGACCAATATGCACAAACCAATTTATCCTATCAAAGAGCTTTGAGCGTACCCAATCCGTCTCTCATCGCAGGGTGGGACCATAATGGCAGCTTTGTACGTAATTACAATTATCTTGGTTTGAGCATGGACCTGCCCTTTTGGAATCAAAACCGGGGAAACATCAAAGTGGCCGAGGCGCGCATCAAAGAAAACAAAACCAATTATGATTATTATGTGATGGAAGTGGCCAGCCAGGTGGAGCAAAGTTATAAAACCGCCATAGAAACCGAAAGACTTTATAGAGCCACAGATTCAGGTTTCGGCGAAGATTTCACACGGATTATTACGGGTACTACCGAAAGTTTTTTGAAACATCAGATAGGATTGCTCGAATTTGTTGATTTGTACGAATCATACAAAGATTCACAAACCCAGTTACTACAGCTCCAAAATGACAGGATGAATGCCATTGAAAATTTAAATTTTTCCGTTGGAAAATCATTGAATTAAAATTAAAACGAGATGCAAAAAGTAATCTTTCCCCTTATCTACATAGTTGTAATGGCTCACTTTTCCATGGGTTGTAGCAGAAAAGCAAAAGATCCCGCGGATCCGAAGTTTGCTATCAGCGATACTTTTATGCGCTACATAGCCTTTGATACCGTTAAAAAGCAACAGGTCACAGACCGGTTACTCCTCACCGGCAAAGTTACCTTCGATGAAAATGAGGTGGTAAGGATCTATCCCTTTGTGGGCGGCAAAATTCAATCACTCGATGTGGATTTGGGCGATTACGTAAAGCGGGGACAAACTTTGGCTGTCATCCGTAGTTTTGAAACAGCCGATTATGCTAGCCAGCTTATTCAGGCCCAATCGAATGTTGAAGTTGCCAGAAAAGGTGCCGAAGCCGCTCAAAGCGCATATAGTAACGGGCTCATTTCCGAAAAGGATTATATCTCTGCTCAAAACGATCTGAAAAAGGCATCGGGGGAACTCGACAGGATAAAGAGTATCTTAAGCTTAATAGGAGAGGAGTCCGGCAAAAATTACATCATTAAAGCTCCTGTTGCTGGCTATATTGTGGAGAAGAATGCCAACAAAAAAATGGAATTCCGAAGCGATAATCAAACCAATTTATTTACCATCGCCAATCTTGATAAAGTTTATGTGATTGCCAATGTATTTGAATCGGATATCAAAAAAATAAAGGAAGGATATATGGCCAGGGTCACAACTATTAGCTATCCCGATAAGATTTTTGCGGGGAAAATCGATAAAATTTACAACGTCATCGATCCCGACACCAAAGTAATGAAGGTACGCATTAAGCTCGATAACCCCGACCTGATGCTCAAGCCGGAAATGTTTGCCAATATTGAGGTAGTTTACCCTGATGACAAAATACTGAATTACGTTTCGTCCTCTGCGGTTATTTTTGACAAGAATGCCAATTTCGTGGTGGTGTACCATCGTCGCGACAGCGTAGAAAACAGGCAGGTACACATCTATAAATCGATAGACAACAATACCTATATCACCGATGGCTTAAAAGAAGGGGAAATCATCATTTCCAAAAAGGCTTTGCTGGTTTACGATGCGTTAAATAATGATTGATCCTGCAGTTTCTAAATAAGAAATATGAACCCTCCATGTTTTGCAAACACAAACAGCGTATGTAAATATATTAAGGAGGCTCCATACGACCTTAAACATAAAATTATTTACGTATGAAAAAGTTTGTTCAAAATATTGTGGCTTTCTCGTTAAAAAATAAGTTTTTCGTTGTTTTCATGACGGTTGTACTTGTTATTTTAGGGGTTGTAAGCTACATCAACACACCTATCGAAGCCTTTCCGGACACAACGAACACGGAAATTATCATCGTATCGCAATGGCGTGGGCAAAGCGCTGAGGAAGTTGAACGGTTTGTTACCATACCACTCGAAATAGCTATGACCTCGGTGCAACGTAAGACCAATGTGCGGTCTATTACCATGTTCGGGCTTTCTGTTATCAAAATAATGTTCGAAGATGATGTGGATGATTTTTTTGCACGCCAGCAGGTAAACAATGCCATTGGTTCCGTTACATTTCCTGAAGGCGCTGAAACCGAAATAGAGCCCCCATATGGTCCTACCGGTGAAATTTACCGGAATGTTTTAAAAAGCAAATACCGTAATTCCCGCGATTTACTTACTTATCAGAACTGGGTAATTGCACGTCAGCTGCATTCCGTTTCGGGTGTTGCCGATGTTACCACTTTTGGGGGACAGGAAAAGGTGTACGAAATCAATATATCGCCCAATCTGCTGGAGAAATACGGCATATCGGAACTGCAGGTTTATAACGCCGTAGCCAAAAGCAATATCAACGTGGGCGGCGATATAATCGAAAAAAACGGACAGGCTTATGTTGTGAGGGGAATAGGCCTCCTGAATTCAATTGAAGATATTAAAAACACTGTAGTTGCGGATGTAAGCAATAACCCTTTGCGCGTAAAAGATCTGGGAGAAGTGGTGGAATCATCTTCCCCGCGGGTAGGCCAGGGCGGTATGAACCATAACGATGATATTATCGAAGGCATCGTGGTCATGCGCAAAGGATTGAACCCTGCTGATGTTTTGAAAGATGTAAAAGCCAAAATAGGCGAACTGAATGACCGGATACTGCCATCCGACATCAAAATAGTTCCCATCTATGACCGTGATAACCTGATCAGCTTCTGTACCCATACTGTTTTACATAACCTGGCTGAAGGAATTATCCTGGTAACTTTGATCGTTCTTTTATTTATGGCCGATCTTAGGGCTATGTTTGTAGTGGCCATCATCATACCCCTCGCGTTGCTTTTTGCTTTTACCTGCCTTAGGCTAAAAGGTATGACAGCCAACCTTATATCTATGGGAGCTATCGACTTCGGTATTATCATTGATGGGGCAGTGGTGATGGTGGAGGGCATTTTTGTGGTCCTTGACCAAAAGGCAAAATCCATCGGGATGCCAAAATTCAACAAACTAAGCAAACTGGGGATGATTAAAAAAACTGGGGGAGAAATGGGAAGGGCTATTTTCTTCTCAAAGATCATCATTATTACGGCACTCATCCCCGTTTTCTCGTTCCAGAAAATTGAAGGAAAAATGTTTTCACCCCTGGCATTTACCCTTGGCTTCGCACTACTTGGCGCACTTATTTTTACATTGACCCTGATCCCTGTGCTCTCAAGCTTCGTTTTCAGGAAAAATGTAAAAGAAAAACACAATGTATTTGTTGAGTTTATTAACAAGTGGGTGATGCGTGGGTTTAACCTTACCTATTCCCACAAAAAACTTAGCCTTGGTATTGCACTCGTATTCATGATACTTAGCCTTTTATCCTTTAAATTCCTGGGAACAGAGTTTCTACCTCCGCTGAACGAAGGATCCCTTTGGGTAGAAGCCAAAATGCCGATGAGCTATTCTTTGAGAGAAAGCGTTAAAACGGTTCATGACATCCGCGAAATGTTGATGCGGTTTCCAGAAGTGAAAAATGTCATTTCACAAACCGGACGCTCCAATGACGGAACAGATCCTTCCGGCTTTTATTACATGCAAAGTCTGTTGGACCTTTATCCAAAAGAAGAATGGAAACGAAAAATATCGCAGGATGAACTGA
>CAYZNC010000428.1:0-5436 GCA_964478555.1 uncultured Bacteroidales bacterium | reverse complement strand
CGAAGCTGATCCTTATCAAGCTTTACCAAACTTAAATAAGAGCTAATAGCTTAAAATAAGCTCTTCAACGACAATTAACTATGCCGCGTTTTGCTTGCAGCCAATTATTTAATTTGATATGTTATTCCAAATCTTAAAAGTCGAGCACTTGCTTCATTTGTACCACCTTTATAATTCATCATATAATCTATCAGCCCATAAGAATACCCGACATATAATCCAATTTCTTTATATTCAGTCGAAAGTTGAATCCTTGGTCTAAGATCAAAAGTAACATCTTTTCTATCCATGGAAGTGGTATATTTTATGCCATTTGTCGCCGTAGCATGGCCATCTTCTTTTGCTTTTAAAATATATCCATAATCAAAACCACCGGTTAAATCAATGCAAATATTATTTACTATAAATCTGTATCCAATAAAAGGATTAAAATTTAAAAAACTATTATTCAAAAAAGTTTTTCCCGACGCATTATATTGATAGGTGGAAGTCCCATTGTATCCATCAATTCTATCAATGGTGATTTTACTTCGTAGCGTTTCATAACCTAAATCCAATCCAAAAATTATATTCCTTTTTGTGATTCTTTTTAAATTTAATGAAACCCCGTAACAAAGTGCAACCCTAGAACCATAAGGATTATTTGTATAACCTGATTTGGTTTGGTCATTATAATTGATTGAGGTAGTGGCTTCCGATGAAACACCGGAAAATGAAAATAGTCCGGAATTCAATGAAGCTCTTAACTCAGTCTTCTGTCCAAAGACATTTGTCAAGGTTAAAAATGTAATCATTGTTAAAAATAACTGTTTCATAGTCGTGTTTATTTCGTTTGCAGGCTAATGTTCAGTGTCTGCAGTGTGTTGGAGTATGTAGTCACTAATTAATAATTAAATTCTTTCGTTACTTATTTTCATGTTTTCTGTTTTTTTCTATTTTGTTTTTATACTAAATTCCCAAATCTCCTTTTTAAATTTTCTACCTTTTATCAAATAAATTATCCCGCCGGTTGTAACAATAGCACCAACATTAATCAATCCTACAGCAGGTAATGGATTAAAATTATCTTTATGAGTCCGTGTTCCTGCTTTTGCTAAGGAAATTACTATTGCAGCTTCCAGTAATATTCCTCCAACAATTAAAATACCACTTGTAATCCTGGAGAATTTGGTACCATACCTGATTGAATTTATTTCATCCATCGAAATTTTATCAGTACCCAACATAATCTGTGTATAACTTATTATCTTAAGCTTACCTTTTATATACCTACCATCATTACAATTAACTGCAATCCCAGCGCCTTCATGAATAGTCTGGCTAAAACCATTAGTTTTCGCAGTTAAAACTAAGTCATAATGTTGTCCAAAACTATTTATTCCAGCAATCAAGAAAACGCTGAAAAATAAAAATACTGACTTCATTTGTCATATTTTAAATTAGAGGAAATCCGTTTGAACCTGGCTGCTAACTACCGCATAAAGCCATTGTTGCACTTATTTCGCTTGACAAAATAATTACTGTATCTTGTTGCTAACTATTAACCTAAATTGTAGTAACAAATCTCTGAGTCCGGCGCTTGTCACTTCTGTTTCCTTATTACCAGCCACACAATAAATATATGACCATGTTCCTGTGGGCAATGTAGATTGCCTAAAATCTCCATTTAATTGTGCCTGATTATTCATTGCTTTTTGGAATGCAGAAAAAGCTGATGCATTATTATCATCGTAATCAATCATTATTTGAATAGTGGTATCGCGAAATTTATATTTTGTAACGATGGCCCTAAGTTTATTAACAGAGTCGGCTGGATACATATTTTCTGCTGGATACAAATTAAATTCGATCTGCCCACCTCCCTGAGTCACAAAATGCATAGAGTCGTAGAACCCTTTTACAATAACAGAATCCTTTTTACAACCTGATAAAATCATACCTAAAAATAGGAAAGAAATTGAAAGTGTTTTCATTTTTATTGAGTTAAATGTTTCCATAAAGATGGTCTTACATTCAAATTGGTTGCGTCAAAATGGTGGCTAATTACAAACCCCCCAAGATCACCTGACCTTGGGGGGTTTGTTCAATATATGAATGTCATCGGTTACTTCTTCATACTTAATTTTGTAGTACCGATCAGGTTCCCATCGGTAAAGATGTCGACGGTATAATCGCCAATTACCAATTGGTTATTGTTATCCCAGTAAATACACACATCAATGTCCTTATTCTCATATTCAATCTGACGTTTTGCCGAATATACGATCTGCTTTCCCTGGAAATCAAACTGATCACCATCGGAATACGCAATTACAGCACCATCGGGACGAGAAATACGAATGTAAACATCTTTAGCTCCGCCTTTAGCAATGGCGTTCTCGCGCATGGTAAAGCAAACTTTAATTTTGGTAGTTTTGCTTACCTTATTTTCTTCTTTACCCCGTTTATTAAGAGCCATAACCACAATATTACTGGTACCTATCACAGATGCCTTTTGTACTTGTGTTGAAAGGTTATCTTTATCCTGATTAAGTTTAATATTATCGGCGCGTGCCTGTTCCAGAGTGGTTTTCACTTCTACATTTTCCTGCACCAATTGTTGGTTACGGATGTTAAGTGAATCGACCTGGGCGATATAACTTTTGAGAACGTCACGAAGTGTGCCTAATTCTTTTTTGTATTTCCCAATGAGGTCAATGTTCGATGACCGTTGGTTTAACAATCTTGTGATCTTATCTTTCTGGCCGGAAATAAGTTTATTCATACTATCGTTGTTGGTCCTGAGTGCGGAATATTCTCCCTGCAGATCCTCAAGCTCTTTTCCCAGCGATTTTTTCTGATCTTCTAAAATTTGCTCAACCTGTGCCGACTCTGTTTTCGTTTGATTCATTTTGGTAATAAGCACTACAATTGCGGCAGCAAAGATTACAATTAAAATAATTAATAAAATAGTTAAACCTTTACTCGATTTGCCTGTCTGCCCATATTGACTATCCGTATTTTCCATATAAAAACAATTTTAGGGTTAGTTTAAAAAAACGTTACAAAGTTAGACTTATTTTGAAAACATGATAATATATTAGTTAAGATAATGTTCCAGTTCAATGGCTGTTTCGTTATAAAGCCTGATAGCAGCCAGGTAAGAAGATTTAATACCGTACGCTTTGGTAATATTTCCCAGATAAACAGGATAAGATATTTTTTTGTCAATTAATTGATTTATTGATGATTGAACGATTGTTTCTGCCTCATCCAATGCATTTTCCCTGAAATAACTGATATTTACAAAATATTGGTTTAGACGAATTTGGAGATTTTCAATGTCTTTTTTAAGATAAAGTTTCTGATATTCCGTTTCATTCGCTGTGATCTTCTGATTTATCCTTGCTTCCTTTATTTTCGCGGTTTGGGAATTAAAAATCAAAGGTATGGACAATCCTAGTACATATCCTTTAAAACCAGATACATGATTGATATCCTGAACAAAATAACCTGCTGTTATTTCCGGAGTGAGTTTAGCGCGTTCAACATTTACCTGGCAATTTTTTACTTTTTGCATTTGTTCGTAATAATCATCATAGGTATAAGGTTGAAACTTGTCGTTACCCTGCCGGAATGCTTCTATGGCATATAATTCCATGGTTGAGTCTGCCAAAGCAGGAGTTTCGCTAATTCCTAAAATTTGTTGCATTTGATTGGTCGAATATCTGACTTCTTCCTGGGCAATATATAATCGCCTTTGTACATCGGCATAGAGTGACTGTGCAGAAGCTTTTTCCTGCATCAAACTGTCGGGCGTCATGGACTTTTCCGGATAAAAATTCTCAAAATCGCCACACGATGAAGCTTCTTGTTCGGTTATTTTTACCAATAAACTATCGTAAAGCCACTTCATATAAGCCTTTTTTACCAACGCGGTAAATTGTTTTAAGGTAATGGCCTGATCGGATTTGGAAAACTGCACCTTTTCTTTTTCAAGTTTCATATTTTGCCATTGTGTAAACGGAGAGCCCAAATTTTGGCTGATTTCGAATGTTTTGGTATAAATAGAAGAATGTATTTGTCCATAATCAAAGCTTAACTCCGTAGGCCTGAAATTAGGGAACGACGAGGCCAAAGCCATAGCACTTTCAACTTTTAACCCTGCATTCTTTACAACAGGATTGTTGGTTGTAGCAATTTGGACAGCTTCATTAAGATTGATTACTTTTTGGGCATCCATATCATTCCCGGTAAACCAAATTCCAAATATTAAATAAGCAATTGCAAGGGTTGTTTTATTTCGTTTGATGGTAAACATGTCTTTCAAAATTTTTCGGGTATAAAACAAAGATAAGCGTAAATTCGATTCGCAAGTATTTCTCGCAGAGTTACGCAGATAAAAACGCTGATTTTCGCTGACAAAATAATGACATGTGCCACGATTTCACAGAAATAATTCTGCGAAACTCTGCAGCCTGATCTGCGAAACTCTGCGAGAAATATAATATTCTAAAAAAAATTAGAATATTTGGGAACTTTTTAGAACTTTCACGTCTATATAATAACGAAAAGATTTAACTTAACTTGTTAATCAAACCCTGATGGAAAAACCCCGAAAATCCTGACAAAAGAGTAGGGGGCGGAATCCGAAAAGCCGAAGAGTAGGAAAATTAAAAAACACTGGAATGAAAAAGATTGCCAAACTATCATTGATGTTATTGTTTATGTTACTTGTAATGCAAACCCAGGCTCAAATTAAGCGTATTGGAATTAAAAGCGGCTTGAATCTATCTAAAGGAGAGTTTGTTAATCAGGCCTATGGAGACCAGTTTAATAGTAGTATGAAGAATTTAACAGGAGGCGAACTGATGTTCTACTGGGAAAGTAGTAAAAATGATTATTTTGTAACCCAGGTAGGGCTTGGTTATACCGGAAAAGGATTTAAGATGTCCGGGGATTCCGCGAATGGGAGGCTCAGACTTCATTATTTAGAATTGCCTATTATCTTCAAATTCAGGTTACCCATTGCCGGGCCGATTAAAATAATGGCCGGATTTGGTCCCTACTTCGACTTCGCTTTTGCCGGTAAATTAGTCTCTGATGGATCAACCGATCATGATATCATTGAATATGGTATGGAAAAATCTTCCAAGGATAACAGACCCTTTAATCCCGCCGATATAGGTCTCGTATTTAGTGGAAATTTTGAAATAAATTTACCCCAGGGAAAGAATATCGAAGTGGGCGTGGATTATAATTTAGGTATCTCAAAAATTTCAAATAATTCTACCTATTTTACAGGTATCGATCCAATAAACCCTGGTTTAAAGAGTGGGGTTCTTTCGATCACTGTTTCTTACTTATTGGACCTCTCAAAGGACAAAAAGAAAGTCAAAAAAGCGAAACCCGATCAACCTCAAATCCCCGACACACAACCAACCCAGGTAACACCAA
>CAYZNC010000427.1:0-5476 GCA_964478555.1 uncultured Bacteroidales bacterium | reverse complement strand
TTAAAATATTTAATTTTTACACAGCCTCTTCAGGAGAGGGGCCGGGGGTGAGGCCGAGCGATGTTACAAATCATGTCCACAATATGATAAGTCAAAGCTTTTATTGCATATCGGGAAATCGGAAATTTCATTATTCCTGACCGCTAATGCCAATGCCAGCCAGTTATGAAATGAAGGATCTTTAACTTTATAGTGTACCAAATCGCCTCTGTCATCTGTTATAGCACAATGGCATATTTCGCCGCGCCAGCCTTCAACTAGTGAAATTGCAAACATATTAACATCGGGTCTGTTCAACTCGGCTCTGTTTGTATTTTCCGCGGGTATTTCCTGCAAAAGCTTCCGGATGTATCCTATGGATTGCCTTATCTCTTCTTTCCTGATCTGTGCGCGGGAATAAACATCGCCGTGTCGTTTAATAATTGGCTGATGCGCTAATTCCTCGTATAAATCATGGGGATGTGACGTCCTGATATCCCTGATTATCCCGCTTGTTCGTGCAACCATGCCAACAGCTCCTATACTGGTTGCATCGTCCTTTGTGACAATGCCTGTCTTTTCAAAACGACCTATAGCAGTGGGCAGTGCAAAGGTTTGTTTGCACATTTCATTAAAGTCAGGTTCATAAGCATCTAAAATCCTGATGAAGATGTCCCTGAGTTCAGTGGTGTAAGCGTAATTTGTTATCCCGGGCCTGATAAGGCTTTTGGCAAATCGATTGCCACACCATTGCTGAAAATAGTTTATCAGCGGAGTACGTAACCGGCCGAATACTGAACTTCCTAACTGATATGCTATATCGGTACATATTGCACTTAAATCGCCTGTATGGATCGCGATTCTCTCAAGTTCCAGGGCAAGTGTGCGGGAAAACTGTAAATCGCGGTCAGGTTGATAACCGCACAGGCTCTCCCAAAGATTCACAAAAGCGGTGGTATGCCCAACAACCGTGTCGCCGGCAATGGATTCCGCAATAGTAACCCGTTGTAACAATTTTTTCTTATTCAGAAATAATTGTTCGATACCCCGGTGTTGATATCCGAGCTGGATTTCCAAATGCAGAATCTGTTCTCCGTTGCAGATGAAACGAAAGTGCCCAGGCTCAATAATTCCTGCATGTATAGGACCTACTCCAACCTCGTGAAGCTCTTCGCTTTCGATATTAAAAAATGGATAGTTGCTTATGGTTTCCAATTGATTAACCCTGTTGTGTGGGTATCGGACGGGCTTAAGCCAGGGATGATCTATGTATTTAATCCCGAAGTTTTCATGAATTTCTCTTTCAAACTTTTCAAAGGCTAAATTTTTTGAAGAGAAGGAATGAAGTGTAGTTTCCGTATCAACGATGGTAGATGAAACGATGATGTTATGCGCTGAATCATCGGCAATACAGCAAAATAGGCGTATCTTTTGGTTGATTCTGTACCCAAAATAAGTAACACAGTGCCGTTCCGGATGGCCATCTAAAATGCCGGTTATGGTTGCGAAAAATTCATCATATGCTATTTCCGGTATGGTATTTAACGGAATTCGCTGATTATTATTTATGGTGATAAAGCTCATGTTACTTTGGTAATAAAGTTATAGCATCCTTAATTAGATTGACAAATATAGCGGGAGGATTAAGTCCAAGCCACACCGCTGTGAATAATAACATGTATTGGGATAAGGATTCCCAGGGACTTATTTTCATTACATGACTGTCGTCAAATCCCACCGGGGGTGTAAAGAGAATTTTGAACATATTTTTGCCAAAAGCCCAGATAATGATGGTTAACATAAGTAGCACCAGTAGTAATAGCACAATATACTGGCCTTCGAAAAGGGATCTGAAAATTAAAAATTCGCTCACAAATAAACCTGAAGGAGGCATAGCAGTGGCGCTTATAAATCCTATTAACAGTACAATAGCACCGGCAGGATTATATTTGAAATAATTCCCCACATGATATATGCTTTTGCTCTCATAAACATTGTACAATTGGTTGAATTGAAAGAACAGGCTCGATTTCACGAAAGCATGCAACACAACGTGCAAAATGGCAGCATAATAACCAATTCCACCAGATGCCACGCCTAACATAACCAAGCCCATGTGCTCTATGCCCGAATAAGCAAACATGCGTTTAATATTCATCACCTTAGTCATGTAAACCGTAGCTACAAAAATAGAAAGACCGGCTGCAATGAAAATAATCAAATTAGCCCAATGATGTAAGGGAGTATGTGCAACTACCGCATAAAATCTGAATATTCCTACAAAGCCAAGATTCATCAACACGCTGGCCAGTAAAGCTCCTGCGGGTGCCGGTGCTTTGTCTTTGGCATCAATACCTGCAGTATACATGGGTACCAAACCCAATTTTGCGGTAAATCCTGTAAAGATAAACAAGAATGCCAGTCTCAGCCAGAAAGGATTTAACTGGTTACTTTTGGCCATTAAATTGGCGAAGGACAAGTCATCAGAACCGGCGTGCTGTAGTGAAAGGCTAAGAAATAAGATGCCGATGAAAACAAAGGTAATGCTTATGGCACAGATGAACAGGTATTTCCAGGTGCCTTCCAGGGCAAGTTTATTACGATGGTGGTAAATTAAGGCAGAAGCACTTAAAGTCGTTAGCTCTGTAAAAATCCATATAACCGCAATGTGATTTGCCATATATGCTGCACTTATTGAGGTGATAAGGAGAACCAGGGCTGCAAAGTATATGCTTCTCGACTGCGGGGCTTTGTCCTGTCTTTCAATATATAAATAGCTATGTATAAATGCGGGTATGCTTATGATACTCAAGGTTAATAATAACAATAAGCCCAGCGAATCAAATGTAAAATAACCTAGCCTGGTATTTTTATAATGATAACAAGCATAAATTGAAAATCCCCACTGAAGAATCCCAAAAATAATTAATAAAATATAGTTGAGGCGTTTTTTTCGGTTAGCGAAAATCAATCCACTTATTAAAAAGGCACCTATCAAATAAATCGCGGTCATGTATTGGTATTTTAATAGTCTTTTAAATTACTTAGTTGATCAACATCAACATCTTTAAAAATATCTCCGATTTTATTCAGGAAAATTCCAAGTATTAATACGCTGCCAAAAACATCGAGCATAATACCCAAATTCACCAGCATTGGCATTTCATTTCCCACTGCGATAGACAAAACGAACACGCCATTTTCAATAATTAAATAACCCATTACGTGTGTGATGATCTTTTTGCGGGTAGCAATAAAATACAGGCCTGTAAATAGTGTAGAGAGAGCAACGATGAAAAATATTTTGTCTAGGTGCGTATCTTTTACGGAATTTGCTAATAATATGGTGATGATAATAATTACGGTGGTGATAATTAAAGAAATAAAATTAGGCAAATAAGGTTCCGCTTCTCTGGTTATGTTATTTCTTTTGATCAGGTAAGCTATAAATGCAGGAACCGCAATAGTTTTAAATACAATGGTTTCGAGCAGGATCAATATTAAATTCAAGGTGTTAATTTCGTGTAGTTGCATAAAAGTGACGCCAAATAATATCAAGCCCTGGAAAGTAAGCACCCTGATATAGGTGATAAGCCTGTTTGCAATAGATAAATACAAAAGGCTGGCAATAAATAAAATTAATAATACATTAATCATGTTTGTAAATTTTAAATAAATTTTCCAAGTACCAGCAAAACCCCTAAAAATATCAAAAGGCTAACCGATGATAAAGCGAAAATAAATTGTGAGTTATGACTCATTCTGAACCTTGCCATAAAAGATTCTATTAACCCCGCAATAATGGCAAATAGTATTTGAGTAAAGAAAAAAATTATCAAAGCCAGGTACAACGGCAATCCTCCAATAAAAAAATTGGCAATGATGGCTCCATACATACCAAATTTAAGGTATCCTGCGGAAAGTATCAATCCTAAATCGAAACCGCTGTTATCTAACACCATTACTTCATGAACCATGGTTAGTTCAAGATGTGTCTTGGGATCATCAATGGGCATGCGGCTATTTTCGATCATGGCAATCATAATTAGCACAAATGCAGCCATGACTCCAAGAGCATAAGTAATAGGGGAACCCAGGTGTAAATGAGTGAAAATATCGTAGAAAGAAGTGTTTCCGGTTAAGAGCGCAAATGAGCCCATCAATATAAAAAATGCGGGTTCAGCAAGCATGGAATATAAAGCCTCGCGACTGGCGCCCATACCTTCAAAGCTGCTACCTGTATCCATGGCTGAGATGATGTTAAAAAATTTCCCTAATGCCAGTAAGTAAGCGAAGAATATAAAATCACCGTCGAAGCTAATGAGGCCCTTGGTTAATCCAAAAGGGATAGTCAGTATGGCCATCAGTACGGATGAAAAATATATAACAGGTGCTATCTGGAAGACAAAACTGGTTGTTTCGCTGTATACCGAGCCCTTTTTAAAAAGCCTGATCACGTCCTTAACAGGCTGAAAAAGACCTGGCCCCTTTCTGCCAGAGACGAGGCTTTTGGTTCGGATGATCACACCTGTAAAAAACAGGCTCGTTATTATAATAAGAATTAAACTCAGCATATTACAGATGGTTTAAAAATTTTAAAAAGGTTAACAATTTTTCTATGAGTAATGGGATACAAAGTATGGATGCTATGAAGATGATGCCATACAAAATGTATTGTTGCAAACGTCCATTGTTTAAAAACATGAAAGAACTGGTTATGATTTTCAACAATTTCAAGGGTTTATCTACAAAAATACGTTCAATTTTATCGTATGGATGTGTTTCATAGTGTTGACCGGATGGGAAAACCTCCGATATTTCTATTTCCTTTTTTTCTATATCCAGGAGCGGCTTAATTAATTTGGTATATGTTCGGGCATATGAATTTGCCGTATATTGTATTTTGGGACTTGCTGAGGTATATCCGCAACCCCATGTAGCAGATATTTCAATAGACTTTTTGTGGTTCACCAATTTTCTTAATACTGCCATACCTGCAATCAAAAGAATAAAACCTACACTATACCATATAATCATCTGAAGCGAATCCATAGCACCGACATGCATAAGGTTAAAATTCAATATGGTATCATGGGTAAAAAGATTCACAGGCCTTTGCAGCAAATCAATCACCACGGAAGGATATAAGCCAATGAAAACCATTACAGTCACAATCATGTACATTGGAAATAATTGCCAGAAACCAATTTCTTTAACAGGCATGTTATCCTGATTTCGAATTTGACCCAGAAAAACAATGCCAAATGCCTTGGTGAAACAAAATATAGCGAGTCCGCCTATCATCACCAATCCGAATATGGAAAAGATATTCACGATCAATGAAACCAAACCGGCATTGAAAAGCCAGTTATATAACCCCCCATATATTAAAAACTCTGAAACAAAGCCATTGAGAGGCGGTAGTCCACAAATAGCCAGGGAAGCTATCAGAAATAGTAAAGCCGTATGAGGCATTTGCTTTATAATCCCGCCCAAT
>CAYZNC010000426.1:0-5502 GCA_964478555.1 uncultured Bacteroidales bacterium | reverse complement strand
GAATATCCACTTTTTGATGATGTTATGCCTCCCAGGGTGGATGAGATGTTTATAAAGATCATCGACAGAATTCTAAAATTATATATGGTATATGTTGATATGGCCATGAAGGGAAGCGGTATTAATAACTTCGATGATTTTTATTTTTTGAATGCTGTTGCTAACCTGAAAGAACCAAAGAAAACACAAGTAATTTATCACAACATAACTGAACTATCGTCCGGATTACTCATTATTGATCGGCTAAAAAAAGTCAAATATATTACAGAGCATGACGACCCAAATGACAAGCGCTCTAAACGACTACAAATTACAGAACAAGGCAGAAAGGTATTACTGGAGTGTTACGACCGTTTGGGTAAGGTCTGTGATTTGTTTTTTCAAGATGTATGTGATGAAGATTTGAAACTATGTATTCAACTCACTAAAAACCTAGAAATAAAATTTTCTAACCTTTGGCAACTTCATAAAGGGAAACCTTTTGAGGATGTATATAATGATATTGTTGTAAACAAGGGTTTTTGATATGCTTTTGGGACAGCTTATAATTGAGATGCTTTTTTAGGATTGTTTTTTTCTGAAAGCAATTTTCTTAATTCTTTCATGTCCTAACTTACCTTCTTCTCAATCACCTTTGCATATATTTGGGTAGTCTCAATACTCGCATGTCCCAAAAGTTTCGAAACGGTTTCGATAGGAACGCCATTGGTTAAAGTTACTGTTGTGGCAAATGTATGGCGGTGATATGAAAGGTTAAAGGCTTCTCTATTTCGCACAAATCAGCAATCTCTTTTAGATAATTATTAAACACTTGGTTTGCATATACTGGCAATAATATAACTGGTTCCAATACTCTTGGGTTGTTTTTGTATTTTTCGACAATAGTCATTGATTGGAGTAATAATGGCATCCTCATTTTCAATACGTTTTAACTCCTCCGTTAATTTGTCCCTGACTTTATATATATGACTGAGCATTTTATTTATTTACTTAAAACCCATCGTATGCCTTCCATCGGTTGATCAAATAATATCAGGTCGATCGGCGCATTGGCCAACCGCTTTAATAGAAGCTTTATTGCAAATTGGCCATAGAACTGATTGCTTTTTATCAAACCATATTGTTTTAATGGTGAGCTTGATAATGTATAACGTATAAGACGGGTGGTTTTTTCGGGAAGAATAGGAAAACTATAATCTATTGCATTGATAAGAACTTTACTTGGTTGGGTTACAATAATAGTATTCAGGATGACTTCAATAGCTCTATAAAAATCAAGCATAGACATACACTGATTACCAGGTACCCAATACACATACAAACCTTTCGATACCGGAAGGTAACGTATAACGATAAATTCATTGGCATAATCGAACTCGAACATGGCTAAGCTTTAATCTTCACACCAAACAAAGACTTCCGCATAAAAGTCATTATCATCATGGCGGTATTCAACTGATTGAATGGTGCCACGATTACCTGACCAGCAGTGAGCTGATTGTAAAATAGCACCAAGCTCATCTTTTTTAAGGATATCGACAACTTTAAACCATTCGTTTATGCGAGGAACAAATGGTAAATCAGTCCATTGTTCTGTGTCTTTTGTTTCGGTAGAGAATACAAGTTTTGTTTTCATTTCAAGGGTTTAAAATAATGGTTATTTTGAGGAACTAGCTTTTTCAATTTTCCATCTGCGATGCGACCATAACCAATATTCCGGCCGTTGGGTGATTACGGACTCCAGTTTATTCATGTATAATATGGTAATTTCATCTTTGAGCGTTTTTTTAGGAGACTTACATATTGAATCCATTTTAACGGTGTAATACCCTCGCTTTACTCGTTGTACATCTAAGTAGAATACCGGCATGTTAAAAAGGCGCGAATAGTTTTCAATGCCTCTAAAACACGCTGTTTCCTGATTTAAAAACTTTAACCAGACTGCTTTTTCGGAATTAGACGGACTTTGGTCGGCTACCATAAAGTAAGCTTTGGGCTTTTGGTCGAGGTTACGTTGCACGCGATGAACCTCGTAAATAGAAAGAAGTTCCATGTTTCTTTGGTTACGTAGCTTCTGCATATAGGCGTCGATGTATTTGTTTGGCATGGGCTTATAAAACGTTGCTACATCGTGTTTATAGGCACTACTTGCCACTTGCGTTCCCCACTCCCAATTGCCATAGTGACTTAATGCTATAATGATATTCTGCCCGTTTTCGAAATACGGAAGGGTGATTTCGGGGTTTAAACATTTATATCGTTTCTGTAATTCTTTAGTACTTAACGAATACCCTTTAATACTTTCGAAAAACACATCGCAAAGGTATTTGTAGTATTGACGTGTAATTTGACTTAACCGGCGCCGACTTTTTATTGGAAATGACCAAATTAAGTTTTTATTTATCGTTAGTAAACGGTATTGGATTATATATTGCTACAGATAAGAGCAAACATCTGACAATGCGTAGAGCAGTTTAAATGGAAGGATTGACAATAGAGCCTTTATTGCTCTAAAGGCTATGTATTCAATGTATTTCATAGGTTTTAAGGGATATGTGATTCAATGAAAATGATACTCAAAGGATTTTTTTAGCCCTTTGAGTATTTGAAACTAAAAATGGTAACCAATTCCGAAGCTAACTGTGCTTGGACTCATTGATGCTTTATCGTTACCCGTATCGAGCGCATTGGCAATGCCTATTTTGTATCCGGCATTCATTTGGATTCCATTACTAAATTCGTATCCGATAATTGCGCCATAGCCCATCATGAATCGTTTCATAATGGCATTGCCCGTAGTTTCATCTTTTTTGTAAAGGTCAATTTTCTGCCCCTGGATATTGTATTTTGCGCTGATACCAAATTCACCATACGGCCCGATACCTATATAAAACCGTTCACCTTTACTCATCTTCCATTGCCCCATGACATAAAAAGGAATTTCTATACCCCAGTATTGATAGTCACTTTTAATGCCAACTTGTTCTATGGTCGATGTCTTATAATGGACTAATAATTCTTCCTGTAAAGCTAAATGCTCAACCAAATCGAGTTTTACAAATCCGCCCAATGTACCTCCTATGTGCATTTTACTTTTTGTGTCGGGCATGTCTGATACAAGAAATTGCGACATATTGGCTTCTGCTTTCATACCACCCGATAAATGGTCTTTAATATTCTGTATGAAAATTTGTGCATTCACTTGGGAGAAACCAAACCCTATAACTATGGCTGCAATTGCTATCTTCTTCATTTTGATCATTTTTATTGTTAGATAATTGACGTTTTTATTGTTTTGCAAGCTTTACACCTCAGGTTGATCAGGCCTTTAGTGTAAAACTGCAGTTCAACCTTATTTGCTTTATGCTAAACTTGTTTTCAACCTTCTGTTATTTACTTTTCTAATCAGCCGATTTCTTTTGAAATGACTTAGCCGAGCAATTATTCTATGAAAAATGTAATACACAATGGGAACAACCACAAGGGTTAATAACATTGAACTTGTTAGTCCGCCAATGAGCACCCAGGCCATACCATTTTTTAATTCAGCTCCATTGCCCGATGCTAATGCGATTGGCAACATTCCAAAAATCATGGCAAATGTGGTCATCAGGATGGGGCGCAAGCGTTCTTTGCCTGCCTCAATCAAAGCGTTGTAGGTAGTCATCTTCTTGACGCGAATCATTTGATTTGTAAAATCCACGAGCAGAATGGCATTCTTGGCTACCAGGCCTATCAATACAATCAATCCGATGATACTGAAAATGGTAAGGTCGTTCATGGTTAATGCCAGGGCGAAAAATGCACCGATAAGCGACAACGGAATGGAAAACAAAACGACAACAGGATCGAGCAAAGAGTTGTACAGCACAACCATAATCAGGTAAATAAGCACGATGGCGGCAAGGAATGCAAACCCCAAACTTCCGAAAGCAGAAGACTGAAGTTCCAGCATTCCTCCCTGTTTGATGGTTACTCCATTTGTGGCTTTGTCTTTGATAGCTGAAGAAATTTCAGCACCAACAGTTCCCACGGGTCGGCCAACAACATTTGCTTTCACGGTGATGGACGAAATGCGATCCGTGCGTTCCAATGCCGAAGCTCCCAGACCGTATGAAATATTGGCAATTTGGTTCAACTCGATGATCTCGCCTTTTTTGTTGATAAAAGTCAATTTGGAAACATCTTCGGGGCGGGTACGGTCGAAATTGTCAATACCAATGCGAATGTTGTACTCGAAACTTCCTTCGCGATATTTTGAGTCGTCGTTGCCTGCTAGCGCTACACGAAGTGTAGAGCCGACATCTGTAACCGACAATCCTAATTTCGCCATTTTAGCACGGTCCAGTTTTACCTGCACTTCCTGACGAGGGTCGTCGGTGGAATATTTAACATCAGCAGTACCGGGGGTACGACGAGCTACGTCTAAAATCATGGCTGCAGTTTTCTGAACTTGTGCCATGTCGGCGCCTTGTACAATATATTGAATGGGTTCGGCGCTATTTCCACTGATAGAAGCAACAATGGTTTGCGCACGAACACCGGGAATAGCCCGCATAATTTCGTCTTTTACTTGTTTGGCAAAATCTTCGACGCCTATGGTACGATTTTCTTTGTCCACCATTTTTACAACAATGGATGTTACATTGTTTTTAGAACCACTATTCGATGACAAGCCCACATTTGTGTAAACACGTTTCACTTCCGGCTTACTGCTGATGATTTTTTCGACTTGCATGGTAACCTGGTTGTTCTGATAAATGGTGACTTGCGGGTTTAAATCCAGGGTAACTGTAAACTCCCCTTTATCCGTTTCGGGCATAAAGGCAAACCCTATAAATCCGGCAGGAACCAAGGCTATAGAACCGATTAATAAAGCTAATGCGGCGAGTAATACAACAGTTTTATGATGTAAACCCAGGATTAACACATTGGTGTACCAGTTTTTTATCGATTCGAAAGTACGTTCGACGAGACGGGAAAAACGGGCAGAGAAGGTTGTTCGCGTATTATCGGATAGTTTTCCGAAACGCGACATTAACAGTGGCGTTACCGTAAATGAAACCACAAGACTGCAAAGCACCGTAATGATAATAGGAACGGCGAACTCTTTAAGTATATTGCCAATCATACCGCCACTAATGGCTAATGGCACGAAAACAACCACAATTACAAAGGTAATGGCCATACAGGTAAACATAATTTGTTTACTTCCGTCAATGGCTGCCCTCCATTTGGTTTTGCCTAGTTCCAGGTGGTGAACCATATTTTCGACTACTACAATAGAGTCGTCAACCAATATCCCTACGACCAGCGACAAGGCAATAAGAGACATCATATTAAGCGAATAGCCCAATGCATACATGGCAATAAAGACAGGTATGATGGAAAGCGGAATGGCAACCATGATGATGATGGCGCTGCGTAAATCATGCAAAAACACAAAGCAGATGAAGGCTACGATAAGGATGGCCAATATTAAATCCTCAACAACCGAATCGG
>CAYZNC010000425.1:0-5544 GCA_964478555.1 uncultured Bacteroidales bacterium | reverse complement strand
AATGCTGGTAGTTATCGGGTGAACGGAACAAGTCCTCCCTGTTATTGCCACGGTTGTATACGTGGTAGTATTTGCCGTGTTTGAGTGGTTCCATGTGAATTAGTAATTATTTCTTTAATAAACCACTGACAGGGTAGCGTCTTCACCCTGACAGCGGTTCCCAACCCTGTCAGCGGTTGTCTTCGAATATCTTCACCCTGTCAGCGGTTTTCTTTGGAAGCAGCTTACATTCCCTACTTCTTCCTTCTTCTTTTTAATTTCTCCCCCTAATTTATTACCTTAGAATTTTAAATCTTAAAACAGACCTTATGTCAATTCAGTCTATCAATGCTTTCGAAGAAAAATTAAAACAATCATTTCCCACGCCGGAAAGTGTTCCCCAGGAAGTACGGTTAACAACTAAATATGAGCCCATATATTTGCTGGATGGTAAAGTACTTACATGGACCGGTGAGCTAACGAATGTGAGTTCGCCGGTGTGTATGATTGAAAATGGCCAGATTAAAAGAACGATTATTGGTCAAATTCCGGCAATGGACGAGACCGCAGCCATGGCTGGTTTAAAAGCCGCAGTTCTTGCATGGGATAATGGAAGAGGTGTTTGGCCTACCATGAGTGTCAAAGATCGCATCTCAGCAGTGGAGAAGTTTGTTAACCGGATGAAACAGGTACGCGAAGAAGTTGTGAAACTGATGATGTGGGAAATCGGTAAAAGCCTTGAAGATAGCTATAAAGAATTCGATCGTACGGTCGAATATATTATCAAAACCATTGATGCACTGAAAGATGTTGACAGGAACAATTCCCGCTTTAGCTTAGATGACGGTGTTATTGCCCAGGTAAGGCGATCGCCTCTGGGAGTATGCCTTTCCATGGGGCCTTTTAATTATCCGCTGAACGAAACATATACCACGCTCATACCTGCTTTAATCATGGGAAATACGCTGGTTGTGAAACCTCCTAAATTTGGCGTTTTGCTACATCAACCATTATTAACGGCTTTTGCTGAATGCTTTCCGGCTGGTGTGGTGAATTTTATTTATGGCGATGGATCCAAAATTATAACTCCGATTATGAAAAGCGGGGATGTGGATGTACTTGCTTTTATTGGTTCCAGTCGTGTTGCCGATATACTTAAGCTTCAGCATCCTCATCCGCATCGTATGCGCTGCATTCTTGGTTTGGATGCCAAAAACCCTGCCCTGGTGATGCCCGATGCTAATATTGACCTGGCGGTACGCGAATGTTTAACCGGAAGTTTATCCTTTAACGGTCAACGCTGTACGGGATTGAAGTTATTGTTTGTGCATCAGTCGATTGTAGACCAGTTTCTGGAAAAGCTTGTTGCAGCTATCGACAACTTACCCCAGGGCATGCCTTGGGAAAAAGGTATTAAGCTTACGCCTCTTCCCGAGTTTAACAAAGCTCAAATCCTGAAGGGATATGTTGATGATGCCGTTTCAAAGGGAGCAAAAATCATGAACAATGGTGGTGGTGCTTTTGTCGAAACCATGTATCGCCCTGCTGTTGTTTACCCGGTTACTCCGGAGGCTGCTTTATATAATGTTGAGCAATTTGGTCCTGTTGTGCCGGTACGTTCCTACAATGACGAGCAAGAGTTTCTGGATTTTGTAACGAGTTCCAATTATGGACAGCAACTTAGCCTTTTTGGAAATAACCCAAAAACCATAGCAAATTTAATTGATCAGCTAACCAATCAGGTTTGTCGTATAAATATTAATAGTCAGTGCCAGCGGGGTCCTGATACATTGCCGTTTACAGGGCGAAAAGATTCAGCCGAAGCCACATTATCTATCAGCGATGCCTTGCGTTGTTTTTCCATACGTTCGTTGGTTGCGGCTCAAGCCAATGAAAACAGTAAAGATATCATTCAAAGCATCGTAACCGGAAGGCATTCGAACTTTTTAAATACGGATTTTATATTGTAGTATATCGTTTAAAACCGCTGTCAGGGTTGGAAACCGCTGACAGGGTAAGAACACAAACCCTGACAGCGGTTTACTAAAAGAAATAATTTATTAATTTTATATGGAACCACTCAAACACGGCAAATACTACCATATATACAACCGTGGAAATAACCGGGAGGACTTGTTCCGCACGCCAGATAACTACCAGCATTTTCTAAGATTATATGAAAAATATATTTACCCTGTTGCCGAAACTTTCGCATGGGTGCTGATGGGAAACCATTTTCATTTGTTGGTGAGGGTGAAGGAAGAAGAGAAAATAGGAACGCTTTCGAAGAAAGCCGCTGACAGGGTTGGGAACCACTGTCAGGGTATGGACTCGACCCTGTCAGCGGTTTCCAACCCTGACAGCGGTTTATTAGGGAAAAAGCCAAACCCAACTCGTCAATTCTCGCACCTATTCAATGCTTATGCACAATCGATTAATAAGGCATTTGGAAGAACCGGTTCTCTCTTCGAAACACCTTTCAAACGCATCGAAATAACCTCCGACCGTTATTTCCGCCAGTTGATAGTATAAATTCACACAAACCCTGTTCATCATGGATTCACAAACAATTTTAAAGATTATCCCTGGTCAAGTTATGGTTCAATAATCTCTTTAAAACCAACCAAACTCAGTAGAGAGAAAGTGATAGGCTGGTTCGATGATAAAGCGAATTTTGTAGAGGTTCATAAAAAGAAATTGAATCTGGAATTAATAAAGGAGTTGATTATTGAGTAGAAAAATTTCTAAACCACTGACAGGGTAGGAGCGCGCAACCCTGTCAGTGGTTTTTTCAACCCTGACAGCGGTTATTTACAACAACCTTCCCCCTCACCCAATCTTATCCTTCAATACCTTATAATCTGTCTTTCCCGTTCCCAGCAGCGGAATTTCCTCTACCGCAATTGCCCTGTGCAACTTAACAAGGTTAGAAAAACCTGCCTGCTTTAAATAAGCGTTGGCCTCGTTTAGATCGATTGGAGTGGTGGAGAACAGCACAATTTGTGGAGGATCAATTCTGTCATTACCTTCCACCGCCAAAACAACTTTTTCAGGATCGCCGAATTTGACAAGCAACGCATTTTCTATGGCTGGTAAACTGATCATTTCACCAGCAATTTTTATAAACCTCTTTAGTCGGCCGGTAATAAAGAGATAACCATCCTTGTCGACATATCCAAGATCGCCGGTTTTATAGTACGATCTACTATTAATCACCACAAACGGTGATGCTATGTTTGCATCAGTATAACCACTAAAAACATTATCGCCGCTAACCATAATCATCCCCGGTGTTCCGGTGGGCAAAGGTTCATTTGTGTTAATGTCCACAATCAAATAATCAACGCCGGTAATAAACTTACCTACGCTATTTTGCTTTTGTAATTCCAAGGGATTAATAGTAAGAATAGGTGAGCATTCGGTAATACCATAGCCTTCCAGTAATTTGGCTCCATTGGTTTTTTTAGCGAAATTTTCAAGAACGGAAGGATGCATACTCTCCGCCCCCGAAATTGCCAGTTGGATGTGTTTTAGATCGTTGCCCGAAGCCACAGAAAGAACCATTTTTAAGAAGGTAGGCGTACCCAGTAATGTGTTGGCCTCGGTATGCAAAAGTATTTTCAGTATTTCGCGGCTGTCCGTGGGATCAGGGGTATAAACTATTTTTGTGGCCGTAACAAGGGGGAGTATGGTTAAAATGGTGAATCCAAAACTGTGAAAAGGAGGCAAAAAGCTAAACAGTATCTTATCTGTTTGAAGCGATATATCGTTAAAACTGCCATGCAGATCGGATAATATGTTCTTATGGGTAAGATTAACCGCCTTAGGTAACGACTCGCTACCGGAGGTAAAGAGCACCACCGCCGTATCGTGGGGATCAACTTTAGGAATATAATTGGTTTTATATAACCACAACCCTTTGAGTTTAGTAGAAAGCTTTATTTCTCTTACCTTTTGCTCGAAAAAGACACATTTCTGCCTGACCGATTCGGGCAGATAATCGATAACCTTATCGTAAAATGTTTTGGCGGTGAGTATCTTTTTGAGTTGAACGTTGTCAATGCAATGTTCCATTACCTTTGCTCCTACCGTCCAATTCAACATCACCGGAATTTTGCCAGCCAGATAAGAAGCTGCAACCAAAAGTGCAGTGCTTTGTAATGCAGGCAGCATAATACCAACATACTTTCCCTCTACTTCCTCACGGATAATGCAAGAGACAACCATTGCCTTCAGGAGAAATTCCTTACGTGTGGTAGTTCCCAGCATTTTATCATACACAAAGGTTTCATTTTTGTCCTTGCTGAAAGCTTGTACGAAAAGCTGAGGAATGGTTGAGTTCGCGTCGACGGATATACCCGTAATTCCAGTCTGATAAGTATGAATATAGCTCGGTTTCAATTCTTCATTATCCAGTTTCCGGTTCATGGCAATATAACAGAGATCGGCAACCGTTTTAATGTCTGTTACTTCTATCTGGGCCGAGCGTTTAAAGGTGGTTTCAATGGCTGTTATAACCGCTACTAATCCTAACGAATCGATATGAAGATCCAAATTGAGGTTTGCATCCAGCCTGACGTTTTTTTCCTCCTGGTTTCCCTCTTCTACCAATATCTGAGTAACCTTTTGCAACACGTCGTCAGGTATATCTTCTTCTTTGAACGAAAGCGTATTACGGAGATCAGCAACGGACCCTTCTATCCTCGAGGGAAGCTGGCGTTTGAGTGCAGGCTGATAAAAAAAGTGCTTGAGAAACAGAACGGACTCCTCACCTTTGGCGTTGTAAACCGATTCTAAAAATGTATTAAATTGATTTATTCCGGCTTTAGCCTTTTCACGAGCTTCAGCGGTAATGTCTATAAACTCAACCGATACTTTCCGCCGGGGCGTGAAAAATATGAGGTTAGCAAATACGTAAAAAAAGCCTTTCAGAAAAGTTTTCAGAAAGTTGGGAGATTTGCCAATCCAGGCCCTCGACCACATACTACCCCAAAGCCCTGAAATCCTGACACCAATAACCTGTGCATCCGCAGGGAGGTCATTTACAATGGCCCACGCGCTTTGTTTATTTAATATCTTCTCATAGCCCTGCCCGGCAATCTGACCCGATGGATATAGCAATACGTTTTTCCCATCCTTAAGTGCCTTACCTACCCCGGCTGCTACTGATTTAAGAACATCTTGGTCGCGGCTGCCCGCGGAAAGATCACTCACAGAAACAGCGCCAAGTATTTTAAATATGTTTTTCAGTACCGGAATTTGGTAATACTGCTCTGAAACCACGGGAACAACCCTGCAAAATCTCAGTATTTGGGTAAACATTATCTGAGGGTCGACAGTAGCCTGGTGATTAGGTAATATAAATTTGGCCTGCTTCCATTTCAGCAAATCAGTCCCCTGAATATCAATGCTATATCTGAGGGAAAGAAAAAAACGCAATATTGAACTTAAAATTCTCATAAGTGATTTAAAATTATTTTTGAAATCCACATTAAAAAACAGAAAATAAGAAGCTCTTGATCTCTAATTCTGCCTCACCTCCAAACTAATTCGGCCTCACCCCCG
>CAYZNC010000424.1:0-5549 GCA_964478555.1 uncultured Bacteroidales bacterium | reverse complement strand
TGCTAATCATACTATTGCAGCTACATTTACAGCTGTTCCTAAATTCACCATTACTGCTACTGCAGGAACAGGTGGTACTATTACTCCATCAGGTGCAGTTTCTGTAACTCAGGGAGCTAGTCAGGCATTTGTTATTACACCTGCTACAGGTAATACAATTCTTTCAGTTACCGTTGATGGTGTATCAGTTGCTGCTGTTGGAACTTATACATTTATCAATGTTATTGCTAACCATACCATTGCTGTTACTTTTAGTACTCCTACTATTTTTACCATTACTGCATCAGCAGGAACGGGTGGTACGATTACTCCAACAGGTGCTGTTCCAGTAACTCGTGGAAATAGTCAGGCATTTACTATTGCTGCTTCCGCAGGATATGCAATTAGTGCTGTAGCTGTTGATGGTGTTTCAGTTGGTGCTGTTGGTACTTACACATTTAGTAATGTTGTTGCTAACCATACCATTGCTGCTACATTTATTGTTGTTACTGGTTGCGATTTGTTAACCAAATATGCAGTTCCAAGAAGTAGTGCATTACCAACCATTTCTAATAGCTCTTATTCACATTCATACACATTAGGAACTGGTGGCCCAAGTCTTAGCAATGTAACTAGCTTTGTTATTAACTGGGATCTCCCAAATAAAGGTTTATGGCAGTTATCAATGAACACCAATAACGGAGTTCCAACATGGTGGCTTAATTTATTACCTATGGTTAAACAAACATTCAGCGTGGCTTCACCTGCATGTACTTTAACAGGTACCGGCATTACTGGTCTCGATGGTGATTATTGGGTAACTATGGATGGTTCCAACTTTGTTATGGTTGCTAAGTCAGGTGCTTATGCATTATACTTTACCAGCGGTGCTGCTCCAACAGGTTGCCCTGTTAAGAGCGCTAAGGACGAACTCGCAAGCCAAGGCTTCGTTTTCTATCCTAATCCAGTTGATAAAAACAGCACACTGAGCATGAACCTCGGAAACGTTGATTCAAACGGTGCTCAATATTACATTATTGACATTAACGGTAAAATTGTAGACTCCGGTACTTTAAGATCCGGTGATAACAAAATATCTCTTAATGGCAATGTTAACAGCGGTTTATACATTATCAGAATTAGTAATGGTAATGAACAATATAACCAAAAGTTAATCGTGAAATAATTTCTAAAATGGTCCAAAGAAGGGGGGCATAAAAGCCCCCTTTTTTTTCACCTTATCTTTCGGCTTTCTCAAACCACTATAAATTAACATGATAATATAACTACTAAGAGGAGTATAGCATCAGTGCAGGAATAATTTTCAATTTTTTTAATACCCTAAAAAGAACTACTGAATAGTTAAGTCACATAATAAATTAAAGTTTCAAGGCTAACAATTCGAAAAATACAAGGTATATCTTAATAAGCTAGCGCATTACATTTATTTGAGTAGAAAAAAAATTTGAACATTTGTGTACATAATGTTAACATAGTTAACCCTGCTTAATCCTTAAAAAAAATACTTTTAATTTATTATAAACTAACAATTTTAACTAACCATTCATAGGAGTTAAAGTGCAATTTTCCGAAATTTTTAATATGAATTAACTAACTAAAAACAATTAACATGAAAAGTAAGATTTTTAACTTATTAATACTTTTGACCGTATTAATATTACCCAAGTTAAAGGCCCAGACCTTTAATTATGCGGAGGCCCTTCAAAAATCCTTATATTTCTATGATGCAGAAAAATCAGGTCCTGGCATAACAGGAGGTCGGCTTCCCTGGAGAGGAAATTCTGAATTATGCGACGTTCAATTACCTCTGAATTCCACGATGACAAACATGTCGGATGCGTTTATTACAGCCAATAAAGGCATACTTGACCCCACGGGTACAGGGTATGTGAATGTGAGTGGAGGTTTTCATGATGCCGGCGACCATGTGAAATTCGGATTGCCGCAAACTTATTCATCATCCACACTTGAATGGAGCTTATATGAATTCAAAGATGCCTTTGTTCAAACTGGCGAATTCGCTCACATGAAAGAGGTTCTAAGATGGTTTTCCGATTATTTCCTGCGTAGCACATTTATGAATTCAACCGGACAAGTGGTTGCGTTCTGTTATCAGGTTGGTGAAGGTAGCATCGATCATACACTTTGGGCACCCCCTGAAATTATTAGTCCTGCTGTGATAAAAAGACCGGGATATTTCGCAACCTCAGAAAAACCAGCAAGTGACCAATGTGCAGGAGCCGCAGCTTCACTTGCTTTGTCATATTTAAATAATACAACAGACGATCCTACTTATGCCACCAAATGCTTGACTACAGCAAAAGCATTATATGATTTTGCTGTGCTGAACAGAGGCATAGGGTATGACGGTGGCTTCTATCAATCCTCTTATGATGCTGATGAATTGTCATGGGCTGCTATTTGGCTCTACTCGGCAACTAATGATTCAAAGTATTTAAATGATATTGTCAGCAAAGATGCCAATGGAATGTATACCGGTTGGCTGTCAAAAATTATCAGATCAACTGCCGATAATTGGCAAAATATGTGGGTAAATTCATGGGACACCAAGTGGGCCGGTGTATTTGCCAAATTAGCTCAAATCACAAATGATCCTTTTTATTTGTATATTTTCAGATGGAACCTAGAGTTCTGGTCGGGTGTAACCCATCAAAATCCTGCTGATGGAGGGTATTTGACAAAAACACCTGCGGGATTTTCTTACATTAGCACTTGGGGATCTGCAAGATATAATGCAGCTGCCCAACTTTTGGCACTTATGTATAAGAAATACGAAAACAGTACAATTTTTGATAATTGGACGATTAGCCAGATGCAGTATATCATGGGAAAAAACCCATTAAATAGATCTTATATTGTTGGGTATAGTAATTCTGCAAAACATCCGCATCACAGAGCAGCACATGGTTCTCCTAATAACGATATGTCGAATCCAGCTCAGCACAAACATATTCTTTATGGTGCTTTGGTTGGTGGACCAGCCACAGATGATACGCACGATGATGCAATTACCGATTACGTGTCTAATGAAGTAGCGATCGACTATAATGCAGGGTTAGTAGGTTCATTGGCAGGGTTGTATACTTATTTTGGGCAGGGGCAATTACCGATAGCTAATTTTTATCCGAAAGATTCTGCACTGACTGAATTTTGGTTAAAAGGAAAAATTGAGCAGGACAACAACCAACGTTCCCAGATTACAATTGAGGTTAGCAATGAAGCTGCTTATCCTCCAAGATTAAATGTTGCCATGGTGGCAAGATATTTTTTCAATATAACTGAGTTAAAGCAATATAATCAATCCATATCGGATGTCTCTTTTTCGGTAAATTATGATGAAAATGTTACGTCCGGTTCGGGCCCTGTAACAGCTGTTGGCCCACTTGCTTGGGATGCTGCTAATAATGTTTATTATATGGAGTTTCGTTGGCCGCAAGCCGGTTTTTACGGAAAAAGAGATTATCAGTTTGCATTAGTTGCTGGTATGGATCCGGTTAATTATGTTTTCCATTGGGATCCGACTAATGATTACAGTCACCAGGGATTATCCGCAAGCGCATTAACCAGTACCAACAATATTTCTTTGTATGCTGATGGAAAACTGATATCAGGAATAGAACCTCCCATTGGTACTCCAGTTATAGTTACTGGTGTGACTGTGACTCCAACTACAGCTGCAATAAACACAGGAGCAACATCTCAATTAACAGCAACTGTGGCACCTGCCAATTCAACAAATAAAAACGTTACCTGGAAATCGTCAAACACAACAGTGGCAACAGTAAGTGGCACTGGTCTTGTTACAGGAGTGGCAGCAGGTAGTGCAACGATTACTGTTACAACTGCAGATGGCTCAAAAACTGCCACTTGTGCGGTTACCGTTAGCACTGTTAATAATGCTGTTACTGGTGTAACCGTAACCCCTGCAACTTCTGCAGTTAATGTTGCAGGAACCGTTCAATTAACTGCAACCGTGGCTCCGGCAAATGCAACGAACAAAAATGTAACCTGGAGTTCCAGTAGTACTGCTATAGCAACAGTCAGTGCAACGGGTCTTGTAACTGGCGTAGCATCTGGCACTTCAACTATTACAGTTACAACTGTAGATGGTTTAAAAACTGCCACTTGTGTAGTTACTGTAAGTATTGGTAATATTGCTGTAACCGGTGTAACAGTATCTCCTACTGCTGCTTCAGTTCTTGTTGGTGCAACAACTCAACTTACAGCAGCTGTGGCTCCTGCTAATGCAACTAATAAAGTTGTATCGTGGAGTTCAAGCAGTACAACAATCGCAACAGTCAGTTCAACAGGTCTTGTAACAGCTTTATCTGTTGGAACTGCAACTATTACGGTTACAACTACAGATGGTTTAAAAACCGCAACTTCCGTAATTACAGTAAGTACATCGAACGTGGCTGTTACCGGAGTTTCCGTAGCTCCTGCCACAGCTTCAGTGAATGTTGGTAGTACTTCACAATTAACTGCAACCATAGCACCTGCAAATGCGACTAATAAAAATGTTACCTGGAATTCAAGCAGTACAGCTGTTGCTACCGTTAGTTCAACCGGATTAGTTACAGGTGTGGCTAATGGAACTGCTACTATTACAGCAACAACCGCAGACGGTGCAAAAACTTCTATCTGTGCTGTTACGGTAAGTACTTCTTCCACTACTTGTGGTTTTGGTACTCCACTGTTAACTGCGCTGCCAACTATTAATAAATCATACACTTATGTATATTTACTTGGTACCGGCGGACCAAACCTGAGTAATGTAAGCACCTTTACCATCAACTGGGATTTACCGAACAAAGGGTTATATCAATTTTCTGTCAATACAAAAGATGGCAAACCAAACTGGTATGTTGATTTAAGAACTGGTGCTACACAAACTTTTGCTTCTGTTCAGCCTTCTGTTACTTTGGCTGGTTCAGGTTTTACAGGATTAGACGGGAGTTATTATGCAGCTGCTGACAATGGAAATTTGGTACTGGTCTCCAAGACCGCAGGTTTTACACTTTATTTCAGCAATAGCGCAACAGTTCCTACTTGCGTAAAAAGTGCCGAGGTTACAGGAGAAGATACGAATGATCAGCCAGTTGTTTTGTATCCTAACCCATTCAGCGAATATGCAACAATTCATATTCTTAATCCTGAAAAGGTAAATGCAGTATCCATTATTGATCCTTTGGGAAGAGTATTGTCTAAATTGACAGGTGCTCAGATAACCAACCAGTTAGAAGTAGGTCAAAATTTGAAGGCTGGTATTTATTTTGTTAAAATTCAAACCGTTAAGGGTGAACAAACAATCATCATAATTAAGAAATAACCTAAAGCGTGGGCAGCATCCTATTAACCTGGATGCGCTCACGCTTACCTATTTTTAACAATTAACTAACTTCAATTAACATGTTAAGAAAATTATTTATTCAATTAATGGTGGCTGGAATTATTCTTCTATCCGGCCAGGCAAAGGGACAGACCTATAATTATGCTGAGGCCTTGCAAAAATCTTTGTATTTCTATGA
>CAYZNC010000423.1:0-5591 GCA_964478555.1 uncultured Bacteroidales bacterium | reverse complement strand
AAGCTTCGAACAGTGTACCGCCCAGATAAGGCATCATCCCTGCTGCTTTGTACAATTTTATTTTTTCTTTCAGCTTTGGAGAAAAAACACTGGTTCCAAATCCTAGTTTAACCAAGTCGGTATATTCTTCTGCTTTTTCAATGAAATTTGCAGTTTCGTTCAGGCTAAGGCCTTTGTCCATCACCATGGTGAGACCTGATGTCCGGGGTTTTCCCGGGCGATTTGGGAGATAAGGCAACGTCACGTTCATAATATAAGATTTTAAGTTATGAATAAATGGAGTTCATTTGCAATACAGTATTTTTAAGTGCCAGACAGAGACTATCAATATGTGATTCATTAGTAAACCTGCCCATGCTCACACGTACTCCTCCGCGAGCTTCAAAAGGATTGAGACCAATTGCGTTTAATACATGTGAAGCGCTCCCCCCATGATTGGAAGAACAAGCTGAACCTGCCGATACGGCGATTCCTGCTTCGTCGAGCAATAAAAGTAAACGAATAGTTTCTCCTTCCTGGCCATGAAAACTGAAATTCAAATGTCCAGGTAAACGGATTTTGGGATGACCATTGATGTAGGCGTTTTCATAATTTTCCAGTAACCACAGAGCCAGTTTATCGCGCAAAACCGATAAGCGAAGCGATTCCTGCTCCATTTCATCAATACAAAGTGAGGCTGCTTTTTCAAACCCTACGATAGCAGGAATATTCTCGGTAGTGGAGCGTAATCCGGATTCCTGTCCTCCACCATGTAAAAGAGGAATGATTCGGGTACCTTTTTTGATATATAAAGCACCAACACCTTTTGGCCCATAAATTTTATGCGAATTAATGGTGAGCAAATCGATGTAGCTGCTTGTCACGTTTAATGGAGTTTTTCCAAAGCTCTGGCAAGCATCGCAATGAAAATAAACATGATGCGCTCGGCATATTTCACCAATAGTATCGATGGGTTGAATAGTGCCAATTTCGTTATTGGCTGACATTACGGATACCAATATGGTTTTGGGATTGATGGCTTTTCGAAGAAATTCAACATCAATTATACCAGAGTTGTCGACCGGCAGGTAAGTAATATAAAACCCTTGTTCCTCAAGCCATTTGCAGGCATTTAATATACAATCGTGCTCAATGGATGAAACGATGATATGGTTTCCCTTAGCACGGTTTGCAAAGGCTATGCCCTTCAGTGCAAAATTATTCGATTCCGTACCGCCAGATGTGAAAACCAATTCTTCAGATTTAGCATTGATAAAACCTGCTAAACTGGTTCTGGCATTTTCCAATGTATCTTTTGCTACGGTTCCATAGGAATGCAAGCTAGATGCATTGCCAAAACAATTTTCGAGATAAGGCCGCATGGCTTCTATAACCCGCTTGTCAATTGGGCTTGTTGCCGCGTAATCAAAATAAATCCGTTTCATTGTGCTAGGTTTAGTTTTTATTCACCAACGTAAAATAGTTCCTGATCCATTGTGCGTAAAACGCCAAAGTGGTTTTTCGCACCGATTTCCTTCTTTCCGACACAAATGGTACAAGTGCCAACAGGGGGATTTCCCCGCAGGTACATCGGAAATTCAACATCAGGTGTCTTCAAAATTTGTTTTACAATTGGGTCAATACCTATACCATACAGCGCATTGCTTTCTACCACTGTAATTGTTTTTGCCGATTCGAGTACACGATAACGGAATACTTCACGCTCAGCTTGTGAAATAAGATCTATTTTAGTAATTACACTGATATCTGCAAGGGTTAGCATGGGTCCTATTTTGCGGGGAAGGTTCATGCCACTGGTAGCTTCGAGAACAACTATACCAAGTGAGTTTTCGACATATGGCGAACAACGAAGACACAAACCGGCAGTTTCAACAAACAAATAATCGGAATTTGCTTTTTCAGCCCATTCCACAGCTTCATCCAGTACCACTACATTGCAGTGGTCGGGGCACAATTCTCCGGAATAAATCTTTCTTGTTGGGATACCAAATTCTTTATTTATGGTTTCATCCTCATCGGCGTAAAGTACGTCAATCTTAATGTAGGATGGTTTTAGGTTTTTTGCGATCATTCGCTTAATAACCTGTCGGATAACGGTTGTTTTACCGCATGTTGGTGGTCCTGCAAATATTACTAGTTTCATTTCGTATATAATTTAATTAATTAATTGGTCGAATACCTGCCTGTCCTTCGGGCAGTGAGCATCCATGACAGTTTATGTGATTTTGTGCCATGGATGGTTCATGTTCAAGTTATTAGTTGTTTACTTAAATTGTTATATTTTCTAATTGTTGCTGGTTTATTTCTTCTCCCGCCCTTATTAAACCTCGAAAATGCAGGATTACATTGTCAATTTTCTTTAACTCATTGGCAACCGCGCGTTCCTCAGGATTAGATACAATTAACTTCTGCATGGCGCCATTTTTCATAATAATTCGTGAATCTGAAAGCAATGCAATGGTGGGATCGTGGGTTACAAAGACAAATATTTTTTCATATCTTTTTAACAATTCAAGTGCTTTTGTTTTATGAATACCTGCATTTTCAATTTCATCCAGCAGAATGATGGGAGAATGACCAATAACTACAGCATCGGCTATCAGTAACGATCGGGTTTGTCCGCCTGAAAGTTCGGTCATGGCGGTTTCCTTGTTGATAGCTTCGCCAGTAAGTTGATTGGCAAACTGAATGGTTTCGTCCACTACTTTTTCAATGTCGGAGGCTCCTCTCACTTTAGAATGGATGGTAAGAAATTCGCCTACAGGGAGGTCGCTCAGAAAATTAGTGTGCTGCGAAATCATTGCAATTGGATGTTTTGAAGGGTCGAAGGTAAAATCTTCCGGCACCGGTTCATCGTTTATCAGAATCTGACGTCCCGATGGGGTGTTCTGGTTGGCAAAAAGTTCGATGTCGTTTATAAGCGTAGTCTTTCCACATCCTGTCGGGCCCACAATACTTACAATGTCACCCATATTTAACTCAAAGCGTTCAACTTTTTCTATTGAACCATCTTTACCCTGACCTCCGATTACTGTTATTTTCTTTATTTCCATATCATTACATATAAAATACATTAAGTCCACCAATTTAGTGTACTTTAATACAAACATACAATCTAAAATGGTTTACGTCAATTGGTATAAAATCGTAATTTGATTAGGATTAACACTTATATTTTGGTAGGTATTAGTACGTAATGATAGGTCGGAAATAGTGGTAAATTGGGCTTTGACTAAAATGAGTTTGTTTTCTATGTTGCAAGTAAACAAGTAATTAATTCAATACAAGCAAATTAGCAGAAATAAGCTGATGAGTGATGCAGGCTGCAAACTCAGTCGTTTACACCGTATCGTTATGGCCAGGACTGATGCGCTACGAAATCGATAATAAACTTATTGAAAACTAGTCTCGTGGCTCTAGGTCGAAAAATTTATCTCTTTGCCGGCTAGCACGAGGGTGCTGAGCGAACTGCCATGATTATCTCATTAATAAAACATACCCTGTATAAACGGGAGAATTCTTATCGGTAGAATCAAGCTTTATATAATAATAGTATCGACCTGTAACAACATTTTTTCCGTTTAAATCATTTCCATTCCAATAGGGATTTTGTGCATTAAATTGATACAGTAAATTATTGTTTATATCAATTATTTTAATTTCGATGTGCTTTAAATAGCTTGAAAAATTAACACGCCAAATATCATTTCTCCCATCTCCATTAGGAGACAAGACCGTTGGTACCGGATATAAATATTCTGATGGGCTAAGCATAAATTGGAAAGTATCAGCATTCATTGAATAGCCCTTACAAATACAAGTGTATGTACCAGGCTTGTTGGTGTTAATGTAATTTTTTGTTGCACCAGTAGACCACATGTATGATTTAAACGTATCGGAAACAATAATTTTTGCCGTTTGATTTGGCAAAATATATCCCATATCACTAATCACTATGGCTGTGTCTTTTACAGACCACGATGTTTGATCGTCTGTGAACTGCTCCTTTTTACAGGCTGTTACCATAATCAACATTAATAATATTAAAACCGAATTCTTCATTTTAAAAAACATATTGCAAGCCCAAACTATAACTTGTGATAGGATAATAATAGTTATTATAATTTTTTAATGGTACAGAAACACTTCCTGTAAAACGTAATGCATTGAATAGCATCAGTCCTCCATATAAATTTAAAGAATTTAAATTATCCCAAGATGTTCCCAATATGTATTGGTTTTTGTAATGAACAAATAATGTTGGCGATAATAAGTTCTTTCCAGAATAATCATATTTCCATTGAACAATAGGAAGAAGCTCTATATTGTTTAATGATATGTGATAACCTAACGATGACATGTATTTAAATTGAAATGGTAAATAAACTGAAGTAATAGCATTTTTCGTTAAATTCAATAATTTATTTTCCGGATTCTTTGTTAACGACAAGAAGCAGCTCTTATACGTTAATGTTAAACTATGAGTAAAACTAAGTGTTGCAAGCTTTTCTGGCCGATGATCTAAAAGTGGATCTGGTTCATTCGCCACAATATTATTATTATTCGACGAAACGTAATTAATGTTAATTGAACTTCCCCAGTGTAGAGCGAAACCGTTATTGAACTTGAAATGCAATGCAATAACCGTATTGAATAGATGAGATTTGCCAAAATAAAAATCGGAATATGAATAATTTTGTCCCAGACTGATAATGTTCTTCCTTCCTATCGGTACATTAATAAATGTGTTGAAATTATTTAGTCCTTTCCCCTGAACAATTGTATTACGACTATACCTTGCATTAACGAAATACCTTCCATCAATGCTCGTCATAGAAGGATTATCGGGCAATTGATTAATAAAGGCCCTGCCATAATTATTTATAGCTACATGCGTAGTATCGTTTCCTCTGGCGGTGATAGAGAAAACAAATAACACTGAAAACAACGATATAAAAAGGCTCCGTTTATTCAAAATAAAATGTCCATTAATTTTTAAACTATTTATTTTGCAATATAATAAAAGCTATTAAGACTTTCAAATTTCATTAACGTTGACCCTGGTCGATTACGCTACCTGCCGAAATTTCCAGCTATACCATGCATTTAAGTATTTCCGGATATTCAGGTTTTTGACCCGGTGTTTTGCCTTCAAGGGAATATTTAACTGTTGGATCGTAAGGAATTCCTATTTTATCCAGCAGTGGCTCAGCAGAGACCTGATGAACCTGAAGCCCCAGGTCCCATGGATCATATCCTAATAACATTCCAGCTACCTCTTCATAAGTAAAAACAGGGATTCCGAAACCGTTTTCCCCGTAAGTTTTTCCTGATAGCTCGGCTATGGCATATTGCCATTTATCGAGAAACATTGGACAACCCGGGCAGTTGGTGATGATCATATCGGGTTTATAAGGTTCCATGGATTCAAATTTCTTATGTGAACAGGAAATTGAAAATCCCCTGTTTGCTTTTACCAGATATTGTCTGAAACCAAAACCGCAGCAATGCCTGCGTTCGGGATAATCGATTACTTTTCCGCCCCAGTCCTCAATCATACCAACAAGAACATAGGGGTATTCGGCACCACC
>CAYZNC010000422.1:0-5591 GCA_964478555.1 uncultured Bacteroidales bacterium | reverse complement strand
ACCATTATTGGATTGAACAAAGAGGAAATACTTCAGGATTATGGGCTGGCGGTTCTAAGCAGACAATTGAGTCTTTTAGGCCGAAAAGATGTACACAGCGGAAAAGCAAAATTTGGAATATTTGGTGATGGAAAAGAAATTGCTCAAATAGCTTATGCAAAATGTTTTAAAAAAGGCGATTGGCGCGCAGGATATTATCGCGACCAGACTTTTATGTTAGCTTCAGGACTATTGACTCCTGAAGAATTCTTTTTTCAACTGTATGGAGAAACAGATGAGCAGCTGAATCCTTCAACCAGCGGAAGAAATTTCAATAATCATTTTGCCACACGACTTATTAATAAGGATGGATCGTGGAATAGTTTAACCACTAACAAGAACTCATCTTCAGATGTATCACCTACTGCCGGTCAAATGCCCAGATTATTGGGCTTAGCTTATGCCTCCAAATTATTCAGAAACATTGAATATTTATGGCCTTATTCACAACTGTCAAATTTTGGGAATGAAGTAGCATTTGGAACTATCGGAGAATCGAGCACTGCCGAAGGTTTGTTTTTCGAAGCTATCAATGCTGCTTGTGTTTTACAAGTTCCTCTCGCAATTGCCATATGGGACGATGGCTACGGTATTTCGGTGCCTGTTGAATTACAAACTGCAAAGGCTGATATTTCAATTGCCTTAAGAGGCTTTCAGAAAGGAAAAGATTCAAATGGCTGTTTACTTTACAGTTGCATAGGTTGGGATTATCCACAACTTGTAAAAATGTTTGAAGAAGGAATATCGAAATGCCGGCAGGAACATATCCCCGTTGTATTCCATATTAAGGAGATGACTCAGCCTTTGGGACACTCAACTTCTGGGTCGCACGAACGTTATAAGTCACCTGACCGGTTAAATTGGGAAGATGAATATGATCCCATCAGAAAAATGAAAGAGTGGATACTGCAGGAAGGCATTGCAGATCTTAAAACGCTTGAAAAAATAGAAGAAGATGCGGTAAACCAAGTTAAGGAAGTCCGGCAAAAAGCCTGGGATCAGTATGTTAAACCTTACCTTGCTGAAAAAAATGAATTGCTTCAAATCATTAATAGCCTCCCTTCTGAAGTAATACGGTCATTCAAAGCTACTTCAGATTTCAGTTCCCTTGTAGCGAATACCCATCCTTTAAGGAAAGATATGCTGAGCGTCGCAAAAAAAGCCTTATATTTTCTAAATAATCAGAAAACTCATTTTAATATAAATAAGCAGCTTTCCTTGTGGATCGAAAAAATGCAGGCAAATTGCGCAGAGATATACAATACCCGTTTATACGCGGATGATTGGCAGACATTAAGCAATGTACAAAACATAAAGCCGGTGTATGGCAAGAAGCCTCTTCTTGTGCACGGGCGCGAAATTATTAACCGAAATTTTGATTATTTATTCCAAAAATATCCATTATTGGTGACGTTTGGAGAGGATACCGGCAAAATAGGCGATGTTAACGGAGGGTTAAAAGGATTACAACAGAAATATGGCGACTTAAAAATAACCGATACAGGCATACGCGAATCCACTATTATTGGACAAGGAATAGGATTAGCACTACGCGGTTTTAAAGCAATTGCCGAAATTCAATACCTCGATTATCTCGTATATGCATTGCAAACCCTAACAGATGACCTGGCAACCCTTCATTACAGAACAAATGGTCATCAGATAGCACCTCTCATCATTCGAACCAGGGGCCACAGGCTTGTTGGTATATGGCATTCCGGATCTCCTATGGGAATGCTTATAAATTCATTGCGGGGTGTTAATGTTTGCGTGCCAAGAAATATGACTCAGGCCGCCGGATTTTATAACACGCTTCTTGAAGTCAATGATCCAAGTATAGTTATTGAACCATTGAATAGTTACACCATCAATGAATATTTACCGGAAAACATAGGGGAATTTAAATTTCCGTTAGGTGTTCCGGAGATTATTACAGAAGGTTCGGATATAACCTTAGTTACTTATGGCTGGTGTGTTTATGTTGCCATGGAGGCAGTTAAGAATTTGAAAGACATAGGCATTTCCGTAGAGCTGATTGATGTTCAAACACTACTCCCTTTTGATATTCATCACATTATTAAAAAATCAATTGTTAAAACCAATTATGTATTGTTCCTCGATGAAGATGTTAAGGGAGGTGCAACAGCTTATATGATGCAAAAGGTTGTAGAGGAGCAGGAAGCTTTTTATTACCTCGATGCTCCGCCTAAAACGCTTTCTTCAAAGGAACACCGTCCTGCTTATGGTACGGATGGAGATTATTTCTCAAAACCAAATGTGGAAACTATCTATGAAGCTTTATATAACATTATGCATGAGAGAAATCCTGCCAAATTTCCATCTATTTATTTTAATGAAAAGTAAGACGGTTTGATTCACTGATGTTTTTTTTAAATATCTTTGATTGCTTTGAATCAGATAAATGAATAGAGGCAGTTAAAATCCGTTGTAGCATAATAATTTACCCATGAGATTATACCACGGTTCAATCCTTTGCGTCTTCATGTTTTTGCGGTAAAATAAAATCCTAAAATCATCCCCCCGCCTTTTTCGCCTTATACCCCATATCGGCCAACATCAACAATATCTTGTCCCTAAAATCGCCCTGTATCAGGATTTCGCCATCTTTTACAGTACCCCCAACACCACATTTCGATTTTAAGGTTTTGGCAAGCGCCTCCATATCTTCTTCTTTACCTGCAAACCCAGTGATCAGGGTAACCATCTTGCCACCTCTGTGTTTTTTGTCAAGCCAAACCTTTAAATTCTGCTGCTGGGGAGGTACCGTTGCACTGCTTTCTTCGCTATTCTGGTATTGATAATTAGGATCTGTGGAATAAACGATGCCGCCTGAATTTTTTTGCTTTGCCATATGCTGAAATTTGGTTAAAAATAAGGAATTTGGGAATATCTGCAAAAGGCTTGAACCCGATACCCGAAAATAAATCCGAAAAAACTTTATCTTTATCAACCTATATGTGAAATCTGCCGGAAATGCACCAGTTTAGAAAATGGAATAATATTGTTGGATGGGCCTGCTTTGCCATTGCCGTATCCGTTTATTTTTTAACGTTAGAGCCAACAGTTAGTTTTTGGGATTGCGGAGAGTTTATCGCTTCTTCCTATAAACTTGAAGTTGGACATCCCCCCGGAGCTCCATTATTTGTGATGATGGCAAAGATATTTTCGCTTTTGGCCACCGATAAAACTAAAGTGGCTATGATGATCAATGCCATGTCGGCCTTGGCCAGTGCATTTGCTGTTCTGTTTTTGTTCTGGTCCATTACGCACATTGCCCGTAAAATGATTATAGGCAAAAACCCGTTTGATACGGGTAAATTATTAGCTGTACTTGGAGCAGGTTTTATTGGGGCACTCACTTTTACATTTTCCGATACCTTTTGGTTTTCTGCTGTTGAAGCAGAGGTTTACGGCACCTCTGTATTGTTTACTGCCGTAGTTTTTTGGGCAGCTCTTAAATGGGAAGATGCCGATGGACCTCGCGCCAACCGCTGGCTTATTCTTGTTGCATATCTCATGGGATTATCCATAGGTGTGCATCTTTTAAATTTGCTTACTATTCCTGCCATTATTCTGATTTATTATTTTAAAAAATACAAACCTACTATCTTAGGTTTTATCGCTGCCTCTTTAATTTCATTTGTGGCACTGGCTTTTGTACAATTTGGAATTATCGCAGGAGTTATAAGTTTGGCAGAATCCTTCGAACTTTCATTAGTAAACAGGTATGGATTACCTTTTAATTCAGGAATTATCTTTTATGTTGCTTTGCTAATCATCGTATTAGTGGGTGGACTTTGGTTTACCTATGCAAAAAGAAAGGTAATGGCTAATACGATCTTGTTAATGTTAACCATGATTATTCTTGGTTATGGTTCTTATGCAATGATTGTTATACGGTCGTCCGCCAACCCTCCTTTGGACGAAGGTAATCCTGATAATGTATTTGACGTTCTTTCCTACCTCAACCGCGATCAATATGGCGACAACCCTCTTTTATATGGGCCCGGTTATAATGCTCCGATAACCGAAATCAAACAAGGCAAGCCCTATTATATAAAAGAAAATGGAAAGTATGTGATATCATACCGCGATGATAAATATGAATATGACTCAAGGTTTATGACCTTTTTCCCGCGCATGTACAGTCGCAATAATGAACACATAAATGTTTATAAACAATGGGGATTTATCAAGGGAAAAACTATCGTTATTAATAAGAATGGAGAAAAGGTAGCCGTCAACTGTCCAACTTTTAGCGAGAATCTAACCTTTTTCTTTACTTATCAGCTGGGATATATGTATTTCCGGTATTTTCTATGGAATTTTGCAGGGAGGCAAAATGAGATGGAAGGTAACAACGGGATACTCTGCGGAAACTGGTATTCTGGCATCCGCTGGATCGACAATTATTTTTATGGTCCCCAGGATAAGCTGCCAACCTACATGAAGGAAAACAAAGGACGGAATAAATATTACTGCTTACCATTATTGTTAGGCTTTTTAGGTATATTCTATCAGGTAATTCGCTATAAACGTGGCTTTGCAGTGGTTTCACTATTGTTCTTCATGACAGGAATCGCCATAGTCCTGTATCTCAATCAAACTCCGTTACAACCGCGCGAAAGAGATTATGCATATGTGGGATCATTTTATGCTTTTTCCATATGGATTGGGTTAGGAGTGCTTGTTATAGTAGAATTATTAAAAAAGTTCATTTCGTCGAAAAACGCCGCGATAACGGCAATTGTTGCTTCTTTCCTGGCAGTGCCTTTGGTTATGGCTTCACAAAATTGGGATGACCACGATCGCTCCGGACGATATACTGCACACGATGTAGCTTTTGATTATTTGAATTCATGTGCTTCCAATGCCATTTTGTTTACGAATGGTGATAACGATACCTTTCCTTTATGGTATTTACAGGAAGTTGAAGGTATCCGTACCGATGTTAAAGTTGTAAATATCTCGCTATTGGGAACAGATTGGTATATTAATCAAATGAAAATGAGGGCCTACGAATCAGCTCCGCTGCCCATATCACTAACTTCCAATAAGTTTCGTCAAGGAAAACGGGAGTACATCTATTTTGTTGAAAAAACGAAAGACACCATCGATTTAAAAAAAGCTGTCGCATTTGCGGCAAGTGATAGTCTGCAAAATAAATTTATTGCCGGCACTGACACGATAGAGTATTTCTATTCGCATAACTTTACCCTTCCCGTAGATAAGAAGAAGGTAATTTCCGATGGTATCGTTAATAAAGATTTCGTAAGCCAAGTATTACCTGGTATTAACTTCAGCATTAAAGGCAATTATATCTCAAAAAGCGAACTAATCATCATGGATATCCTTGCAAATAATCAATGGGAACGACCGGTATATTACGTAGCACCTAACCAGGAAGGTATCATAGGCCTTGGTAATTATTTGCAGTTAGAGGGGTTCGCTTATCGCCTTGTTCCTCTTCTTACAAAAAATACCGGAACCTATTCGTTTGGCAGAATTGAAACCCAGGTGATGTATCATAA
>CAYZNC010000421.1:4992-5631 GCA_964478555.1 uncultured Bacteroidales bacterium | reverse complement strand
ACTGTACTTTGTCGCAGCTTTCGCATGATCTTTGCTTTTTTCGTTTGCATACGTTAGTGCATCCGATCGTAATAAGGTTTATCTATAGCATCTTCAATGGTTTTTTCAAGCAGAGAATGGCCGCGCATCCCTGCAACCGTCCCTTCGCTGCCATACACTGCTTTTCTTGCCACCGCACCGCTTCGTGTATAGTTTATTGCAACCTGATAAATCCCTATTCTTTAATATACAACAATTTTTCACCAAACCAAACAATTATCCGTTGACACATATCATCTCCTCACATGATTCATTCCAACGATATTATAACGTTTTGCAAGCTTGTTATTCATAGCTTTATTTATTCGGTCTAATATGAATAATCAAAGTAAATAGGTAATTAAATTCAAACAATTATGAAGCAAACTCTGTATGTTTTTCTTTTCATGTTGAGTTGCACAACAGTGCATGCCCAACAAGTGGTTGCCACGGCGGGGGCAACCAGCCAAACTGCCTCCGGCGGTATCTCTTACACTATTGGTGAGATTGTTACCGAAACCTTCACAGCTTCCGGCACAACCCTTACACAAGGATTTCAGCAAACCAAGCTCGTGATTACAGCCATCAACGTGATAACCGATTTAGGCTATACCATTGAGG
>CAYZNC010000421.1:0-4982 GCA_964478555.1 uncultured Bacteroidales bacterium | reverse complement strand
TTCCAAATCCGGCTACTGATTTTGTAAAGCTCAGTGTGAGTTCAGACAAAGTTAAAGGCTTACGTTACGTGCTATACGACATTAACGGCAAAACCATTGCCATTAAGCAGCTCGAAAGCACAGAAACTAGCGTCCCTTTTTCGGGGTTAAGTTGTGCGAGCTATATACTAAAAGTGTTCAATGGGCAAAAAGAGGTAAAGTCGTTTAAAATTATTAAAGCAAACTAAAAAGATAACAACATGAAAAAGATATACACATTCGTAGCAGTAGTTCTATTAGCAGCCAGCATATTTGCGCAAGCACCACAAAGTTTTAAATATCAGGCCGTGTTGCGTGATGGTTCAGGCAATGTTAAAGCAAGCACAGCCGTAAGCATTAACATAAGTATTTTACAAGGCAGCGCAAGCGGAACAGCCGTTTATTCCGAAACCCATAGCGCAACAACCAATGCATATGGACTTGTTAACCTCGATTTAGGCAATGGAACTCCAACAACTGGCACCTTTGCCAACATCGACTGGAGTACAGGCACATACTTCGTTAAAGTTGCCATTGGTGGCGTTGATATGGGTACAAGCCAATTGTTAAGCGTGCCCTACGCCTTAAATGCGAAGACAGCCGAAAGCGTTGCTGGCTTATCAACAAAAGTCGATAAAGTAACAGGCAAAGACTTATCAACAAACGATTATACAACCGCAGAGCAAACAAAACTTGCAGCAATTTCTGGCACCAACACAGGCGACCAAGATTTAAGTGGTTTAGCAACTACATCATCGGTTACAACATCTTTAAATTTAAAAGTCGATAAAGTAACAGGCAAAGACTTATCAACAAATGATTATACAACCGCAGAGCAAACAAAACTTGCAGCAATTTCTGGCACCAACACAGGCGACCAAGATTTAAGTGGTTTAGCAACTACATCATCGGTTACAACATCTTTAAATTTAAAAGTCGATAAAGTAACAGGCAAAGACTTATCAACAAATGATTATACAACAACTGAAAAAACAAAGCTAGCTGGCGTAGCCGATGGTGCAGAAGTAAACGTGCAAGCAGATTGGAATCAAGTAACAAATACAGCGGATGATTATATCAAAAATAAACCTACTATTCCTACTAGCCAATGGACTACCGCAGGGAATAATATTACTTACGCTTCTGGTGCTGTTGCTATTGCAGGTCAAGCTACGGCTTACGATAATACTCCCTTTGCTGATTATAATGGACTTGTTTTTCAGGCATACAAAATTGGTGGATTAACTGGCACTATTGGAAATATAATATCAACAGGTGCAAATTCAGGCAACTGGCCTTCTGCTCTTGCTTTCTCAACGCGTAATTCTGGTGGTTCTTTAACCGAGAAAGTTAGGATTTCTGATGTAGGTAATGTTGGAATTGGAACAATAGCTCCAAATTACAAACTAGATGTTGCTGGTGATGTTAACGTTACAGGTAATTTTAAAGTTAACGGAACAAATATTTCTGCATCTGCTCTTACGTATGCGTCTGTAAACATAAGCAATGCCATTGTTGTTGGTGCACAAAATTTATCTATAATGAGCGCTAATGGTTTGTCTATAACTGGAGGTACTACAATTGCTTTAACAGCAAACACGATTTATGAAATAACTGCTGTGGTTCAGATTTATAATACTGCTGCTGAAGCTTATACTTTTATGTTTTATAATGAAACTGATGCTTACTATTTCAATGGTAACCCAATGTATTTTGGCCAATCAGGAAATGACAGGAATTATCATAATGAAGTTGTTGATTTTATCTTTAACCCAAGTGTGAATACAAGCATTACTTTCAAAAAACAATCAACAAATACAATTCAAGGTAATTTAATTGGCAATATTGTAATTAAAGTACTTAGATAATTTGTTTAGCAAAACGAAGTAAAGTTCAATAAAGCGTCTTTGATTTGTTATTCACCTAAAAGACTAAGACAGTTTTTAAAAACTAAAGCCCCCGCAGTAACAACTGTTGGGGCTTTTAAACAGGTTTCCATGCCGTTCGGCTTTAGCTAAAAGTTAAATTATGATTTTTCTAACACAACATTCAATACAGTCATTTCGCCATCGTTCACGCTAATCGTAACCACTTGGTCTGCATAACCAGCTTTTTTCAAAATAACCATGTACGTTCCAGAAGCCAAGCCTATAATATTAAACCCGCCTTTGTCGGCAGTCTTTTTCACTACATCGGGCTTGCTATTTGCGGTTTTTGCTTTTGCCGTTCCGTCAATTAATACAAACGAAACCGTAACACCCTTTATCGGAAGTCCAGTTTTTGCATCAGTAACCATTCCTTTACCGAAAACGAACTACCGCCAGTATCAATAACTTTTCTGGCACTTTTATATCCATTGTAAAAGTTAACCTGAGTCAGCCGTATAATTTCAACCGCAGCATCCATGTTTGCCAAAGCAGCATCGGCAGTTTTAAACAAGGCAACCAGTTACCACGTATTAGATACGTACCATGATAGGGCAGTACTTCGATTAAAAAGATTGATTATATTTGTCGATAGAAACCAAAAATAAAAAAGGCCAGTTGCTAACATGCATAGCCAAAAAAAGGGCATTAGTGGTATGCAAAGTTCATCACCCGCAACAATTTCATTGTATCTTGATAGTGAAGTTCTTCGCAATCCCTTTTGGGACAGGACATATGCAGAACCTTATTGGTCAGCTTTAAAAGGATTAGGATTTATAATTAGCCAACAAGATAACCCTATTCAAAAAGCAAAAGAGCTAATCAGTAAATTCAAAACTATTCATCAAGGTTGGAAGCCTTCAAAAATTGATTTTTCGCCATTAATAAAGGAATCTTTCATTTGTTAAGGAGTTGCATTACTATTTGAAAATGAATCTGCATTTAATGACAAAAATGAGAAAGAAAAATTTTTCAAAGAATTACTGAACCACATTTTGACGCAAGACAGATTTTCCCATATTGACAACTCTGAATACTATCAAATGCCTTTGCATTTATTGTTTTTAGTTGCCAATCAAATTTTCACAGACGTCAAAGAATACAATGAACGAGAACTAATTGACAGTTACGACAACTTGTATTCACTTTTGGCAATTCTATCAAGCGACAAAAATCCAATTTCGGAAAACTCAAAGGGGTTAATGAAAACACGACTTGACAAAGAATTATTGTTAGAAAAAGGACGATATGGCAATCCTAATCAAAAAGAAAAAGTTAAAGAATTAGAAAAGATGATAGAAACACTAGACCTTGAAAATAAAAACAGCCGCTAACACGGCATATAAGTAATGGCGGGGTTTATAGGTTGCCAAGGGCAGTACTTCTATTGTAGTTTCTGTCTCGGTTGACAATGAACTGCTTCGAATCCCGCCACTACTCATATGCCCATCGTTTTAGTTGCATTATAAAAAGACGCTATGCATATAATTGATTGGATTAAGAATAATTTTCATAGAGATAGCCTAAAAACTCCGACTTATTTTAAAGATGGTCAGTTAATCTTTAAAGAAGGGAAAGGAGTGCAATCTATACTAGGTGATAGATTAATTATTAATCCTAACAAGCTGAAAAATATTAGTAGTTTCCTTGAAAAAAATGGAATTAGAAGTATAACTATAAATCCTTCCTATTTCAGTGTTAATAACCTTGATTTTTTGAAAGATCTACCATTTATTGAAGGTGTATATATACTGCAAGCTGATCTTAACTTAAGTCCATTGGATATATTAACCAATCTAAGGGTATTTGCAGTTGATCGAATAAATAAGCCGTTTGATTTTAGTAAATTTCAAAGATTAGAAGTTCTTGGTACTACATATAATAGGAATACTATAAATATTGGACTATGTACTAACTTATTCTGGTTGTGGCTTGATAATTTTAGTAAAACTGATCTACATGAACTAAAAGATTTAAAGAATCTGCAATATCTGTCTTTATACAAAACAGGAATTGCAAATTTAAAGGGATTAGAAGGATTGATAAACCTTAAAGAATTACACATCGATTCGGCAAGCAAGTTACTGTCACTAGACGGTATTTCAGTAAATAATAAGCTAATTGAAATTATTGACATTTTTGGAGCAAAAAATTTGACTGATTATTCTGCAATTAAGAAAAGCGTGTCTCTTAAAAAAATTAGATTTGGAAAAACTGGGAATCTAGCAAGCATATCTTTCTTAAAAGATTTGCCCAAACTTGAAAGTGCTATGATTGGGATGAAAGTAGAAGACGGTGATATGGGCTATTTAAAAAACATATCTGAAGTTGGATTTGTTGATTATCCCCATTATAATTTGAAAATGAAAGATTTAAAAAAATAACGCAACCTAACACTGCATATATTTTATTGGGGTTGAAGTGCTAATTTCAAAGGCATTGCTACTATTTAAGGTTGGTATACCGTGATAGTGAAGCGCTCTGTGGCTTTCCAACAAAACATATGCCCAACGTTTAGCAAACATTTAAAAACCACACACAATGATAGCGAACAGAATAATATCCATAATTTTACTTTTAACTGTTACAATTATTAACTACAATGATTGTTTTGGGGGCAGTATGATTAAAGTTACCAAAAACGGGGTAACAATTTTTGGCAACAATGAAGACCAATCGAATCCTAATACCAGGATTTGGTTTGAGCCAGGTAAAGAATTATGGAGTTGTTTATGTAGGGTTTGATAATCTTTTCCCTCAAGGAGGCATGAATGAAGCTGGTCTGGTTTACGATGGCTTTACTCAATCTAATAGAATTGTTGTTGATACAGTAGGTAAACTGAAAATAACATCTCTAGAATTACAAAAAAAAATAATGCAAGAATGCAAAACTGTCGATGAGGTTAAAAGCTTAATTAGCAAATATAATATTGCTTTCATGTCATCAGCAGTTTTGCGATATGTAGATAAAACTGGCAGGTATCTTCCTGACTTCGTCACCTAAATCTTAGAGATTTTATAAACAATGTAATATGAGCG
>CAYZNC010000420.1:0-5639 GCA_964478555.1 uncultured Bacteroidales bacterium | reverse complement strand
CATCTATGAAAGACCAATTGGAACCTATATTATACATTGACGACGAAGTAGATAACCTGCGTGGTTTCCAATTCCTTTTTAAAAAGCATTATGAAATTTTTATTGCTAAATCTGCCAAAGAAGGTCTTGAGCTTCTAAGCAATAATTTAATTAAGCTTATTATAGCCGATCAACGCATGCCTGAAATGAGTGGTGTTGATTTTTTTGAAATCACTGCCGATCTTTATCCCGACACTATTCGTATTATACTCACAGGTTATAGCGATATTGAAGCTATTATTAAAGCCATTAATAAGGGGAGAATATTTAAATACGTTACAAAACCCTGGGATAAAGATGAGTTAAAGCTAATTATTGACAATGCTTTGTGGTCTTATAATATTTCGGCAGAAAACAGAAATCTTATCGAAAATCTTAAAGAAGCCAACCAAAACCTGGAACAAAAGGTAAGAGATCGTACCAATGAAATTCTTAAACAAAAAAAAGAAATAGAAGAGCAGCGGGATTTGGCCAAACTTCAAAGAGACCAGATTGGCATGCAAAATGAAGAACTTGAAAAACACCGGACCCACCTTGAGTTTTTGGTTCAGGAACGTACCGTCGATTTAATTGCTGCCAAAGAAAAAGCTGAGCAATCAGATAAATTGAAATCTGCTTTTCTTGCTAATTTTTCGCACGAGATCCGTACTCCCATGAATGCCATTATGGGTTTTTCATATTTGCTTAAGCAAGAGGGCAGAACAGAGGTTGAGAAGGATGAGTTTGTCGAAATTATTATCTCAAGTAGTCAGTATTTGCTTAATTTAATCAATGAGATTATCGATATTTCAAGAATTGAAGCTGGAGAATTAACCCTTAATATAAAACCCACGAATCTCCGCCAGCTTGTTTCGGACATCATTACCCAATACGAGGAGCAAAAAACGTTGATGAACAAAACGCACATCAAACTGATGCTTAGCCCTGAATTAAAGAACAACTGTTTATCTGTTGAAACCGATCCTATTAAACTTCATCAGATTTTGGTGAACCTGCTTGAGAATGCCTTGAAATTTACTGATGAAGGGTTTATTGAATTTGGTTTTAGCATTAAACAATACGAAGGGAAAAATTATATTGTTATTTATGTACAGGACACCGGCATTGGAATTAATGAGGATGCTAGAAGCTTTATATTTGAAAGGTTCAGAAAGGTTGAAAATGTAGGTGCTGATAAACTTTACAGAGGAGCAGGCCTTGGCTTGGCTATTTCAAAACGCCTGGTAGAGCTTCTTGGAGGAAAAATATGGGTAGATAGCGAACTCAACAAAGGATCCGTATTTTATTTTACGCTTCCCTATGATAAAGATGAAAGCTCGATTGAATACATTACCGAAAAGAATTCAGAGACCCGGGCTGATTCTTACAATTGGACGAACAAAATTATACTGGTGGCAGAGGATGAGCCCACCAACTTTAAATACATTGCGAACGTTCTCTCCCGGACAAGTATACACCTGTTATGGGCAAAAAACGGTTTGGAAACCTGCGAATATCTGAAGAAACGTGAAGATATCGATCTGGTTTTAATGGATATTCGCATGCCAATTATGGATGGTTACGAAGCTACCAAAAAGATCAAAGCGATTAACGGAAAAATCCCTATAATTGCGCAAACCGCTTACGCCCTCGACTACGAAAAAGATGAAATACTGAAGGCCGGTTGCGACGACTACATCGCCAAACCTTACTCTGATAGCGAACTTCTTGGAATGATCAATCGATACTTCTCATTAATACCTGCTAAATAGAGTCTGTCTATAAAGTCGAGTGTCTGAGTCAGAATGTTCTTACCCCACCCGCTTCATAAATACTACCTTATCATCTCCCGGAGCATAAAAGTCGGGCATTACGGCAACTTTTTCATAGCCAATAGCCAAATAAAACGCACGGGTGGGTTCATAAATGGCGCGTCCCGAGGTTTCCACCCAAACAATGGTGCCCCCCAACTTAATCACCGATTGTTCGGACAGCGTCATCAGTTTGCGCCCAATGCCGCGTTTCATCTCGTTTTTAGACACAGCAATCCAATACAAATCATAACTAGATTCGGTACAGGGGTTAGGCCCATAGCAGCAGTAGCCCAACATCTTTTCCAATTCGTGGGCCACAATAAAATAATAACCTGAGGCTTCGGCCCCTTTTTCAAGATTTATATCCGAAAGTTCTTTGGCAACATCAATTTCATACGAGTGGAAAAATCCGGTCGATTCGAGCATCTCCGCAATGGCTTCACTATCGCCTGGAATAAGTTGTGTCCGAAATTCGATCATGCTATAAAAATTATCTTTGCTTTTTAATTTGTTCAGATGTTCAAAAGTTCAGGTGTTCAGGTAATTATGAAAGCTTTTGAACTTCTAAACCCCTTCAAACATCTGAACTTACTTGTCCTACCCTGTTATTTCTTCAATAATCCTTCCAATGACATCTTGGTTTGATAAACCTGCTCTGTGTGCAGCCGCAATAAAACCGCTATCGGGCGAAATACAGGGGTTTCCATTGATTTCAATCACATAGGGGTCATCCTTTTCGTCCACCCTGAAATCGACGCGGGCAAAACCTTTCAGTCCGAAGCATTCCCAACATTCACGCGACAGCCGCACCAATTCCTGGTATAAATTTGATTCGGGCGACAATCCGTCAAAGGAGCGTGTGGTGTTTTTATACTCCATCGACGATTCATCCCACTTAGCTTTATAGCCCAGCATATGGGGTTTTCCCTGGGGAAAATTATGGAAAAGCATTTCGGCAGGCGGAAGCACCTCTATGTTGTTCTTTCCCCCTAAAACACTTAGGTTAAATTCCCGTCCTTCTACAAACTCTTCGATAAAATAATGAGAAGATGGAAGTTGTGCGATTTTTTCAATTTTTATTTTTTCTTCTGTAGTAAATACGGCATCTTCGTCCAACCCCACCGAGCCGTCTTCGCTTGTAGGCTTTAACAGGTAACGGGTATTCGGCTTTAGACGAAATGCCTCTTCTACGCTAAAATAGTCGGGAGTGGGTATTCCCTGATATTTTAATATTTTTTTGGTTAGCACTTTATTGGTAGTAATAAACAGTCCTTCAACCGGGACACCTGTGAACGGAATTTTCATAGCGGTCAATAGGGCAGGACCCACATACAATAGTTCCCCTTTATCAAAAACGGATTCCACCAGGTTGAATACAAACAAAGGTCCTATAATTCTTATCCGCTCCATATCATCTTTCAGGTTGTTGCTCAATGGAAAAGCTTTGGGCTGGTAACCTAAAGCAGTCAATGCTTCCTGAACTAATTCAACCTGGTGCAATACATCGGTTTCATCGGGATTGCAGTCTGCATCAACTGAATTATGCAGGATGATAACCTTCCTATTTTTTTTCATTGTTTGTTTGTATGCGTTTAATGGCTGCATCCATAATCATTCCAATCAATTGTGGATATTCGATGCCGTTCATACGGCAAAGGATAGGTAAGTCGGAATGGATAGGGTTCAAACCTGCGAGGGGGTTTATTTCGATAAAACTTATCTTTCCAAACCGGTCTACCCTCACATCCACTCGTCCGCCGTCATGTACCTTCAGTGCATTCCATGTTTTGAGTGTAATATCAGTGCATTGTTCGAGCCATTCGCCGGTGACTGGTATGTAATGAATCCGGCCTTCGTAATTTTCTTTATTGGAATAGGAATAGACGTTGTTTATCCCATCGCCGTATATAACCTCCATGGCTCCTACCACAATGGCATCAGGGCCATTGCCAACCACCCCTACGGTAAATTCTCGTCCTGGCAGGTATTCTTCTATCAGTACGGGTTGTTTGAATTTATTTAAAAGATATAGGCATATTTCAACTAATTGCTCGGGAGTATTGATCACTGAACGATCTTCAACGCCTTTACCCGTTCCCTCGGCAATGGGCTTGGCAAATAATGGGAAAGTCAGTTGACACTGTTTTACATCGGCAGGTTGATTAACCACCATAAAGGGGGGAGTATTGATGCCTGCATCGCGGATAATTTGTTTGGCAAAAGCTTTATTCAATGAGATGCCCAATGTAACTGCTCCAGAAAACACGTGAGGAATTTGGTAAGCATCTAAAAGAGCTGGTACCAGCGATTCGCGGCTATCGCCATACATCCCTTCACATATATTAAAAACGATATCCCAGCGCTTGCCGCCCAATAGTTCCTTCATAAGTTTCCGGGCGTGCCCAATCCGTTCGGTATGGTGATTCAGTTTATGCAAAGCATCTTCAAGACCGGCAATGGTTTCTTCCTTATCGAATTCGGCCGTTTCTTCCATCGTATAACCCTCTTTCAGGTAATCGGTGCGCAGTTCGTAAGTCAATGCTATTTTCTTTTTTTACTAAAAAATAATAGATGATTGGATTTGAGTCGTAGGTAGTATTGATAGAACAAATGCTCAAATCTTAAATCTCCTTCAAACAAAATAAAAAGCTACCCTCAATGAGGATAGCTAGAATGATTAATTCACGGTTCTTTCATTCATCCGTTTTGATCACATCGGGATAATAGAATCGTTTGCCCTCATAATTTTGAAGGACTACGTTATCCCCTTCACGCCCTAAATAATATTCAGGTAAAAGTGGAATTTTACCGCCACCGCCGGGAGCATCAATCACAAAATGGGGAATGGCATAACCACTGGTAAATCCCCTCATGCCTTTGATGATTTCCAACCCTTTTTCTACTGAGGTACGGAAATGTCCTGAACCAAGAATGGGGTCGCATTGATAGATATAATACGGACGTACCCGGTTGCGTAAAAGTCCTTGCATTAGCTCGGTCATCACTGGTACCGAATCGTTGATACCTTTCAATAAGACGGTTTGGCTTCCCAATGGTATCCCGGCATTTGCCAGTTTGGTGCAGGCTTCATTCACTTCCGGGGTTAACTCCGACGGATGCATAAAATGGATGCTCATAAATAATGGATGGTACTTCCGTAACATATTTACAAAACTGTTGGTAATACGTTGTGGCAATACCACAGGTACTTTAGTGCCTATCCTTATAATTTCGACATGCGGAATATTACGCAAAGTTTCCAAAAGATACTCTAAATGAGCTTCGGGCATAGTGAGTGGATCGCCACCCGATATGAGCACATCACGAATATTTTTATTATTACGTATGTATTCTAATCCGGGCTGCCAGGCAGCTTTTCCATAGTGCATTTTGTCCTTTGCCACCATGTGCGACCGGGTACAATACCGGCAGTAGGTTGAGCAAAATCCGGTTGCCAAAAACAATACCCTGTCAGGATAACGATGCACAACATTTGGAACCGGTGAACAGTTCTCCTCGTTTAATGGATCAGAGGCTTCACCTGATGACGATTGCATCTCTTTGATGCTCGGAACTACACCTCTGACTATTGGATTGTTGGCGTCGGTGCCTTCCAATAGACTTGCATAATAGGGGGTAATCCGAAGGGGAAGTTTCTCAGGATTCACAATCGATTCTTCTTCGGTTACCCGTTGTAAATCGACAATCTGGTTCAGTTGTTTGAACGTGGTATAACTGTTTTTGATTTGCCACCTCCACGAATTCCATTCTTCATCGCTTACATATGGGAAATGTTTGCATATGAAT
>CAYZNC010000419.1:0-5689 GCA_964478555.1 uncultured Bacteroidales bacterium | reverse complement strand
TCATTTACATCCTCTTAGCTTGACGGCTATGCCCTAAATCCCCTAAAGGGGACTTTTATACAGTACTGATTTAAAACCTGTTATTAGTTTTAAGATTGTGCAAAAATGGAACGAAAAATAAAAAACATTTTTAACACCCCACCCGTAGGGCTGGCATATCAAACCAAAATTCACTAAAAGTTAACACAATTACGCCTTGCTTTCCCAGTGTTACCAAAGCATTTGCCCTCAACTTCTCTTTCTAGTAAATATTCTCCCTGTCATCTTTGCATTATGACTCATTTATTTAGGGTAGACTCTCGGAATGACGGTAGTCGAGGTATGACAAAGTAGAAGAGAATCTATTGCTGAAGGTTTTCAAAAAGATTCGCTTCGTTGTTTTTCGTTAAAATTTCGCGGGATGGAGGCCGAATATCACAATACGATGGTCCGTTAGTTTCAAACTATTATTTTGAAATAAATACTATAACTATAGTTTTAATTCAAAAAATGTAGTACATTTGTTTCAAATATTAATTAAGATGAAAGAACTTACAAAAGCACAGGAAGATATTCTGAAAGCACTTTGGGAAATAAAAGACGGAGCTGTTAGCGATGTCCTTAACGCGTTACCGGACCCAAAGCCTGCGTATAATACAGTAGCAACCGTAATTAAAGTTTTGGAGAAAAAAGGTTATGCCTCGCACAGAGCCTATGGTAAAACTTATGTTTACTATGCCGCAGTGTCCAAACAGGATTATGCAGGGATGGTTTTAAAGGAAACCTTCAAAGGATTATTCAATGGTTCGCTAAATCAGTTAATGTCCCATTTTGTAAAAAACAAAGACGTAAGTATTCACGAACTGGAAGAATTAAAAGAAATGTTGGAAAAAGAAATTAGCAATCAAAAGAAATAACAGCCGTTATGCTTTACCATTTTGGGGTCGAGGATAGTTCCCGGTGGACAGACGGACTGGAAACAATAACTTAAATAAAAATATTTCTCATGCAAATTTAATACCTACTGATTTCTTCGGCATGTTTAAGCCTTTTTTATGGCGTTTACTTACTGATTTCCAAAAATGAGACAAATTTTAAACAACTGCGTATTTACCTGTTGGTGTCTATTCTCTTATCGTTTTTAATACCTTTTAGCAGTTTTAAAATAAGAGTTTATTTCAATAAAAATCAAAAAACGATTGAAACCACAACTACTGCTAAATCTATAGAAAAACATGCTGTCGGGCCAGCTAATAACTTTCCTGTGTCTAACAAGGAAATTATTTCAAATCAAACCAAAATAAATTGGACGGCACTTTTAAAAAAGCTTTATCTGATCATTTCAATACTGCTTATTACCCGTATTTTAGCGCAAATAATCAGGCTTTTATTTCAGTATGTTAAAGCGGAAAAATTGAAATTGGATAATTGTTTAGTGATATACAATAAGCAATACAGGAACACATTCTCATTTTTTAATTGGATTTTTATCAATCCTGATACTGTTCTGAAGGAAGATAAAGATCAATTAATTTCTCACGAAAAAATTCATGCTTCCCAATACCATTCTGTCGATTTGATTTTGATTGAACTGCTAGCGGCCGTGATGTGGTTTAATCCTTTAGTTTGGATGATGCGGAATTCGATACAACTGGTGCATGAATATTTAGCAGATGAAGGAGCACTAAGTACCGGAATTGACAAGCTCAAGTACCAAGCACTCCTCATTAATCAGGTAACCGAAGAAAGACTCATCTGCCTTTCTTCAAGTTTCAATCACTCATTAATTAAAAAACGAATGATTATGATGACTAAAAGTAAATTTAATCAGAAAACAAAGTTAAAAATTTTAGCTTTAGTACCGGTTGCTGTTATTCTTTTTTTGGGAATAGCCTGTGTTAACGGTCAAAGCAAAACCAATGTAGTTGCGGCCGTTGAACCTGTTCGCATGAATGTTCTTTATCTTGGTGCCGATAATCCAATGAGAATCGCCGCATCAGGAGTTGAAGCATCAGAGTTAGAAGTTACCATTGATAATGGAACCATTACAGGAGGCAACGGAGAATATATTATCAAGCCAAAGACTATTGGTTCAGCTACTGTTACCGTAAGCAGCAAGGGAAAAGAAATTCAAAAAACCAGGTTTCGGGTAAAAGCTGTACCGGACCCCATTGCAGCCATTAAAATGGCTACCGGAAAAATTAAAACCAGCGGAGAAATATCCAAAAAGGACTTGTTGGATGCTGGTGGCATCATGGTGGACTTATTAAATTTTGATTTTGACATCAAATTTAGTGTAGTTTCATTTGTATTGAGTACAGCTACTCCTGATTCTAATAAAGGTATTGGAGAGATTTCAAAATCAAATAAATTTACCAACCAACAAATTGATTTGATCAAATCGCTGGTTAAAAATCAAAAAATCATGTTTGAAGATATAATCGTGGTTGGACCGGATGGTATGCAAAGGAAATTAAATCCGATAGTTTTTACTACAAACGAATAATAAAATAAGCTGAACGCAGGGTCCGAAGGCTCCGCAGACCTCAAAGGTTTTGAAAACCTTTGAGGTCTTTTTCATTTGTTGCTTTGAGCTAAACGTAACCCTTACACTGAACGGAGTCGTAGTGCAAATCCTAAATAGCCAATTACGGAAATTTAATTTAATCCCCGCAATTGGCTATATTTGTATCTGCATATTTAACAAACTCAATAGCACTTCATTAAAACTAATTTATTTTTTAATCATGTTATGAATCAAGCGCTTATTATCATCGACGTTCAAAACGATTATTTCGAAGGTGGCACAAACACCCTTATCGGCTCAGATCAAGCTTGTGAAAATGCCCGGCAAATACTGCTTAAATTCAGAAAAAGCAGCATGCCCGTTATCTTTATTCAACATATTGCGGTAAGGCCCGATGCAACCTTCTTTCTGCCAAATACCCATGGTGTAGAAATTCACCCTAAAGTACAACCGCTAGCGGAGGAAAAAGTCTTTGTAAAACATTATCCCAATAGCTTCAGAGATACTGAATTGCTTACCTTCTTAACATCAAATAATATAACTGATTTGGTTATTTGTGGCATGATGACTCACATGTGTGTTGACGCCACAGCCCGGGCAGCCAAAGATTTCGGATTTAACTGCACCATCATTGGCGATGCTTGTTCCACCAAAAATTTGGAAATAAATGGGGCAACCGTCGCAGCCCCTGAAGTTCAGAAAGCCTTTTTAGCTGCATTAAATTATTTTTATGCTACGGTAAAAACAACCGCACAATTTTTAAAATAATTAGAAATAATGCCAGGGTAAAGCAGGTTTGAAAGCTCCTGTAAAAGATTCAAGTATTTTATCTAAACCAATTATTTGCAGTTTGCGTTTATAACCATCATCTAGTTTAAATAAATTAATAATTCATACATGAGAACGCACCGTTTGTTAACCCTTGCTTTTTTACCAGCCATTCTTATCACATTTTATTCCATTTCTCCTATGAAAGAAATAAAACCGTTTCAACCTCCGGTAAGTTATCAGGAAGCAGATAAAAGAGCTGATTCAATCCTGAAACGTATGACCATGGAGGAAAAAATTTCGTTTATTGGTGGATATAATTCCTTCTACATAAAAGGGTTCGAAAAGTATCATATGCCATTGTTGTACCTGTCGGATGCAACACAAGGGGTACATCTCCGAAAACAATTAAACAAAAGCCTGGAAAAGTCCACTGCCTTTCCAAGTCCGCTTGCTCTGTCAGCTACCTGGAATCCCGATTTGGCACAAGAATATGCCAGAAGCGTTGGAGAGGAATGCAGGGCGGGCGATATTGCCGTATTGCTGGGGCCGGGCATGAATATATACCGCATTTCGCAAAACAGCCGAAATTTCGAATATTTTGGCGAAGACCCTTACCTGGCTGCCCGCATGATTGAGAACTATGTAGTAGGCGTCCAAAGTACCGGAACCATGGCTACATTGAAACATTTTCTGTGTAACAACTCTGAATATTACAGACGTACAACCAATGCGATTGTGGACGAACGCACGCTGCACGAAATTTATTTGCCCGCTTTCAAAGCTGGTATCGACGCCGGAGCTATGGCTGTAATGACTTCCTATAATCAGGTAAATGGTGAATGGGCTGGCCAAAGCCAGTTTGTTATTTCGGATCTGCTCCGAAAACAACTCAATTTCAAATGGTTGGTCATGACCGACTGGTGGTCTGCATGGGATCCGGCAAAAACAATTAAATCGGGTCAGGATCTCGAAATGCCGGGCAATCCTTCCAGTCACCCATACATGCAAAAAATCGGTGATGTCACCGTTAAGACTAATGCCCAAAGATTATTAAATGAAGAAAAAGTAACGGAACAGGATATTAACCGGATGGCGAAAGACATCATGCGCACTTGTATAGCCATGGGATTTTATGATCGGCCTGTAAAAGACAGCACTTATCTTGAAAAATTTCCGGAACATGAACAGAAAGCCTTACAAACTGCCCGCGAAGCCATTGTTCTATTGAAAAATGATAAAAATATATTGCCACTGAAAAAAAACTCCGGTAAAATATTACTTACCGGCAGTTATGTAGAGAAAATTGCAGGTGGCCATGGTGCCGCCCAGGTGGAAGGATACAATAAAGTAACAATGCTGGATGCGTTAACCAAAGAATTTGGTGATCAATTGGAGTATATCAGTTCTCCAACGGATGATCAAATTAAAGCCGCAGGTATTATTTTATTAAGTGTTGGAACCGAAGATAGCGAAGGATGGGATAAACCTTTTGAACAGCCGGACATTGAAAAAACAGTCTTAAATATTGCCGGCAAAAATCCAAACGTTGTTGTCATTCTCAATACCGGCGCAGGTATTCAAATGACCAACTGGAATAATCAGGTTGCTGGTATCATTTATGCATGGTACGTAGGACAAAATGGAAACATTGCTTTAGCAGAAATACTGGCAGGCAAAACCAATCCTTCAGGAAAACTTCCCATTTCGATCGAAAAGAAATTTGAAGATTCACCGGGATATCCTTATATCCCTGCGGGACAAAAACTATATTCTGGTTGGTATGAAGATATGAATATGTCACATCCTATTAACAATATTGAATATAAAGAAGGTGTATTTATTGGTTACCGATGGTACGAAACGAAAAACATACAACCGCTCTACCATTTCGGTTATGGTTTATCTTACACTACCTTCGAATATAGTGAACTAAAATCCTCTGCAATGAAATTTAATAAGGAAACAGGTGTTACTATCGAGTTTAAAATCAAAAATACCGGAAAGTCAGCAGGAGCAGAAGTAGCTCAACTTTATGTTCAGGAATTAAAACCATCCATAGCCCGTCCGTTGAAGGAATTAAAAGGATTTAGCAAAATAATGCTCAACCCGGACGAAACCAAAACGGTTACCATTAAACTTTCGGAAAAGGATTTTGCATTTTGGGATGTAAACAAACATAACTGGAATGCGGAACCCGGCATTTATAAAATTATGGTAGGAGCTGCCTCTAATGATATACGGCAAACGATTGAAGTTAAGGTGCATAAATAATTGGCTGTTGGCAGTTAGCTGTTGGCTATTGGCATTGGCGCCATCAGTTCAAACAACTTGTTCTAGGCTGAAAATTTAAGGTAGTTTATAAATGCTAACCGCTAACACCCAATCGCTAATAGCCTAAAAACATAAAAGAGG
>CAYZNC010000418.1:0-5702 GCA_964478555.1 uncultured Bacteroidales bacterium | reverse complement strand
AAGTTGTTCTCAGGCACGCGCTGAGACAGCTGGAAAGACAGAAAGAGTTTTTCGTGGTATTCTTTTTTGCCTTGCATAGCTAATGATTTATAAATCAGATGTAAGTTACAAAACTAGAAGCCTCATGTCAAGATATAAGTATGGATATCAATTAACTAAATCGAAAAGTTATGAACAGGTTAAAATTAACTATATTTAAATGCTAAATTCGGAGTTGTGCAACAAGCACATGGCATATAAGTAATGGCGGGGTTCGTGGGTTATAAAGGGCAGTAATTCTATTGTAATTTCTACCTCGGTTGATAATGAACTGCTTCGAAAACCCGCCACTACTAATATGCCCATCGTTTAGTTGCCATTTTAAGAGCGTCGGCCAAATTCAAATCAGATAAAAATGAAAAGATTGATTCTAATTAGCATAATGATTATAATACTGGGAAATATACATGCCCAGGATTGTGTTATTGAACAGGTTACTGATAGAATTTTATCTTGTAAATGCAGCTATAATGAGGAGCATAGATCATTTTACATCATTTCTAAATCTGGAATGGTGCTTATTGATACATATTATTTTCCTTGGCTTACAAAAGAATCCAATGATTTGATATATTCAAAAATTGGACGTAAAGATTACAGATATCTTATAAATACACATGGACACGCTTGTCATGTTGGAGGGAATTACCTATTCAATGATATTCCAAGAATTGGACATGATAGCATAGTGACAAATATTCGCAAAACAAAGGACTTTCATCTTAAAAAATACAATCAACTCAAAGAGTCAGTCAAAAATGATACTTCTAAAATAAAAGAGCTTAAGGACTATGAAATGCTTGTGAATATTCCAAATCCTACAAAGACATTTGCAGATAGTATGAGGCTTGATTTGGGCGATATGACAATTAAACTAATATATTTTGGTTATTCAGGTCACAGTAATGACGAAACATTGATTTTTATTCCGCAAGAGAAAACATTGATAATCGGGCAGATTTTTGGTAGGTCTCATTTTCTTCCAGTTGTAAAGGGTAATTGTACTCAAGCCGATTTACAAAGAAAAATCGCAATATTATCAAATTTTATTTCAAGTGATTTAAAGCATATATTGTCTAACCATCAAGGCGAGATTGCAAAATCTGATTTTATTTTTGCTCGGGATTATTTAATTGATTTGTCTAACGATATTAAACAATTAAAGATTCAAGGATTATCGCTTGATGAGATAAAGAAGGACTTTCAATTGGATAAAAAATATCCAGAATTAGCAAAAAGACATGAGATTACAGATGATTTGATAGCAAACAATAATAAAAATATTGATTCAATTTGGGATATGATAAATAAAAACAACCCCTAATACGGCATATAAGTAATGGCAGGGTTTGTGGGTTACCAAGGGCAGTACTTCTATTCTAGATTCTGCCCCGGTTGACTACAACTTGCTTCGAAACCCGCCACTACTTATATGCCCAACGTTTATGGCCTATTGTAAAAGAGACCTTTAGGAAAATTGTAACGGATTTAAAAAATCGTATCTTTGCTTAAATGATTTAATGATATGAGTACAATAGAATTAAGACATATTATTGCTGAACAATTATCTCATATTGATGATGTTTCCTTTTTGAATGCAATAAAAACAATAATTGATAGCAAAGTATCTGAGGGAATTTATAAGCTTAGTGATTATCAGAAGAATCGTATAGATACAGCGAGACAACAACTTAAAAACAAGTAGACTATATCCCACAATGATTTGCAAAAAGAGATTGACCAATGGTTATCCAAAGTTTTCGTCCGCGAGAATTGACTGGTTTTAACTCAGCAACTTCTGACTTGCAAATCGATTTAAATAAAAACCAGCACTAACATATGGTCACAAAAGATGCCTGTTTCTGTGTGTTTGAACGCAGTTCGTCCCGTAGCGTGGTTTTATCTCGGGGTACAGGAGCAGAAAAACAATCTGTCTGCCACTTGTTAGGTTATTGCAAAAGAGACAACGCTTCGAAAAATTAAAAACCAATAAAGGGTTTCTCAAAGTCATTTCGACATTTGAGAAACCCTTTTTTTTTTATTTGTTTATGAAGGTTTTAAAATTGCATAAGAGACTGTTTGGATATTATAATCCGTCTGCCTTCATAGCTCCAACAATTCTTGCGTTACGTTGACCGTTTACTGTAGACCATTCGCTATTGTAGTTCAGTCCATAAGGCCAGAAGTGCTGACTATCACCGTGTATAACTGAAGTGGAGGATTCTCCAACCATGCTTCTAATCATGGCAAGGGCTTTTGGTCCAACCCATAGTCCGTTAACCATAAGCGATGACCATTTATTACTGGTTCCTACACCAATCGTATGAGCAATCTCATGCATGGCTGTACATTGGGTCATGTAACTTCTATCAGACCCGAAGCGGATATTACCATTGATGTTTCCATCAGCTGTGGCAACAGAAGGTACATATTGTACGGTAATGGCCTTGGTTAAACTGGCTTGGTTGTTGTACATGGCAACAGCTGCATCCATGGCCGCTTTAATTTTTACGTAAGCATCAGCCTGATCAGCTGTTGGATTCGAAACTTTTACTAATGTATAGGTGATGTTTCCTGCTTTTAATTGCCCATCAGGTGGAGGAATTGTTGCTTCTGATTCTTTACTACAACTCACCAGGATAAGCGTTGTAACGATTAATAAGCTCATACAAATTGCGCCAATTGAATATAATTTATTTTTCATTTTTGTAGTGTTTTAATTGTTAATAATTAGAAAGTGAATGGTGATCTCTTATGCAATTTCTTATTTCAATCAAGCTAAACACATATCAGGTTTTGTCTATTTATTTAAAGTTTAGACATAATCTGACTGTTGATATAATGATAAAATTAAAAAATAGCCGGATAAGCTTTTATAGGGGAAAGCCACAAATCATATTATCCAGCATTCGTATAATCCTTTGCCGAAATCGTGATATAAATTGTTTTGGTATTTTATGCTGAACATAACTATAAAAACAATGATTAGTAACAACGATAAAAATAAATTTTCGTTTCCATCAGAGGCCATCTTTTTTCATTGCTTCTACAATTTTACAATGATTAATGAGCACTGATGCAGAAGTAACTTCACTGGGATAGTTGATACCGAATGGCCAAAAATGCATACTGTCTCCTTGAATAAGCGCTGCTGCGTCGCCTGTAACAGATCTTAACATATTGGTGGCGTTGGTTCCCACATATATACCACTTACCACTAAACTTCCCCAGGAGCTGTTCGTTCCTACACCCACCGTATGTGCTGTTTCGTGCATAGCAGTGCCAACGTTCATGTAGTAAGTATCCGATCCGAATCTGATTGTTCCATTGTTACTTCCATCTGCTGTGGGTACTCCTAGTACATAATAAACAGTGATATTTTTGGTGATGGTAGTATATGTGTTGTAGTAATACATTGCAGAGTCCATTGCTACTTTAATTAGCGTATAAGCATTTAGTTGCTCCGCTGTGGGGTTTGCCTCTTTTATAAGTGTGTAAGTTACATTCCCCAGATTTGCTGAGGTAAAAGTAACTTCATTTCCATAGGCTGTCCCAGCATTATTAGTTGCATATGCCCGCACATAATAAATGGTTTTTGAAGTAAGGCCCGATAAACTGCTTGTGAACGCACCTGTACCCGTTCTGTCAGAGGTTATATTATCAGCTTTGGTAGGCTGATGCTTCGTACTCCAGCAAATTCCCCGTTCTGCTACGGAAGTACCAATGTCGATATTACCACCGCATGTGGCCAAGCCCGAAATGATATTGCTGACTATTGCTGTTGTGACCTTTGGCAATGCAGTTGTCAGGGTCGTAAAATTAACTTCATCTCCGTAGGCAGTTCCGGCTGCATTAGTTGCATATGCCCGCACATAATAAACGGTATTTCCTGTAAGACCTGTTAGGATACTGATAAACTCTCCCTTGTTAGTTCCATCAATTGTTTTGTTATTTGCTATGGTGGGGTTAGGAAATGTATTCCAACAAACCCCGCGTTTTGTAATGAAAGCACTACCGTCACTACTAATCATGCCTCCGGCACTGGCTGTTGTTTCGATAATATTGTTTATTGTAGTCGTAGAAAGAACAGGCAAAGAAAATAACATAGTTGTAAAAATCACCTCTGCTCCATAAGTTATTCCTACTTTATTGGTTGCATAGGCCCGTATATGGTAAATGGTGTTCGGTGTTAAATCCTTAAAATTGAAAACGAATACACCGGTATCACTGCCACAGCTTTCCTTATTATTCGAAATGTCGGGAACCGGAGAAGTACTCCAGCAAATTCCACGATCGGTTACATCACTTCCACCATTTGAAGTTACGCGACCTTTGCATTGTGCAGATGTAGAAGTTAAGACAGTCACTTCCTCCGAAGTTATAACATGAGGAACAGTAGGGGGAATGGAGGTGCTGCTCTCCTTTTTACAGCCTGTAATAGAAAATAAGGAGATCGCTATAACAATTAGGATAGGTTCAGTAATAAATGGTAAAATTCTTTTTCTCATGCTTTTGAAATACGTTTTATTGGACACTAATTTAATTCGGAGTACAGAAGTCCCCGCATCGGATGATTTAGGAGATTTAGTATGAATTAAGTACCATCCATAAAACTTTTGATCAATAAAAAGGAAGCAACTACAAATAATGCAGTAAAATCAAATTTTATAAAGTGGCACTTCTTTGAATAACAACATTTCTTGCATTCATAACGGTGGTGCCAGTTGGGCCAGGAGTGCCTGATGAACCTTCCATCTGATAATCAATGATTAAATTTAATGGAACATTCATAAAATTTAGACCGTATTGAGTAGTTTTCAATGCACCGTCAATCCAATATTCTATTTTAACATTTGTTGAGCTATACTTAGAAATCCAGGCGGTATAAGTGTGCCAGTTAGTAGGAGTGGTAACAGCAGAACCCACGCTTGACCATGCGCTGCTGAGATTATAATAAGTATTTTGCCAGCAAGTTGCACTTCCCTTGAACTCCATAATATCACTTTCTGGTGGCCAACCAATTGCACTGTTTAACCAAAAAGCAGGCCATGTACCTTTTACAGATCTACACTGGAATTCACCACTTACACGCCACAGAGGCCATGCATCTGAAACAGTTACTTGCTGTTTTGCATATACAGTTCCTGAATAATAGTGAATAGAAGCCTTATCTGAGGCAGTTCCCGGTACAGATGTGCAGGTTAAGACACCGCCTGAGACAGTTACTTGTGAACTGCGCATACGTGCTGATCCGTTATGGTCAGTACCCCAAGGGTAATTGTAGTTCCAATATGTGCTGAATGAGCTGAATGAAGTGGTAGGAACCAGGGTAACCAATGAATATTTCAATTTTGATGTTTGAGGAACTGCGCTTTCAGGTTTTGATGCTTCTTTCGAACAAGATAGCAGTATCGCAACCGCGCAAAGGCAAATAAAAAAGGTTTTTAAATTTTTCATAATCAATTAATTTAGTTAATCGTTAGATAATGTAGCTTTATTTATAGATTGCTTCCTTTAGGTTAAAGATATTATATATTGGGGCGGGAGGGGTGCAATATAAATTCAAATTGGAGGAGAATTCGTTCAATTGCCTCACCCCCGGCCCCTTTCCTGAAGAGGCTGTGTAAAAATTAAATATTTTAAGTTCTTTGACATTTTTGGTT
>CAYZNC010000417.1:0-5707 GCA_964478555.1 uncultured Bacteroidales bacterium | reverse complement strand
CCTTACGGTTTTTATTTAAAAGTTGTCCCTTTCTTTCATTACTATCCTCAATTATATCTTTCAGGCACTAATCCTCCTGATATCAGTATTTCCGGTCAGGTACCAATTACTATTCCGGGACTTAACGATTATATGAATTTATATAATTCCACAGCGCCTATCTCATTTCAGGTTGCACTAGAGGATGGCGGAACATGGGAGGATAGACCTTTTTCAATACTGAATAGGCAATCAGGAGCGGATAACGGTACGATATCCTTTGCTGATATCGTAGGTTCACACTATAGTGACTGGGTTGGGAAAGTTATTAAGATCCAATTGATTGAAAATATTGGTAACACTCCTTGTCCTTCATCAAATTTTAAAGATTTTAGGTTTCTGGCAGATTTAACAACTACTGCAAGTGCAGCACCTGAATGTCCGGGTAAAGTTGATGGTAAAGTTAATGTAACTATAACTTCTACTGCATATTCAGAGAACGGTTTATATCCTTTTGTTATATCCTTTTATCCTGTGTTGGATGGTTGTGGAGGTTGTTCAACAGCATGTGTTACTGTCGATGGTCACAGTTATTGTAAACAGCCTATTGTTAAGCAAGTAAACACCACTTCTCCAACTATCTCATGTCTTGTGGATGGGATAGCAAATGGTACATATTTATTGGAAATATATAATGGAAGATTCACTTTTCCGTCTTATAAAATCGTTAAAATTGATCAGAATAATCTTTTTGGTTCGATTGTTCCATCCATATTAACAACCTATAATGGGATTGATTATCATTTGTCATCGTGTAACACAACAGGTACTGCAACAACTACACTTTCGGCTTCCGGTAATATATCGCAACCACCATATCAATATTCAGTTGATGGGGGACTTTATTCGAACACTGCTTCTGTATCTCTAGCGCAAGGCTCACATAATGTTATCTTTAAAGACAATTACGGTTGTACTTTTTCTAACACCACCTTTATTAAGGCCCCCAATGCTCTGAGTCTTAGCAGTGCCAGTAAAACAAGCGATGCAATATGTAATGGAGACAGAGCTGGAGTTATCAGTTGTACAATTGATGGAGGTATTCCAAATTATACTTACACTTTAACCAAAGAGGGATCCCCATTTACTGATTTCGACGTTGAGAATAATGTTATCAGCAGACTGGGTGAAGGTCATTATAACCTTAGCATTACAGATGGAACTAATTGTTCAAAAGATGCTCCAACTCCAATATATATCGATCAGCCAGATCCCATAGTGTTTAAGGCAGCATCTAACATGCCTGAATGCTATCAAGGCAGCAACGGCTCCATTACTTTTATACCGGCCGGCGGGCATCCGAACTACAGCATCACAATCAAAGAAAATGATCGGAATGGGATAACTGTGGCAACATTAAACAATGTTCAGGCAGGAATTTCAGTCATCAGTGGGCTTGTATTATCTGCTAAAACCTATTTTGTCCATATACAGGATGCTGGCAATCTTTGTTCAAAGGACACTAGCATTATAATTAACAATCCACCACAGATCACCATTGATAATTGGGTCCAAACGCTTGGCGCATCCTGTTCAAATGCGCATAACGGCGAAGCCACATTTTCCATATCCAATCTGAAAGGTTCACCTGAATTTTATAATAATTCAGATCAAACGGTTGATAATATTTCGCTGGTTTCGGGAACAACTTACCAATGGACCAATCTGGGTCTTGGAATGTCTCCCCAGATAAAAGTTAAGGACGGCAATTGTTATTCTCCGACATCCAACATAGAAATTACGCCGCGATCGTCTGTTATTTACATAACTCCCGCTCCTGCCACTGCTGATTGTAGTACAAATGACAACGGTAGTATCGCAATTACGGTCCATGATGGTATTCCATTCGCCGATGGTTATGACTTTACGATCAATGATGGGGTAAACGAATCAACTGTACGGTCAATTAATCCTTATACTTTCCCGAATCTTAAGGGTAATGTAACCTACTCCGTGAAAGCCGCCGATGGAGCAGGTTGTGCAACTGCCTTTTCGGATGTTCCTGTAGACTTAGATCCCTACCGGTTACGGCTGAGTATTCCAACATCAGATAACGCATATTGCGAAAACAATCCAACCGGTATTATTCATGTAAGCAGGGTAAATGGTACCGGTCATGGCCATATCCTTTATTCTATTGTAGGAGAAAGTGCTACAGGTAGTGGAGATGATGATTCTTACACATTTCCGGGACGCCTGCCGGATATTACTTATACCATAAAGGCGGAAGATCAATCTAATCATTGTACCGACTCCAAAACAGCAGTTATACCTGCAGATCCTAATCCCATCAAGATCACGTTTTCTGAGATTCAGCAACAGTCATGTAAGGAAATTGCGAATGGAGCATTCAGAATAACAGCTTCTTCCATAGGATCAGCGCCCAGTTATATAGATTATGGTATTGATACTATATATAACCTGTCTCTAATCAACAAGGTTGCCGGCAATACCATTTATTATTCCAGTAAGGATTCACTAATCTATTCTTTTAAAGTGGTGGATAAAAATAAATGTTTCGCTGAATCTTCTTTTGAAATCAAAAATCTTCATAATAACCCTATTCCTTATATATTGAGCTATGATTCACTCCAATGTTCCAATGATACAACTGGAGTAATCAGACTCGGCATAAACCAACTCATTAGAAAACCGGTTTATACGTTTTATATAAATGGTAAATTACATGCCGATAGCACATTTATCAACCTTAGAACAAATCCATATACTTTTAAGGTCATTGATGCGGAAGGTTGTCCTGGTTTGGCCACAGATACTGTTCCTATCACTAAAAATACAATTAGTTTTAATCCTTCCGTTCCTCTTTTTACACATGCATCCTGTGCCAAAGTGAACAATGGCTCCATTACAGCTTCAGCAATCAAAGGAGTACCGGATAGCAATGGGGACTACAAGTTTAAATTGAGCACAGGCGATTCCATCATAGGGAAGACAGCTGATTTTAAGGGGCTTCAACCATTTAAAAGCTATGTAGTCACTGTTTTTGATACAAAAAATTGTACCCATGCCAGTCCTTCAATTCCTATTGGTGTTATTGACGATTCCTTACAATTGCAATTACCAGTTTCAACTAATGCCACCTGTATTGAAAAATCTACTGGCAGTGTAACAACCACAAAAGTAAATGGAACAGGCTGGAAATCTCAAGGATTTAAATTTACAATAGATTCGGCTGGTACATCTCTGAGAACACAATACTCAACTGATCCAACCATCAGTTTTCATGGATTGATGGAAGGCCAATATACCATAACCGTAGCTGACAGTACAACCTGCTCAGCAAGGCAACAATTTACCATCGGTCATACACCGCTATTTAGCGTAAACGGCACTGCCATTGCAAGGGTGAGGAAATACGGAGCTCCGCAGGGAACTATCAATACCAGCGTTAATGATGGAAACGGACAATTTTTTTATGAATTGTATCAATCGAGAAACCCCATGCCGGTAACACCTTTGAATAACGGTTATTTTAACAATACATTATCCATCCCAAATCTTTACGGAGATACGTATTATTTGAGAATCAGGGATACAGCCAATTGCCAGTTCGATAATGACCAGTGGTTCGAGGAGGATGTATTTGTTCAGCAACCTGAAAAAGCTTTAGTCTTATCGGTTGCAGATACAACAAATGTAGAATGCTTTGGGAAAAGCACAGGATCCTTTACACTATTTGCGGAAGGTGGTTATCCCGGTTATAAATATGCCATAAGTGATACCAATAATTTCACAAAGGAACCTTTATTCACAAATCTTCCGCAAGGGCAGTACAAGGCTTATGTAAGAGATATGGAAGGAATAGATACCGCCATTTTAGTAGATATTACTCAACCTGCCCAGCCTCTTAGTGCTTCATCGCTGGGTATCACTGGTACATCGTGTTTTAATTATATCGATGGCCAGGCTCAAATGAATATTAGCGGAGGGACATCGCCGTATGCAGTTTCAGCTGATAGTTCGGTTTGGTTCAACGGAAATGTTGTTTCAGGATTGAAAGCACAAACATATAAAATACTGGTACGCGACATGCATAACTGTCCAACAAGCGTAAGTGCTGTTATGGTTAGTCAACCGCAACCGATCACATCTTTATCCGATATTGTTAACACACCGTGTCAGAAAAGTGAAGGAAGCATAACATTAAACAATGTTAGTGGAGGCAATGGAGGATACTCCTATGCATGGTATTTTGGAAATACTGCATTGGGTACACAATCAGTAATCGCTAATCTTGGTTGGGGCAGCTACGACCTTTTTATTACAGATAGTAAAGGATGTAAAGGTGACACCACATTAAATGTTGATGAATTAAGTAATGTAAGAGTAGACACCATAATGACAACACCGGTTAAGTGTTGGGGAGGAAGCGATGGTACGGCACAGTTACAGATAGGAGCGGGTTCACCTCCGTTTATTATTACATGGCCTGGCCAAACATCGGCATCATCTAAATTTTCAACAACAGGACTGGTTAAGGGACTACAACAGGTTATTATTGAAGATAGTCTTCATTGTTACAAAGGATTTGATTACACAGTTGGAACGTTCGATAGCATATCCATTCCAGCAGGTGGCAGGAATGTTTTACCTCCTTTATGTTTGGGTAACGATCATGGTTCTATACAAATCAATCCTATAGGTGGTAATAATGCCGGTTATACTTACAATTGGGGTATCTATGGAACCCGAAATCACATTAATAATTTAAGTCCAGGAGCCTATACGGTCACGGTTACCGATGCTAATAATTGTACCAAACCTTTTGGTTTTAATTTGGGCTATACCGAAAAAGTGAAACCCGACCTTGGTAAGGATTTGCTGTTATGTAGTCAGAGCAATTACTTAATTCAGCCTAAGGGCTATGCGCAATATCAGTGGTTACTCAATAATAAAGAAGTTTCAACGGATTCGATCTTTGAAGTTCATGATCCGGGAACGTATATCGTAAATGTAGTATCGAGTGAAGATTGTTTAGGAGCCGACACGGTTAACGTTGCTTTTGCACCTGATCAGCTGATGGCGGATTTTCTTTTAACTTCAAAAGCCAATGCAGGTGATACCATTATGCTCGTAGAAATATCGAGACCTTTACCGGATTCAGTCGTATGGACTTTAGCCCCGGGAATAAAGCTGATCGATTATGGTCAATATTACAAAGAAATAGCGTTGCCTGATACCGGCATCTATGAATTTTCCCTGATTGCCTATTCACGCGGATGTGCCGATATGGTTAAAAAATACGTTCAGGTTGTCAGTCAAGGTGCAGATTCTAACCTGAAATCATCCAAGGCTGATCTCATTCAATCTGTTAAACTGTATCCAAACCCGAATTCCGGAGAATTTAGTACTGACATTATTCTTTCCCGAAAGGCCGATGTCCTGATGAGAATTGTAAATGTGGGTAGCGGTACTACAGAATATATGAATATTGCCAAAGGCTCTGACGTATATACCGAGCGTTTTAGCATGCATTTGGTACCCGGCATCTACATGTTATACATTCAGGCGGGCAGCGAGAGTAGAACGGTGAATATTGTGGTGAGATGATAAACAGTGAACAATGAGCAGTGAACAATGAAGCAAATTAGCCCATTCATGCAGGGCATTGCCAGTTTAAAGATTGGGTACACAAATCGAATAACGA
>CAYZNC010000416.1:0-5718 GCA_964478555.1 uncultured Bacteroidales bacterium | reverse complement strand
TAAATGAAACCAGCATGAAATGATTTTTCAATTGCGTTTGCACGAGTAGCATCGATATGTACGGGTACTTTAGCATTACCAAGGTTCACCGCCTCTGCCATGATAGCTTGCTTTTCCTTTGCATCCATCGGAATTGGTTTGATGTGCTCTTTCAAGGCAGATGAGAAAAACAAAACCGCCAGTGCGCCGAAGATTGCGTTGGCAAAAACATTTGATATTCTGGTCATAGCATTATTGATTCCTGAAGCCGTGCCTGAGTGGGTGTCACTTACAGAGCCCATCACCGCGCTGGTGAGCGGAGCAACGGTAAGTGACATGCCAAAACCGATTAGCAAAACACCCGGAAAGAAAGTCGTCCAGTAATCGGCAGGTCCGTTGGTCTGTTTGACCCATGACAATATCAGAAGGCCTGTTCCAGCCAGGGCAGGACCGACGATTAGAAAAAACCTGGGTCCATATTTGTCCGCCAGGCTTCCGGCAAAACGTGCTATGGAGATCATGAGAACCGTAAAAGGTAAAAAGGTGAGCCCTGCTAGTAGCTGGCTATAGCCCTGTGCCTGCACGAGGTTTAATGTTAGGAACAACATACCTGCACTAAGACCGGCATATAAGAAAAAGGTGAGCAGATTAGTTCCGCTAAATATGGCATTGGAAAACAGGCTTAATGGTACCATTGGCTCTTTGCTTTTATATTCAATGCCTATAAAAACAAGTAAAAGCAATAATCCTAAAATCAATGAGCCATAAACATGCCAATGGTTAAATCCTATAGCTGGCGCCCTCAGAAAGCCAAATGTTAGCAAAACCAGCGCCAGGGCTATAACGATGACTCCATGAAAATCTAACGTATGATGGGTATACTCATCTCTTTTTTCACTTACTCTTAGCCATAGCATCAATATAGCCGCTATGCCAATAGGTACGTTTATAAAAAAAATAAAACGCCATAGCCCTGCATCGGCCAAAATGCCTCCAAGCAGAGGCCCTCCTATGGTAACCATCGTTGTAAGTGCCGACCACGTTCCTATTGCTTTACCACGTTCGTCCTCATTTATCGAGGATGAAATCAACGACAGGCTTCCCGGTATCATCAGGGCGCCTCCGATTCCCTGGAAAACCCTGCAGGCAATCAATGATGTTACATTAGGTGCAAAACCACAGGCCAACGATCCTGCAATAAAAATGCCGATACCTGTCATGAATATTTTTTTCCTTCCCAGCTTGTCGCCCATGGCACCACCAATTAGTATAAGGGAAGCCAGCATAAGCAGGTAAGCATTCAGAATCCAGAACAGATCGGTGCCGGTTGCTTCCAGACTTTTCTGTAATGATGGCAAAACTACATTAAGCGCAGTACTATCAATAAATGCCATTGCTGAGGCCAATATAGCCGAAATCATTACCCATTTACCTTCTTTGCTATGGAGTGCGACGGTGGACATTTAAATTGATCTTGTATTTGTAAGATGCTATAACATATGGAGGCAAAGAAAGTTTTTTTTCGGCTATTAGCTGTTGGCGGTCAAATTCGGAGATTAGCTATTGGCGATTAGCTTTTGGTAGTCCAAACAACTTAAAGATTTGGAATTATTTTAAAACGATAAGGCTGTCAGGTTCAGCTAACGCTAATAGCTAATTTCTAACAGCCTGAAAAAAAAAGGCAGGAATTTGATTCCTGCCTTTTTTTTATAATTCCCGACCCTGCGTTTGGGGTTCGGTATTCTTTTCCTTTTCAGTAGGTGCAGGTGCATCAGATTCATATCCCCTGCTTTTGGTGACCTGGTACCAAATCTGGTCATTCCTTTCGATAGCTTTATATTGAACGCCATTGAGTGTGTAATAGGTTTGGCCGTGAACCACAATTTTGTCAGCACCTCGTGGAATATTATCTACTTCCGCACCAACGGGGGCAGGCACAACTTCAAACTTCTTGTTATTAGCTGTGGGCAGATAAAATGCGCCATAGTAATAGTAATAGGTTGTTCCGTCGACCGTTACCTCCTGATAGCCCTTTGGAAGATTCCTTACTTTATATCCAACAGGAGCGGAGACAGACTCATATCGTCCATCATAGTGGTGATAATACAAGCCATTATAGTAAGAATAATCCCAGCCGTTATACCAGAAGTTAAAGTATGGAAAAGGTAAATACCAATAAAAGCCTCCGAAACGTGGGTGAAAATAGGAATAGCGCCATGGAGCTCCGCGAAATTCACCAAAACCTCTTCCGAAGCTTGGTCCATGGTAAAAACCACTGTGAGAAACTCCAACGTGAGAGCTTCCTCCACCACCATGAAAACCACCCCCACCTCCACGTCTCTGTGCATCTGCATTAAATGCCGTAGAAAGTTCTAAAGCTGCTACGAATATGAACAGTAGTGATAGCTTTTGGAATATTTTGGAAGATGCACCAAATCTTAAATTTAAATTAGATCTTTTCATAATAAATAAGCTTAGTTTGACTAAATTAATTAAATCCGGAACGCCGGAATTAAATCAAATAAAATATACAATCTGAAATTTTCACGACTACAATTTGAGAATTGCTCTAGTTACATCGTGTTTGCATTTTGCCGCAAAAGAAAGCCAATACACCAATACTACAAATCCAGGGCCAAAGTATACAGTTTTATTTTTTTTAACATTTGAGGTAATCGTTACGCCTAATAACTTTATACTTATTGGAATGATCCTGGCATGTTCATGAGCCAGTTCGTAAAGTCAAATGCACCAAATTTCATTCTAAGGTTTTTATGTAAAATATTGAAGCTTTAATTTCGTTTGCATTTTGGATTAAATTTTGATAAGTTTATTTTATAATTTACAAATCCTTACCATGAAAAAAATCAATTATTTTTTTATAGTCTTTTTAAGCCTCCTGGCTATGTTTGGGCAAACATCAAAGATATACGGTCAAGTTACAGTGGAGATTACAGCCCGAGTTGCCCCTCCTCCATTACCTTTTTATACACAACCACCTTGTCCCATAGACGGTTATCTTTGGACACCTGGCTATTGGGCTTATGGCGATAATGATTATTATTGGGTACCAGGTGTTTGGGTGAGACCTCCTCGTTATGGTTTCTTTTGGACACCTTGCTATTGGGGATTCAGTAGCGGATATTACGGATTTCACTCGGGATATTGGGGTCCTCACGTTGGGTATTACGGAGGCGTCAATTATGGCTATGGTTACGGTGGTTCAGGTTTTTATGGTGGCCGGTGGGAAGGTGAACACTTCCACTACAATGCTGCTGTTGTTAATGTCAACAGAAATGTCGTACATCGGACGTACGTGGAACGTGCGACTAACAGTAATAGTAGCCGTGTCAGCTATAACGGTCCCGGAGGTGCACAAACGAGACCTTCCCGACACGAGGAAGAGATTATGCGTGAGCGACATGAACCTGCAACATCGGAACAAAGTTCTCACCAACAAGGAGCCAGAGGAGACCGAAGCCAATTTGCCTCTGTGAACAGAGGTCGCCCTGGCACAGCTTCAATGAATAAGGTTGGAGGAGAAGGTTATGACCCACGTGGACAACATTCTCATGGACAATCTATTTCGGGTCGAAGTGAACCGAACAATAACCCTAATGCACGGCAGAGAGGGGCAGTGAATGATGCCCACGCATCTCCACAGCACAACAATAGCTCTCCAGCTAATAGCAGGGATCAGCATTCAAATAATGCTGCACAAAATCATGGTGTACAACCTTCGCAGCATCAGAATGTTAATTCACAAGCTAATAATGGACAGCAGCATCAGGCACAGGCAGTATCCCATAATAACAATCAAAGAGCAGAGACATCGACACAGCATAATGCTAATCCTTCTAATAACAGGAGAGAACAGCAATCACAACATGTCAATAATAGCCCTGCGCCGCAACACAATATGAATCAACCCGGTGCCAGAAGGGAGCAGTCACAGCCTTCGAGCCATTCAAATAGTAACAGATCGGCACAGCCTGCAGTTCAGCACAATGCGGGACAATCCAATAACAGAGGCGGACAACAGAAGGCACAGCCGAAAAATGAAAAAGGAGGCGGGCAGCAAAATCATGAGAGAAGGTAGAATGCTTTAGGATTCGATTTTTCTCCGTGTAACTCTGTGTCTTCTCCGTGAATCTCTGTGTAATATTTGTTAAGTTACACAGCGTTGCACAGAGAAGACACAGAGGGCCACAGAGTCAATTTTTTACAATACTTTATAAATGGCAAACGTTTGTCCCGGCATGCTTACCGTTATGTTTTTTTGATCCTTGGTTATTTTTAATTCTTTTCCAGCCAGTAATTTGAGATTCGAATAGCTCATATTCAGGTTAAAACTTGCTGTGCATGGTTCTCCGGAGGGGTTTAACATCACCAATACCACATCTTTATCTTTAGCCCTTGCGTAGATAAAAGGATAGGTGTTTTCCTTCGCATATAATGGTTTAAATTCAGCATAAGCAGCAAGTGCCGGTTCGGTATGTTTTAGATGAATGAGCTTTCGGGTTCTGTTAAGCAATGAATTCGGATCTTTTTCTTGTTTTTCAACGTTAGGAGCATCCGGAGCCGGATCAACCGGTAAGTAGAGCTTGTCGGCTGATGCCGTTGAAAAGCCAAGATTTTTACCTGATGTCCACTGCATAGGCGTTCTGGCTCCATTGCGAGGACGATATGCACCTTCAACCTGGGGCCAGTTTTCAGGCATCTGACGCATGCCTATTTCATTTCCATAATACAAAAAGGTTACACCCGGCATTGTCAATCCAAATGCATAGATTATTTCAAGGTCATCATCGGAACGTTTGTTTCCTAATCTTGCATTATCGTGATTTCCTAATGGAAGAGAAATATAACCTTTGTCTTTTGTGGCTTCATATTGTTCCAAATATTTTTGCAGAAAGTACGTAATGCTCCCCTTACCTTCTTTATCAAAATAGCTATGTCCGTCGGAATAGCCATTAAGGATTCTCCAGCTTTCCTTCTGGTATAAATCGTTGTACCCCTCGAACCAATGCATAAAGTCGGCATGAAACAAGCCATCCACCGCATCTTTCGGATACGACCATTCGGATACCATAAATGCCTGCGGATATTTATCTTTCAGTATTTGCCTGATTTCGTGCCAGAATTCTTTGGTGCCATTTTCATGGGTATTAAAGAACTGCTCATTACCTTCAACATTTGCTGTTTTAACGAGTGCGCCTGCCATATCCGCCCTAAAACCGTCGGCACCTAAATCCATCCAAAACTTCAACACGTTTTTCATTTCTTCTCTCAGCGCCATAACATCCGGATGATGCACTGGTAATTCCCACTTTTGGGAACTATCGGGTAGTGCGAATCCATAATTCAGGGCTGGTTCACAATAATAGAAATTTAGCATGTACTGGCCATTTCTTGTGCCAAACCCTTTAACAAAATCATTCTGGTATTCTTTAGGTGGGTTAATCCATGTATTATCGGTCCATATGTACCAATTCGAATATTTGTTCTTTTCCTGCTTAGCCGATTCTTTAAACCAGCGATTTTCAATGGAGGTATAGCTGGCAACAAAATCAAACAGTATTTTTAAGCCTCTTTTATGGGCTTCTTCAAACAGTTTTTTTGCATCCTGAAGTGTACCATAGCGGGGTGCCACCTTGTAATAATCTGAAATGTCGTAGCCTGCATCACAAAATGGCGATTCAAAGAATGGGTTTATCCATATAGCATCAACCCCTAAGC
>CAYZNC010000415.1:2760-5719 GCA_964478555.1 uncultured Bacteroidales bacterium | reverse complement strand
CCGTTAAATTTTCAAGCTAACAAGTGATAAATGAATATTTGGTGGATAAATATAAAGAATTTATATTTATCCATATAACACAAATTAAATTTGATCTTATTCAAGATTGCTTATGAACATTGAATTCCTATTCATTGACGACTCTTTTAATCAAGACACTAAATACTCATCACTGACAGGTATTTTAGTTCCACTTGACAAATTTGAAATAATAAGGGATGACTTTTATATTAGGATTTTAAATCAATTCATCATTCTTGAAAAATGTTTTGTACTTAATCCACCAAGTTTACATGGAAAAGAATTACTCCAAGGGACAACCTATGAGAACGACGATGAAAAAAAGATAGAAATATTCCAAACTGTAACAAACATTGTAAATGACAATTCTATCAAGGTTTACCGACTGAGCTGGCGTAAGGACGAAGGTATCTTATTATTTAAACATTTGGATGACAAATTGATGGGTCTTGTTTTTCCAAAATTCATGGAACTAATTGACAAGGACATTCAAGGTATAAAAGTTATTCCAATCATGGATGGTTTAGACACTAAAATTTCTAAAATATTTTCCCAATTCATTAAAACGTTGGAAATTTCAAGACGAATTGTGAACAATAATAGTCTAACTATCAAAAACTCGAAAAATATTTACGGCGAAGTCTTTTATGCTGACAGCAAATTTTCAATTTTCATACAGTTAGTTGATATAATAAGTTACATGCTACATTGCTATGACTATAAAAGTTTCAACAAAACTTATAGAAGCTTTAAGGCTAAAATAATCGAAGTGACAGAAAAAATAAGACCAGAGCTTATTGACCAAAAATACTACTTCACAGAAAGTAACGCCCGCAACATTCATGATAACAACTAAACTCCATATTCACGATAAATTGCCTCTCACCTGTACACGAACCGGAACTTGCTGTCATGGGAAACTTGTGCTGCTTAATCCATGGGAGTTGGTCTGTCTTGCCAGGGAGAAAAACATTACGCCAAGGGAATTTCGTGCTCTTTATTGTGAGTTTGGAGGAATTCGTTTACGCTTTGATGGAAAAAAAGGATGGAAGGGGCAGCAAGCTTGTAGTCAATATGTCGAAAATTTTGGGTGTAGCGTACATTTGGGGCGCCCACTTTCCTGCAGGTTATATCCACTTGGTCGTCAAATTCAAAGTGAAGAGGTAGTCTATATTTATCAGGGGAATGAATTTCCGTGTTTGGATGGATGTCCAGAAGTTTCCGGATTACTTCATTTGAGTGTAGGCGAATATCTTAAAGGTCAGGAAACAAATAAGTTCGAAAAGGCTCAAGATGAATATTTAGACCTGATGCAAAATTTAGCTGATATAGCATTCGTACTTCTCCTTGATACTGGGTTAGCTAAATCCGGAGATAAGAAAACATTGCCACTCTGGAGAATAATGGGTAACGAGCTACCGGAAGTATTAGCAGAAAGGATAGGGCACGAGTGGATAGATTGTTTGATGCTTCCGGAAATTTCTGAGGATTTGGATGATCCCATTTCATTTGCTCAAAAACATAACGATTTACTCCAATTAAAAGTGCAAGAAAAATTTGGCGCCTTGCAAACAAATCAAGAATTGCATGAAGCTTCTGTTTTAATAATGGGAGTAGCCTTGCATCTTGCCCGGGGGATAGGGGCAAATCCAAAAATTCTTGCCGAACATTGGATCGATATTGCGAAAGATCATGGGGCTCTGGAATAGTATGGTCATAATTTGTTCACCTGTGTGAATGCCAAGCTTCTTTTCGTAACTCTACAGCTAGCGGGGGTTTCAGCGTATTGCTGGTTTCAGAGTTATTAAGTATATTTGTTTTCGGTTACCGGGTCAGATACTGCAAATAGTTGTCATTAAAATAAGAACCATGGAAAGCAAAACAAACAAAATAGCAATTTTAGTAGATGGCGATAATGCACAAGCAAAACTATTAAAACCTATTCTTGAGGAAGTTTCTAAATATGGGAAAGTCACTATTCGTAGGATTTATGGCGATTGGACAACACCCCACATGAACAGTTGGAAGGATAAATTGAATGATTTGTCATTTACGCCAATTCAGAAGTTTGCCTATACTTCCGGAAAAAACTCGACGGATAGCTCCATGATTATTGATGCTATGGATATTCTTCATGACAAAATTGTTGATGGTTTCTGCATTGTATCCAGTGATAGTGACTATACCGGATTAGCAAAGAGAATCAGAGAAGATGGCATTTTTGTTATGGGAATTGGTGTGGCAAAAACTCCAAATGCTTTTGTTCAATCTTGCGAAGTATTTACATACTGCGAAAATATTGGAGAAGAGGTGCCTTTACAAGAGCAAACTAACAAAACAACTAAGGTAACAAAAAGGACAACTACCCCTAAAGCAAAAAAAGTCACCAAAGAGGTTGAAGAAGATAAGATGACTAAGGTAAAAAGTTACCCTCCGGTAGATATCAGCTTGATTAATAAAGCATACGATTTGTCGACAAATGAGGAGGAAGCGACGCCCATTGCCATTATTGGAGGTAATTTAAGAAAGATAAATCCTAGTTTTGATTCTCGTACCTATGGATTCAAAAATTTAACCCAACTTTTCTCTAGCCTGAAAGAATTCGAAGTTATTAAACACGAAGTAGGTGGATTAAATCATCCGCTGGTAAAGAAAAAATAACTACTGTGGTTTTAAAAGTCAACTCATGGTTATGTCTCCTTTAGACATCCATTGATTCAGATTATGTTTAAACCAGGAAAATAAACAGCTCATTTATATGGAGTAATTGCTTATGTGTTAATGAATGGTACTAAATATAAACTCATAAAACCTCAGTTTTAACATTAAAAAACAAGCACTATGATTAAAAAGGTTTTGATTATTATAGTAGTTTTAAATCTGATAGGATTAATTAATAGTTGCTGTGAAACTGAACTGAATTACAAGTGGATTGGAG
>CAYZNC010000415.1:0-2660 GCA_964478555.1 uncultured Bacteroidales bacterium | reverse complement strand
AGGTATGCTTTCTCAAAAACTTCATTACAAGATAATAATCCGGATTTCGTATTAATCATGGCTGATAAATATATAAATTATTCAGGACTTATATATAGCTTGGGGTTCGCATACAAATTTAACTATAAAAGATGTTTAGTAATTCCAAATATTGGTATGGGACTTAGAGATTTTAAAAATATATACGGTAGTGCGCTGTTAAAGAAAAATAATTCAAACACAATACGGCAAATTTCGAATTTGTCAACGATCACCGATAATAAAACCTGTCTTTCTATGGGAATAGATGTAGTGTATTGTTTTGCAAAAAGGTTTGGCGCTACATTGGTTTTGGATTACGATAATTTCAATCCGAAATTACATTCCTTGCTTGATGTTAAAGAATACAACTATGAATCAAGGTTAGAAAAGAATTTTAATCTTAAACAAAAGAAAATATTACTTGCCATAGGAGGTTTGGTAAGGCTTTAAAATTGTAAGAAAAAAATGGCGCATATCATAAAATTTAAATAAAATAGTCGGAAACAAACTATAATGAAAAATATACTACGATTTAGTTTTTTGATTTTATTTTGTAATCAATTGTATTCCCAACAGATTGTTAATTTTGAAGATTACAATTATTACTTACAGTATTCATCAAAGATTTTATTTGATCAAAAATCCGTTAATCCTGTCAATGCAGGAGACTCCTTAAGATTAAAATGCGGATTAAATATTACCAATCTATTAGTTGGAGAATTGGCTTATGCTGATTATAATGCAACATTTGATGCATTTATTAAACCAATAAATAGTGGAGTTGGATTTAATATCGATTACATAGACAAAAAAACAATAAAATATCAACATTTTTCCGCTTTTTATAATTATAGAATTTACATTTCAGATAATTTAAGGTTGAGGATCGGTACGGAACTAGGATTATTTAATCGCAAATATGACTTCTCTGGCTTATTGCCTTCAGACCCGGCACTTCCACCGAATCCAAATTCTGAAATCACTCCATTTGTCAATATTGGAGCCGATATTGAATATAAAATTCATAGATTCGGAATTTCATTTAAAAATCAGGAGCAAACATTTGCGTATTATGATGGCAGAAATAAGTTAATTTTAGATTACGGGATTAATTTCCTATTATCAAAGGCTATTCTGATTAGTCCTGAAATAATTGATTTATCCGATTTTAAATCAAATGCGATTGTTTTATTATCAAAATTTACGTACAAAGACAAATTAATACTGGGTATTTTATATAATTCGCAAGGCTACATGGCATTTTCTATATCATACAGATTTTATAAAAAATTTGAATTAGGGTATGATCTCGATTATTATTCGAAATTTGATGGTAATCTTTATCATAGTATCTTTTTCAAAACGCTAATTAAATAGAAGCAGTTTATATCATAATATTTAGCATTTTAATTGCACACGATCCCAACAATTTGATAGTACCTTAAAAAATGAAAATAGAACCTCTATTACCTATTGATTCAAGCAATTTGATTGCCAAAAATAATGTAATCAAGGTATCAAAAGGCCCTCAATTCAAAACTAAAGGAGGTACCTTTCTGGCAATGATATTTCTTTTGTTTTTATTTTTTTCATTGGCTTTTCTTTATCAGGCCGAATTGTTATTCGCCCTGATTTGCTTTCTTATTAGTGCTGCCATATTTAGTCTTGTGCTGGATATCCATGGAATAGAATTAGATACAAGTGAGCGTAAAATAAGGGACTATAAAGCTTTTTTATGGTTTAAAATTGGAGAATGGTCGAATATTAACGATTTTAAGTCAATCTATTTAACCCAAAAGAACGTAACAATAAGAACTTCCGCATATTCCGGAGGTACTGCTGACACCTATCATTATTATCACATTAAACTGGTAGATGAACTGAATAAAAAAGAAATATTGCTGGCCGAATACAAGAATTATTATAAAGCACTGAAAATATCAAGAAACGTTGCAGATGCAACCGGATTAGAATTTAAGGACTTTTTAAGAAAAACTATAAAGAGAAAATAACAACATGAACCACAAGCATAACAAATCATCGATACCCTCCATATGATTATGATAAAGACCTGATAAATTGACTAAATTGCCCCAACTATGGACATGATGCATATAACCCGACAACTCCATCCCAAGGAAACTTCCGTTTTGGAAAAGTTAAAAACCAAAACAGAAAAGGAGTTAAATGAGAAAACCAGGATTCCCTATTTTATATTTGCTGGCCTACTGGGCATTGGATTTACCTATTTTGCATCGATGCTGAAAATACATTTTTTAGCTTTTGTATTCGGAGCGATTGCTCTTTTTTCATTTGGGTTTGTGGTATTTATGCCTTACGAATTATACAAAAACAAATTACGAGTAAAAAAGAGAATTAATTCAATTGACAATTTTCTTGAGAACGACAATTTAAGAGTTATTCCTGTAAATGCTTTGCGAATTGCATTGGCCAAGGAGAACGAGGATGAAGGTGATTTATATATCATTGAATATGAAATTGATAAAGTTTTGTATCTGTGGGATTATGATTATAATCTAAGAAAAGAGTTCCCCTGCCTGAATTTTGAAATTTATGAGGATGGCTTTTTTAAATTAACCGGTAAACAGGTTTATCCATTAAGTGAAACAATTCAACCA
>CAYZNC010000414.1:0-5732 GCA_964478555.1 uncultured Bacteroidales bacterium | reverse complement strand
GATGCAAGATGTAAGTTTTACCAGGGACTCTTTCAGCAGACCTTGTTCGATTTCATCAAAACCTATGTACCTGGTAGCAGGAGAGTGATACATATGGATGCAGACCTATATTCATCTACTTTGTTTGTGTTAACTTCTTTCAGTCAATTCATCAAAAAAGGCGATATCCTTATTTTCGACGAGTTTAATGTACCACTTCACGAGTTTAAAGCCTTTAAGGAATGGACAGAGTCATTTTATATCGATTACGAAGTGCTTGGAGCCGTCAATAATTTTTACCAGGTTGCCATAAAGATTAAGTAAGTCCTTGTTTTGAAAAAAGTCCTGATTATAACGTATTACTGGCCTCCAGCAGGGGGATCTGCAGTTTATCGCTGGTTAAAATTTACCAAATACTTACGTGAATTTGGGTGGGAGCCTATCGTTTACACTGCTGAAAATGGTGAATATTCGGAACTCGATCCTGAAAACGAAAAGGACATTCCTTGCGGCATTACCATTCTGAAACAACCTATTTGGGAACCTTATCAATTATATAAACGATTTATCGGTCAGAAGAAAACCGAAAAAGTGAATGTGGGGTTTCTTACCGAAAAGAAGAAGCCTGCACTGGCAGAGAGAATTTCGGTTTGGGTTCGGGGCAATTTCTTCATTCCCGATGCAAGACGTTTTTGGATTAAGTCTTCCGTTACTTACCTTTCAAAATGGATTGCTGAAAACCCGGTTGATATGATCATTTCATCAGGACCCCCACACAGCATGCACCTGATTGCCATGAAATTGAATAACCACCTGAAGTTACCATGGATAGCGGACTTCAGAGATCCCTGGACCAAAATAGATTTTTACAAAGAATTACGTTTGACCTGGTTTGCGGATAAAAAGCATCACCGATTGGAAAAGGAAGTTGTTACTAATGCCAGTTGCGTTGTAACCGTTGGAAACCAAATGAAGGAAGAGTTTGAGACAATTGGAGCAAAAAAGGTAATGGTTATTACCAATGGTTTTGATGCAGCCGATCGTATCGAAGAAACTGTGGAATGCGACCGGGAATTTTCCCTGGCCCACTTTGGGACCGTAAACAAAGCACGTAATCCTGAGTTGCTCTGGCAGGTACTTGCCGACCTGGTAAAAGACAATCAAGAGTTTTCCAAAGATCTGAAAATAAAATTCGTGGGAAGGATAGACCAATCCGTGTTGGCTTCTATCCGTAGCTATAACCTGGAATCGTATCTTGTCAAAATCGATTTTCTTCCGCATAAAGAAGTGCTTCGCCTGCAAAGACAATCACAGGTGCTGCTGTTGCTCATAAATCAAACCCACAATGCCCAAGGCATCCTTACTGGAAAATTTTTCGAATACCTGGCAGCCGAAAGGCCCATTCTGGCAATCGGGCCAACTGAAGGCGATGTGGCTAATATATTGAATCAATCGAACGCAGGCAACATGATTGATTTTCAGGATAGGGATGGTTTAAAGAAAGCTCTTCTGGATATGTTTGATGCTTATAAAGGAAACCGGTTATCAGTAAACACTGCGGGTATCATGCAGTATTCGAGACATGAGCTTACCCGGCGTTTGGCAGGCATGATGGATGAATTGAGTCAGACTAAATTACTATCTCAATAAATGCGGATAACCGTACTTTCATTTCCCAAACCGGTACCCGATTTCTAATCCACCATAAATTACAGGCTTTGCTTTCCAGTAATTATAGTTTCCAGGTTCAATGGTGTTATTGCCCTTTGTTTGAATGACTTTTTCATGAATATTTTTAAAATTACATCCGATACCATAAAAGATATTTATTCTAATCCTATTTTTATCCCTGGCTATACCATGGATTATTCCTAAACCTAATCCAGTAGAATTGCGACTAAGCAGTCGTTCGTCTTCCTGATAATTATAAGTCAACCACCTGTTGGAAAATTCTCCATAGGAATAACTTATAAGCGGTTGGAAATACATACTCTTATATATATATTTCCGCAATCCCAATCTTAACGTAAATTGGTCATAAAACCAAAATGGATCCTTTGAAGAGATTATAAAAAATTCGTCATTAGATAAATAACTTGAATGATATTGCAGCTTGGTGTCCACCGCAATTTCTAGCCCCTTTTTTATAACCCGGGTATACGATAAAGAAATTGTAGGCGGGAGATCTCTATAATACGCTCTTGGGAGAATATCATTCATAAGCACGATCATTGGTGGTATTGGTTGGAAGCTAATTACCTTTTGTCTGTTGTTGGTTTCCTGAGCATTCACTTCAACATAGAGGATGCATGGCAAAAGCAGTAATAGTAATTTTTTCATTCCGTTGTTGGTTAATAACTTGTCTACCCAAATGTAATTCTTAAATTTAATTTTAACGATGTTATAATTCAATTATTTTCAATCTAAATCCGATACCATGTACATTTTCCAAAACTACCTTATCGTCGTCTTTCAGATATTTTCGTAATCGCGAAATAAAAAAACCTGACAGGTTTAATACAAAAAAAAGCTGCTTTTTTGGGGAAAGCAGCTTTGCAAATATAAAAGGGTAGATTACTGTACTGTCCATTGATACGTATTTCGAAGCGCTTTCATGGCGCTTTCTCCAGCTCCTGAAGCCATGAAATCAAGGGCAACAGAACCTTTGCGAGGATTTGATTGTACACTTTGTAATAAAATCACTAACATATTATTTGCCTGTTGATTGGATATTTCGTTGCCCGTTAGGCTAATGCTTGAAAGGTTCGGATTCTTTGAAAAATCAACGCTAATTAACTTATTATTACGACATTCCAGAAGAGACAAATTTACATTATTGGTAATATCGAGCGAAGTTATTTTATTTTGGTAACAACATAAAGTTTGTAATGCGGTGTTGTTACTTAAATCTAGAGAGGCTATGGCATTGCGGTCACAGTAAAACGATTTTAAGTTTTTAAGGTTTGAAACATCAATAGTTGAAAGGTTGTTCATAGAGCAATATAATGTTTCAATATTGTTGGAGTTTTGCAGGTTCATTTTTTCAATTCTACCTTCCACACACAATACTTCTTTCAGATTTGGTTTTTCGGAAAGGTCGAGGGTATGGAGACAAGTATTTCGGGAAATATTGATGGACGCCAGATTAACAGCTTCTGCAAGGTTGATGGCCGATATTCTGCAGCGTGCGAAAGACAATTGAGAAAAACTTTCGATGTTTCCAATAATACTTACTTTATAATTACCAGGTAATCCGTATGTGTGACTGAGACTTGTTGTAGCTAAAGTAGTTTCCACAATTCCGTCGCCCCAGCATACCAGTAGTTTACTATTGCTGCTCCGGGTTATGTTTATACTTAAAGGACTGATGGTATCTTGATTCGTAACCAGCTGTATACTCTGATATTCAGGCTTTTGTAATAATACTGAAAAAGGTACCGATTTAAACCTGGCAAATGCGTAGGCACTTATGGTATCTTTCCAAGGTTTGTAGCCATCTTTGGAAACTGTGACGATATATTTTCCTTTTCCTTCGTTCAGCATTATGCTATTGGTATCGGCCTGCGTGTTCCCGTCAAACAGAGTAACTGACTCATTTTCAATAGTAACATGAGCATCTGTATTTTCTAATTGCTGTGTACCGGAATTAAAAATGTTTGTTGTAAGCATGAAGTTAAAAGCGGTCTGTCCAACGAGGCTGAACGATACGTAACCAAAATCATGCGGTGTTTTTCCGTCCGTTTGAAAAACCTGGAGTAAGGATTTAACTGCCTCACCATTCCGTACTTCAAATAATAATGGCAATGCATCATTTCCATTGATTTGTTTGGAAAAGCCCATCGGAACAACTTCTCTTACGGTTTCTTCATTATCTACCACCATAAATTTAGTCAGTTTGTATGTTCCGGGATCAATAGACAGGGGTTGACTCTTATAACTGTCATTGTTTTTTGAAACGATTATCCTCTTATTGGTAAATACTTCGGTACCATCTAAAGTTTCAATGGTTATTATTATGGAAGCGGCATTAAAGGAGATATCAGAAGTAGCGTTTTTTAGGGCACTTTGGGAATTTAGTCCAAACGAAAATTCGATGGAACTGTTAACTTGTTCAATGTCATTCTTGCTACAGGAAAAGATAACGAGGGTAGTAAGAAGAAGAAAGAGATTTTTAACTTTTGCGATCATATGGGTAATTTTATTGTTACTGGTTACTGATACGCCGAAAGTTGTAAAAAGGCATTTTATTTTGACAAAGGACAGTTGATTTTATAGTGAACCTATAAATTTCCGTGATGAGTGAATAAGTAAAAAGCGCAACATGGATAGTGTAAAAAGAGCAGATTAATTATTTTAATAAACTATTTTCTCCTGATAACCTCCCAACTCCAGCCAGCAGGCGAACAGGCTCTTATAAAAACAGGAGGGCCGCTACAATAGGCAGGGCTTAGGTTTGTCTTTTTTTAACCTCCCAACCCTCCTAAAAACAGGAGGGCTTAGTTTAGCATAACTTAAAGATTCTAAATATAGTGAATTTACTATTTTTTGAATGTTCAAGTTATACCGAAGTTTCGAAAACCCCTTTATTAAGGGGTTTGGGGTGGTAATTTTAAGTTAAAATAGGCTTTATTAGAGAGTTTGGAGTTATAGCTAACCTTACCGTAACAAATATTCCACAATCTTTTCTGCGGCTTTGCCATCGCCAAAAAACTGCTTTTGCTCACCGAATTGATTCACACTTATTTTTTCGAGGATTTTTTGCGGATTCGTTCCGGTTACAAAATTCCAATTGCCTTCCAGGGTTTCTATCCATTCCGTTTCTTCCCGGAGGGTTACGCAAGGCTTCTTTAAAAAAAAAGCTTCTTTTTGAAGTCCGCCGCTGTCTGTTAGCACTTTGTGGCAATTGCCGAGTAAGGTGATCATTTCGAGGTAACCTACCGGATCAATAATGACGACATTCGATTTGTTGCTTATTTCATTCATGTACTTCCGTGTGCGCGGGTGCATAGGAAGAATAACTGGTAAGTCAAGTTTGGAGAAGGCAGTGAAGATTTTCCGGAGGTTTTCAATATCATCCGTATTTTCCTGCCGGTGAATGGTAGCCAAAAAATATTTTCCGGATGCCAGTTCTGTCATATTTTTGAGGGATACCCTTGAAGATGCTATTTCTTTATAGTGAAGAATGGAATCGTACATAACGTCACCGGAAAATATAGCTTTATCGGTTAAGCCTTCTTTTTCCAACAGGTTCATGGCATTTTGGGTGGGTACAAACAAACAACTTGAGATATGGTCAGTAGCAATACGGTTAATTTCTTCAGGCATGGTACGGTTAAAACTGCGGAGACCAGCTTCAACATGTGCTATTGGAATATTTAATTTAGCAGCAGCCAAAGCTCCAGCCACAGTGGAATTTGTATCTCCATAAACCAAAACCCAGTCGGGTTTTTCAGCAATTAGTACTCCTTCAATTCCCTCGAGCATGCGGGCAGTTTGCTTGCCGTGTAGTCCCGATCCTACTTCCAGGTTGATATTGGGTTCCGGGATGGCCAGTTCTGTAAAAAAAACTTCCGACATATTTTTGTCATAATGCTGCCCTGTGTGCACAATCACTTCCCTGATTTCCTGATAACTTTTAATAACCCTGCTTACGGTAGCAGCTTTAATGAATTGAGGTCTTGCACCTACGATTGTAACAATTTTCATACGTAAATAATTTTTTGGTTAAGGTCGTATGGAACTCCATGTTTGCT
>CAYZNC010000413.1:0-5758 GCA_964478555.1 uncultured Bacteroidales bacterium | reverse complement strand
GCGATTTAAGCGGCTATGGTCTTGCTTGTACAGCGAAGGAGTAGTCCCACCGGGAATCGAACCCGAATTTACAGTTTAGGAAACTGTCGTTCTATCCATTGAACTATGGAACCAAAATTTTAAATTTTTGCAAATATAAAAGAATTTAGTGTCAGGTACGTTTGCAAATGTTATTATTTTGGCCAAAGGTAAAACAAGTTTTTTAAAATAATATGGAGACATAAGGGCTAAGTGAGCAAAAGATGTCCGGATAACTTCGTAATACATAAACTGGTGGCGGCTTTTGGAGCGAATGTATTATTTTTTTTGATAATGGATTGATTTAATTATTTTTGCCGGAAATTAATTCTTCACTTTTCGTAGATGCGGTAAAAGGGCATAGTGTATTGTGTGTGAAGAAACTACAAACCATAAAAATAAAATTATCCAGCATGGCGACTACAGCAGATTTCAAAAACGGATTATTTCTCGAGTACAATAATGACATTTACACCATTGTGCAGTTTCAGCATGTGAAACCTGGCAAAGGACCAGCCTTTGTTCGTACCAAACTTAAAAGTTTAACCAATGGAAGAGTAATCGAAAATACTTTTAACTCGGGCGTTAAAATAGATATTGCAAATGTTGAACGCAGACCGTATCAATTTTTGTATAAGGATGATATGGGCTATAACTTCATGCACCAGGAAACTTTTGAGCAGATTTCCATCAAAGAAGAGCTTATTAATGCATCTAAACTTCTTAAAGAAGGCCAATATGTTGAGGTAATGTATCATGTAGATACCGAAACACCAATGTCGTGTGAATTACCTCCAATTATTGATCTGGAAGTTACTTATACCGAACCAGGCGTTAAAGGCGATACAGCTTCGTCGAACGTTTTAAAACCAGCTACACTTGAAACAGGAGCTACCATACAAGTACCTTTATTCATTGAAGCTGGTACCAGAATTAGGGTTGATACCAGAGACATGACCTATTACGAAAGAGCCAAGTAATAAGGAGGTAGATCAAAAATATTTATTAACTTTATCTACTAAAATCCAAATATTAGTGCCATCCCGGTCTGATAACGGGGATTCAGGGATGTATTTGGCATTGTGTGGATTTGCAATTTGGAGGTATTGAACTTTTCATGCAGTTCAAATGGAAAATTTGGTTCCAAATAGCATATAACCAAAACGCCGGATAGTTTGGCTTTCGTTACTATTCTTGAATCATGGGTGAAAAAATATCGTTAAAGCGATTACAGATCTACAATTTCAAGTTGAATGCATTGCTTGAAATCACACAGGCAATTAATTCCAATTTGTCTGTGACAGATCTGCTAAAACGATATCAGAACATCCTTCAGGAAGATTTAAACATTGGACGCATCGTTATTTTTAAGTTTTCGAATTGTTGGGAGATTATTCTAAATACAGCGCATGATTTTGAATCGGCTAACCAAATTGATATAGAGAAAGATCTTTCGCAATACACAGATATCAGGTTCATCTCAAATTCAGGTAATTATAAGTTAAAAGATTACGATTTCGTAATCCCCGTATATAATAACAATAATCCGTTAGCCTATATCCTTATCGGCGATATCGACGAAGATATGGCAGGCATGAGTCCTGTTATAAAACATCTTCATTTTATACAAACCATCTCGAATATCATCATCACAGCCATCGAAAATATCAGGCTTTTTAATGAGAGTCTAAAGCAGGAATCGTTGCGCAAAGAGCTTGAACTTGCCTCTAAAATGCAAAGTATGCTCATTCCCAAATTATCTTCTCTTCCAAGGAGCGACAGGGTTTTGGTTAGCGCTTATTATCAGCCGCATTTTGAGGTAGGGGGCGATTATTTCGATTTTATCGAAATGGGTGATAATGAATTTGGCTTCTGCATTGCCGATGTTTCAGGCAAGGGAATGTCTGCAGCCATTCTAATGTCGAACTTTCAGGCCACTTTACGAGCGCTGTTTACCAAAGAAATTCCTCTTAAGGTGCTTATCGATCGTCTAAATGACCGTGTGATGGCTAATGCAAACTGCGAAAAGTTTATAACGCTGTTTATCGGGCGTTATAATTTCAAATCGCATGAGCTCGAATATGTAAATGCAGGGCACAATCCACCCTTACTATATGAGGTTGATGGTAGTGAGCTTTCGTTGCTGAAAAGTGGTTGTGTTGGTTTGGGAATGCTCGATTTTATTCCCTATGTGATGAAAGGCGATTGTTATATCACCGGTAATACCAAGCTACTTTTGTATACCGATGGTTTGGTTGAATTGCTGGAAGGCGATCATGTAAACGTAGCTACTGCTTTATTGGAAGAACAGCTCTGTAATTCCAATTCCGTAGAAGATAATATCCGCCAAATAATTCGCAAATTATCGATTGAAGAGGGAAACACCGCCATTTTTGACGATATAACGATGTTGGGAATTCAACTCTATTGAGATAGGAGTGAGGGACCCTGAGCGGAGTCGAAGGGCTTTTCTACTTTCCTTGCATGATAAACATCCAGCGAAACAATCATAGCCGTATAGCCCCAAAATAAGGCAGATGCTTTGTCGGTATCCAGAAAATCATTGAGGGCGCCATGTATATAATAGGTTATTAAACCCAATGTAGCCGAAGCTACCAAAATCTTTATTTGTCTTTGATGAGTTGCCTTGGCGTAAACCCTAAACCCCGTTGAGAGTGTTAAAATTATGATTATCAAAATGCTCAAGCATCCGAAGACACCCGATTCAACAAGCGGTCCGATGTATTCGCTATGACTATTTCCCATATTTCCACTGTTTGTGCTGATGACCGTTTTATCCTTAAATATTTGAAAAGGAGCGTAATTAAACTGGTAGGTATTAGGTCCCCAACCTAAAACAGGCCTTTCCAGAAACATACGGAATCCACTTTTCCATCGGTTCATACGTTCTAAATTCGAGGCATCAGTGCGAACGTTAGAGACAGATTCCAGATGTTTTGCCAGGTCTTTGGATGAATCCTGGTGGTTATGCCGTAAATTCATGAAAATATTGGCTCGGTTGATAAAGATAACCAGACCAACCAGTGTAACGAAAATGAGTACGGTACGAAATCTTATTTTTAATACCATAATAACCAATACACCTCCTGCAATTATAACACTTATCCATGCTGCTCGGGTATAGGAAAATAACAATGCCACTAAAAGTATCATCGCCATTAACCAGGATAATAAACGGAGCGCAGGCGTATATTTGGGATTTATAGCGAATCCCACCGCAAATGGCAACAACATAGCAAGTATAGCTCCATATGAAGTGTGGTCCCTAAAAAAAGGAATAGGCGCCAGGTGTGCCGCGTGCTGACTGAGACCTCCCAATTGGGTAAGATGTATCCAAGTGTAGATAATGACCACAAGCATTGCAGGTATATATGCCCAAATAAAGAGACGGATGCCTTTCTTTTTTTGGAAAATCTGGGTTGCCATAAAGTAAAAGGCCGAAACAAACCACAAGCGTGAAAGCAGGAACTTAAAGGACACTAAAGGTATCGAACTGGTTAAAGAGGTCAAAAACATCCATGCGAGGTTAATATAAATAGCAATACTTACAGGATGCAGGAGGATGCCTCTGTCGAATTTTTTTTCGTACAGCAACCGGAATATAAATATCCCCATAATCATAATGAGGATCGGTTCTGTTGGAAGCTGAAGATCGAAACCCAGCGAGGGGGCGAATAAGTCTAAAGGAATGGATAAGGGAACGAAAAAGACCACAAAATACATCAACTTCTCAAGGGACACGAGGAAGAGGTAAACCACCAGGAGTACAAAGGGCATCAATGCCATGTAAAGCCAACCGTTTGCTATAAAAATTGCATTAATTGCGATAAACAGCAAGGTTAGGAAGAAGACCCATCCGTAACTATTGAGATCAGCTATCCTTTTCAATCTTTTGTCTTAATATTGATACTGTCGCGAATAATGAGTAATAGCAATGCCACTAAAAAGGCAGATAAGGTAGACATCAAAACGATCAATGTCCGTTGGGGATAGGCCTTTTTTTCCGAAGGATAGGCTCTGTCAACTACAAATTTATGAGGAATGCTTTGTTCCGCATCTACTTTAGCTTCCATATATTTACCCTTAAATTCGCTAAGCCGTTGGGTTTCGTTATATAATAAGTCCGTAAGGTCGGTATAGTTAGCGCCATATTTAGCAAGCATTTTCAGTTTACTTTCAATTTCTTTGGTTCCTTGTGATCTACCACTTAGCAATGCCTTAGCATATGCTTCATTATAGGCTTTCGTCTGCGATTTGTAATCATTTACTCCCAGATCTCCGATTTTTCTGAGAGAATCCTCCATTAGATTCATTTGTTTTACCATGGTTGTGTATTCTTTTTCAACGATGGCTAAGCCTTTTATGGCACGTTCGTGCTGAATACGAGTCATAACGGAGTCTACCTGGTTGGATATTTCATTGGCAATAAGGGCAGCGGTATCAGGTTTGATGTCGAGCACTTCTATAATAACGGACATAAACTCTGTACGCATATACTTGATGTTATTCTTATATTCCCCAAATAATTTGGTTCTTCCGAAATTTTTAGCGGTGTCGATCCTGTAATGGTGAGCCAGATTAAATTTTTGGATAATCTTGTCACGGATATCTTCCGAATTTAATACCTGCATTAGCTGTTCACCTTCTTCTTCGCCCCCAAATCGTAAAATATCATTTTGTTGTGAGGTATTTCGCGAAAGCAACGATTTTGAAATGGACGCAGAAGAGGCGGGGAACAGAACTACCGACGATTTAAATTTGGGCTTAATGGTTAACGACACAATGGCCGAAACTATAAAAGCTATTATAGATACAGTGATCAGCATTTTCCGTTTTGACCATACATAATTGATAAAATCGATTGAATCGAGCCGGAGATTTTTCTTATGTTTTCCCATTCCTTGAATAAGTTTGTAAAGTTTTTAAAAGTAGCAAAGTTATAAAGTTTTACTAAATAAACGGAGGTCTGGTTTTAAAGAAACGATGTGCCGGTAGGCACAAAATGTTAATAGAAAAAATGGATTATGATTTTTTTTTCGTCCCCAGCTGAGACGACACAAACAGTTTTTTTACTCAGTACTTGGTACTTACTACTCAGTACTTTTTTTATATCTTCGTCAAAAATTTATTGTCATGATTTTTCTCGATATCATTATAGTGCTGTTCCTCCTGTGGGGCGCCTACATAGGGTACGAAAACGGTTTTATAGTTCAGAGCTTTACGCTGATTGCATTGGTGCTTGGTGTTTGGGCGGGGGTCGAACTCACCCATTCCGTTGGCGAATTTCTTATTAACGTATTTGCCATTAATAGCGCGCTCGCCTTTATGATTGCGTTCGCTGTAATTTTTATTTTAGTGTTGGTTATTGTTCATTTTATTGGAAATCTTATCACCAGGATGCTGTCAAAAACTGCCCTCGGAGTTCTCAATCGTATCGGCGGGGTATGTTTCGGAATCATTAAAATGGCTTTTATTGTCAGTATCTTTATTTTTATTATACAACGCTTCGATGTGAATAAAAAATTATTACCTCCTGAGAAAACCAAGAAAACAATTTTATATCCCGAAATTGCCAAAATCGCGCCTGCCGTTTTCTCTCATTTTGACTTTGAAGAAATTAAAAATTCGTTTTTGAAAATATAGGCCTCACCCCCGGCCCCTCTCCTAAAGGCGAGGGGTGAGATTTCAACTAACCAACAACGATGACATAAAGCTGAGG
>CAYZNC010000412.1:0-5760 GCA_964478555.1 uncultured Bacteroidales bacterium | reverse complement strand
GATGTTACAGCTATTACGGCCTATCTTATTATATCTGCCTCGTTCTGGTACCTGGGCATGGTCCCTGACTTTGGCACCATCAGGGACCGGACAGTATCAAAAATCAGAAAAGCAATATACGGATTCTTTTCAATGGGTTGGACGGGCTCATCGCGCCAATGGCAGCGTTTTGAAGCATTGGCATTTATTTTGGGTGGCCTGGCCGCAGTATTGGTAGTATCAGTGCATTCGATTGTTTCTACCGACTTTGCTTCCTCGGTTGAACCGGGCTGGCATACCACCATATTCCCTCCGTATTTTGTGGTTGGGGCTATATTTCAAGGTTTTGCAATGGTGATGGTACTGATGATCATCATCCGAAAGGCTTATAAATTTCAGGATTACGTAACCGATTCACATTTAAAAGCCATTGCAAAAATTCTGACGTTCATCAGTTTAATCATGGGAACTGCTTACCTTACTGAAATATTTATTGCATGGTATTCCGGAAATAAATACGAAATATTTACCTTTTTTCATAACCGGATGACGGGGGATTATGCCCCGCAATTTTGGATTATGTTTATATGCAACGCCATCATTCCTCAACTTTTCTGGTTTAAGAAAGTGAGGGGAAACTTGTTCATGTTATTTATCATTTCACTCATCATCAATATTGGCATGTGGTTCGAACGGTATAATATAATCGTAACCAGCCTGGCCAAGGATTATCTTCCCTCAAGCTGGGCAACTTATAGTCCGTCCATTGTTGAAGTTGGGATATTTGTGGGTACCATCGGGATATTTTCCACCGGTGTTCTGGTTTTCTTCAGGTACCTGCCGATGATGGCCATTAGTGAGTTGAAAACTGTTTTACGCCTTGGGGAGAAAATCGAACACAAAGAAACTGTTAATAAATGAGCCCTACTGAAAGATATATTGGAGTTTTTGACAATGAAGCATTGTTTGACCAGGCAGTTCAATCCCTGAAGGATTCGAAAGTTGATATTGAGGAATTGTACATGCCAGTACCCGTGCACCATGCCGTTAGAAATGTAGCAGGAAGTTCCAGGTTACCCACCCTTGCTTATTTCTTTGGGATATCGGCTGTGATAGGAATACTAGGCTTTTTATACTATGCTGCAGTGATTAGCTGGCCACTTAATTTTGGAGGAAAACCATCCAACGCATTTCCCTCGTTCATTATTGTAACATTGGTACTCACGATACTTACGGTTACGGTCCTGAGCCTGCTTGCTTTTTCGATAAGCGCAAAATTATATCCCGGTAAAAAGACTGAAATATTTCACGAAAGAGCGATGGATGATAAGTTTATCATTGTGTTGAAGTCCGACCAGGTAGCTGACGGAGAAAATATATTAAAACAGCAGGGGGCGGAAGAAGTAATTATCTCACCCCAGTCTTCTTCTGAACTAAAGGGTAAAAGTGTTGAAGATTATGTGGGGGTATAGCTTTTGGCCCTGTTGAATTTGATTAGTAAAAAATAAAATAATGTTATTCAAATGATTAACACATTGCATAAGGTCTTTGCTCGAAGCAAAAAAGGAGCTTGTCTAAGAGGGTGTCTTTCCACTTATTCACCCCTAAATCGGACTTCCTTACTCCTAAGCAGTTGCGTAGCACTCTTTAAGGGGTCTGCTGCAACACTTATATTCATTTCTTTCGCCTTCCAAGCGTGCGACAGGGATAAAAACAATCCTGGATATGACTATTTTCCAGACATGGCCTATTCTAATGCCTACGAAACCTATGCGCCCAACCCTAATTTCCCGGATGGAAAAACTTTGCAAGCCCCGGTTGATGGGACTTATTCCAGGGAGGGCGAATATTATCCTTATAAGAAAACTGATGCGGACATGCTTAAAGCTGCTCAATTGAAAAATCCGTTCTTACCGGATACGGTTAATATTGCGCGCGGAAAAGTAGTATATCAGAATATTTGCTTGCAATGTCACGGCGTAAATGGGGACGGAAAAGGCCATTTATTTGTTTCGGGGAAATATACCTATCCGCCGGCTAACCTTTTAGATCAAAAAATCAGGAATTTAACAGATGGCCAGATGTTTCATGCCATTACCGTTGGATTTGGGATTATGGAACCGCATGGCCTGATTGTGAGGCCCAATGACAGGTGGAAAACGGTTTTGTACGTGAGAAGTTTGGAAAACAAAACGCCCACAACCTCTAGCAATAATAAAAAGACAACAAAATACCATGAAGCAACAAATTAATATTTCTAAAACTTTTCTAATTATTTGTGTGACCTGTATTGTTATTGGAATAACAGCGTTTACCTATGGCTTTATATCAGATAGTCAGCGTACTTGGGGAAATTATCTTTTAAATAATTTTTATTTTCTTTCGCTGGCCATAGGTGCCACATTCTTTTTGGCGCTGCAATCGATCACTCAGTCGGGCTGGTCTTCGGGTTTCAGGCGTGTTCCCGAAGCAATGATGATGTATATCCCCATAGCCGGGCTGTTGCTTCTATTCCTATATTTTGGAATGCATTCGATTTATCCATGGACACACGCTGATGTTTTAGCCAGCAATGAAATTATAAAAGGAAAAGCGGGTTTTCTCAACATCCCTTTCTTTTTTATCCGGCTTTTGTTGTTTTTTTCTGTTTGGACTTTATTGCTTTGGCTTATAAGAAGGGCTTCATTAAGGGAAGATGCAACAGGCGGTCTGGAAAATTTTGTTAAAATTGAAAAATATTCTAAAATATTTATATTTGTATTAGCAGTTACCTTTTCGATTCTTGGATACGATTTATTAATGTCGATTGAACCGGAATGGTTCAGTACTATTTTTGCTCTAAAAAACTTTATTGCGGCATTCCAGCATGGTTCGGTAGCCATATTTATCATTGTCTTGCTTTTGAATCGCTTCGGACATTTTGAATTCCTGAATGTAAGCCATGTTCACGATTTTGCTCGTTACATCTTTATCGTTTCTATCTTTTACGGTTATTTTTGGTTTTCACAATTCATGCTTACCTGGTATGGCAATATCCCCGATGAAACCATTTATTATGCCAAACGCTGGACAACAGAATGGCAGCCATTTTGGGTAATAGACATTATCCTGAATTGGGTAATTCCATTTTTTGTGCTACTGCCGGTTATTACCAGCCGCAATAAATGGATCGTTTTAACGGTCGCTTTAATACTGCTGATTGGCTTGTGGGTCGATTTATTCGTAGAGATCTTTCCAGGCATATCAGCCATCAGCAAAGTAGGGTTTATTGAAATAGGTTCTTTCTTGGGCTTTGCAGGGTTCTTTGCTTTGGTTACCGGCTACAACTTGTCAAAAGCTGCACTGGTACCAAAAAACCACCCATTCATCCAGGAAAGTTATCAGCATCATTTTGAGTCATATATATAAAATATTGATGAACCTAAGTGTTCAAAGGTTTAATATTTTGTATAAATAAGTAAACAAAATGAAGAGAAAATAGTTAATAAATGAAAACGTTTGACATGAATACACACCACATATGAAAACAATAAAATTAATAAGCATTGCCCTATTTTTCTTGGTTTCAAAAAACACGCTTTCATGGGCTGAGGATGCAAAACCGGATAGCCTGGAAATTGGTATTGTAGAACATTTGAATGAATTTGTCCCCAATAATATCCTGCTTATCAATGAAAAGAAGGATACAGTAGACCTGAAAAAAATAATTAATAAACCCACTGTTTTATGTTTCGTGTATTTTGAATGTCCCATGCTCTGTTCTCCTTTAATGAACGGGCTTGCTGACGTAATAGATAAAACAAACATGAAAATTGGTAAGGATTATCAGGTGTTGACAATCGGGTTTAACACTGAGGAGCCTTTATCCCTTGCAATCAGTAAGAAGAAGAACTATGTTACCCATATGAAAACAAAAGAGGCCGCAGATGGTTGGAATTTTTTCATCTCGGACAGCCTCAATATTGCAAAAGCTACCAATGCACTGGGATTCAGGTTCAAAAGGGCTGGTAATGTTTTTTTGCATTCTGCTACACTTATCTTTATCAGTCCCGACGGAAAAATAACCCGGTATCTGAATGGCACCTATTTCCTTCCTTTTGAATTTAAAATGGGGATTGTTGAAGCGTCTAAAGGTGTTTCGGGACCTACCATCAACAAACTGTTACAATATTGTTATGGATATGATTCTCAGGCCAAGCGGTATGTGCTTGATGTTACAAATGTTGGTGGGGTTATTATACTCCTGATAATATTAGGCATAGTTTTTCCGCTTATCATCAGGCCGAAGTTCCGGAGAAAATTAAAAAAGGAGAAAAAATCGGAAACCAAAACTCCGCCAGTGGGCGCACAGGCTCCTTAAATTACAAAGGGCTATAACTTAAATTAAAACATTGCTATGAGTCAAAATTCTGTTAGTTACCTGGAATATCAGGGTAAATACAAGGGCTTTCTGGGATGGATATTCTCAACAGATCACAAAAGGATTGGGCTTTTATATCTGTATACCATTGTATCATTTTTTATTGTTGGCGCAATATTGGGTTTATTGATGAAACTGGAACTAATTGCACCCGGGAAAACCATCATGGACGCACAAACCTACAATGCCTTTTTCACCCTCCACGGCATTACCATGATTTTTTTGGTGGTGATTCCAGGTATTCCGGCCATTTTCGGCAATTTCTTTTTGCCAATCATGATTGGCGCCAAAGATGTTGCCTTTCCAAGACTTAATTTACTTTCGTGGTGGCTCTATGTAGCAGGGGCAGCCATAGCCATTTCATCACAATTTTTAGGATCGGGGCCACCGGATACTGGATGGACATTCTATGCCCCTTATAGTTTAAGGATCCCAACCAACGTACTATCGGCCGTGTTGGGCGCTTTTGTGCTTGGGTTTTCATCGATCCTTACGGGTATTAATTTCATCACAACCATTCACCGTATGAAAGCCCCTGGCATGAAATGGATGAAAATGCCGCTATTCCCCTGGTCACTTTATGCAACAGGTTGGATCCAAATTCTGGCAACACCCATCATTGGGATAACATTATTAATGATTGTAGCTGAAAGAATACTTAAAATAGGCTTTTTTGATCCATCCCTGGGAGGCGATCCTCTGCTATATCAACATTTATTTTGGATTTATTCCCATCCGGCAGTATATATCATGATTTTGCCTGCTATGGGTGTCATTTCCGAGGTGATACCCACGTTTGCACGCAAAACAATTTTCGGCTATTCGGCCATTGTGATCTCTTCCTTCGGCATTGCTTTTATTGGCTATTTTGTTTGGGGACATCACATGTTTTCTGCAGGAATGAGCGCCAAATCACTATGGTTCTTTTCATTTCTAACTTTTGCAGTGGCTATTCCAAGCGCTATCAAAGTTTTTAATTGGGTGGCAACTTTATACAAAGGTTCTATCAATGTTCAAACTCCGCTGTATTGGGCAGTCTCATTTATATTTGTTTTCCTAATAGGCGGGTTATCAGGCTTGTTCCTGGGTACCCTTTCAGTTGATGTTCATCTTACCGATACGGCCTTTGTGGTCGGGCATTTTCACTTTATTGTATTTGGAGGCATGGGTTATGCTTTTATGGCCGCTATTCATTATTGGTTTCCAAAGATGTACGGGCGTAATTACGATAAAAGCTGGGCCAATACCGGATGGCTGATATTTTTTATAGGGTTCCTGGCTTTGTACTTCACCATGTTTATCCTTGGAATGATGGGGCAACCGCGCAGGACTTATGATTACTTTCCCGAATATCATGGGGT
>CAYZNC010000411.1:0-5779 GCA_964478555.1 uncultured Bacteroidales bacterium | reverse complement strand
ACTAGTGTGTTGGGAACATATAAGGATTTCGATGGATGCATGGAACCAACCGGAGTTTGCGCAGACATGGGTGCTCATGAATACGGAGCGAGTTCAACTACTCCTCCAACGGCAGGAACACCTGTAGTAAACATAAGCTCTCCAAGTGGCGGTACTTCATTTACCGCTCCGGCAAACGTTTCAATTTCAATTAATGCTTCGGAAACCAATGGCACCATAAGTAAAGTAGAAGTCTATAACGGAAGTACCAAACTTGGTGATTGCACCGCATTGCCATACTCATATGCGTGGAGCAACTTGGCGGCAGGAACGTATAGCTTAACTGCAGTAGCTACTGATAACTTGGGTGTTAAAACAACATCAGCAGCCGTAACTTTAACTGTTTCCAGCCCTCCTTCTGGAAATGGAGCAACATTCTATAGCGACTGTGGTTTGTCAGGTACAGCCGTAACGCTTGCCCCCGGTAGTTATACAACTGCTAACCTGGTGGCCTTAGGTATTTCCGACAACAGTATCTCTTCTATAAAAGTAAACGGATTCAGGGTAATCGCTTATACCGATAATAATTTTACCGGTACCTCCCTCACACTGTCTGCTGATAATGGTTGCTTGGTTGCTGCCGGATTTAATGATCAGATTTCGTCTATTCAGGTAATTGACCCCAATGCGGACAATACTGCTCCTCTTGTAAGTATCACGTCTCCGGCAAATGGTCAAAATTACACAGCTCCGGGAACCATAGCAATAACTGCAAGTGCCTCAGATATTGACGGAACCATTAGTAAAGTTGAATTCTTTAACGGATCAATTAAGCTTGGAGAAATAACAACCGCACCATATACCTACGTATGGTCTGGTGTTGCTCATGGATCATACATTGTAACGGCGGTAGCCACTGACAATATAGGGGCAAAAACTACTTCCAATGTAATAACTTTATGGGTCAACTAACTAAGAAGAGTTAAATATTTTAGAAATAAAGCATGTATGTAAAAAATCCGTCTTATAACTATCGACTTACGACTAACTAACAAATTCAAAGAAAGCTGTCTGTTAAAAGTTTCATTCAGAACTTTTTCAGGCAGCTTTTAAATTATACCTTATTATATCGTAAAAGTTGGGTCAATCGCGGAATACTTTTCTTTAAAAGAGTGTGGCAATAATGAAGCAGATAAAGAGTAAACGCGTTAATTCTAGGTAATCCCATTATTTCAAGCCGTATTTTATAATCTTCCTTCAAAGCTTTAAAACGATGAATTTCGTTAGTACCCCCAAGTGAAAATCTGCAAACCGGAAACCCAAGGTGCAATATTCGATCCTTATCATTTATGTTTTTTAAATACAAGGAAATATAAGCGTAATCTCCTGTATATTTATACTCTAGCGGGTAAAGTATGTTGTATTTTAAACCGAATGACTTATTAAACAACATAGCCTGATGAGAGGTGAACATGGTTTTATAATACATCGGATATGGCTTAGCTACCTTATGCAATGATTTATTGGCTGAAGTTATATCGATGGCGTCACCATAAATAAAATAAGGCCTTTTTTCCTGCCGTTCTATGGTATCACGAATTTTTTCCAGCATCTGATCTCCATTGAATTGATCCCCCGCATTCATAAATATCATGTATTCACAGGTAGCTTTTGCAATGCCTTTGTTCATAGCGTCAAAAATGCCTTTATCTGGCTCTGATGACCAATTGAGTCTGTGTTCATTCAATGCGTTTAACCAGGTAGTTGTTCCGTCCGCAGAAGCTCCATCAACCACAATCCATTCGAAATCAACCAACGATTGATTTTTTATAGAACTATAGGTGTTCTTCAATCCGCAGAAATCATTGTAACAAACGGTAATTATAGAAAACAACATAGCGGTTACTTCTTAAAAAATCTTTCAAATCTCTCTCTCAGCCACTGTTTATGCTTGTTTCTCAAAAATAGCCTCATGTCCTGCTCAAAAAAATATTCTTCTTTTTTTATGTAAGCATAGGTGAAACCGCAAACTTTTGCTATACTTCCTATAATAACAGGCGGAGTAAATACCTTATACGTTGCCTTTAGTAAAGTATAGCCAAAGGTGTAGCCATGCTTGTACTCAAACCTACCCTGCAAAAATTTAGGAGCCCATATTCCATCTCTGCGAGAACCTGTAGGCCTATAGTGTTTGATTTTTAAGTCAGTAAATAAAGCCGTTTCCCAACCATGCATCTGCGCCGATAACAAATCGGCCAGATCCCAGCCAGGTACAGGCTTTAATCCACCCATCTGGTCCCAGCAGGCACGCCGGTATACTTTAGACGCACCAACAGGATGATCTTTCTGGTCAAATTCCTTGGTCCAAGTATTATTATTATTCGGGACAAATGTACAGCCACTGGCAATACCCAATTTGGGATTATCATTAAACCTATTAAAAAGTGCTTCGAAGTAGGTTTCTTCAAAAGATAAATCTACATCCAATTTAACAAGAAAGTCCCAATCCTTATCGCCTATTTGCGCATATCCCTGGTTAAAAACATTGACCACACCGGTACCTGGAAAATAATAACCTCGATCGGTTAGCGTGAGTAATTTAATCCAGGGATACTGAACCATATATTCCCTGATCATTTCTTCAGTTCTGTCTGTTGATCCATCATTCACCATAATCCATTCGCTTGGAAGAAGCGTCTGTTTCACCATCGCATCAACCGTCAATTTTAAAAACTTTTCTTCGTTTCTTACAGGTGATATGATTATATAATTTATCATTTGTATAGGTTTATAATTATCAGTTTTCAAATAAAATAGTTTTTTTCTCACTTTTATTTTCTTTATAAAAATCAATCAAATACAGAAGTATAGAAATCGTTACAACGCCTTCCGAATATTCAAAAGGAAGTTGCGTTGTAAACATCGTAATGATTAAATAGGCCATAAAGTATTTAATATACATGATTTCCTTATTTAACTTCGAAAATATACTCTGGAACATAATAACCAAACAGGTTAACGCAAAGAAAAGACCAAATTTTACATACAAAGCCACGATACCTATATCAGAAAGATAAAAACCGAACATATTCCTTACCTGCGTAATCATAATGCCATAGGGAGATCGCTCACTAGGTGCACCGTTTCCCAGTATGACCATGGCTTTGTTTTGAGGAAGTTTTGTTAAAAAATAGGTAGCTGCTCTTACCCTTACATAATTCTCACTTTGATCCGCATGATGCTTCGTCGCAGATATCATTTCCGTGAAGGTATCCTTCATGGCAAAATAGGAAATAGCAACAACAACCATAAAGACTCCGACCACTGCCAGTTTATTTTTAACTCTTTTATTAATTAAAATATTAAAGAATGACAACAACACGAGTGAAAAAATAACCATTCTTGTTCCCAGCAATAACACAACAATTACACTTAACAACATGTTAATTAAATACAGCCAGTTAAATTTCAAAAAGATTTTTTCGAAAGAAATAAAATAACCTAAAATCATAATGATCTCTCCAGGCATAAATATTCGAAGCGTGCCCCGATCCCAGAAAATTTGTGCATCAGTAATAAGTCCAGGATAAATCATTCTTTGGGCAATGTAAAAAAAGCAATACATGATACCGAAAATAATCAGCATTCGTTCTAACCTTTCGGGATCGGGTAATAAGTAATGAAGTAAAAAATAAAAAAAATAAAAATATAATGCATACTGCTGATATAATGTAATAGAAAATGACTGTTCATGAAACATATAGGCCATAAGTACACTTCCTAACGAGGAAAAAAATAAAAAAAAGATATGAGTTCTAAAATTTGCTTTTAATAATGCTTTGCCTTCGTAAACTATGTGAAGCACCAAAAGAAAAACAGTTATACCTATGCCCATGAATATCATAACGCGATCGCCCTTACCCAAACCTTTAATAAGAAATGCCGAGGTCGACAATATTAAAACCAGCCAACTAATAAAATATTTAGACATACCTTTTTATAATTAATTTCCGCGTTTGCGGAATTCAAGAATCCGAAAATAGAAATCGTCCGATTTCCCATAAATTTTATGGTCGTTTTCAATAATAAAATTCGTTTTAATATATTGATAAAGTAAATTCCTGTTTAAATTGACCGAATAAAGATGATCAACCTGATCGTCCGAAATCAGGCTAAATCTGTTATATTTATGATCTAATTTTTGAAAAATACTATCGAGTTGTTGAGCTGAATTTATTGCTGATAAATAATCGGTAGTGTACCCGGTTGAATCAGGTAGTGGAATAAATTTATCGTTGCCCCTGTAATATTGAGAAATGATTGGAGCATGACACGACCTGTAGAATAAAACCGGGTCCTCATCTTTTGTATTGTTCTCAATATATGCATTTACTGCCTTATAATCATAAACTTTAATTAACCGGTGAAATTGAAAAATATTAGCTATAAAGAAAACCAGCACTACCAAGAAAATTACAATTCTCAGAGCCCAATAATGATTGATGGTTAATTTAATAAACCCCACAAATAAAATAGTGAGTACAGGATAAATTAAAACCATATAACGCTCATTAAAGTTTAACTGGGGCAATGCAGCCAAAACCAAGAAATAAAGCAAATAGACTACCAACGTGGTCAATATTAGATTTTGGTACAACGCGCTGATAATTACCTGTTTTTTACGTAATTTTACAAAAAATTTATAAAGTCCCCACAGAACAGCCAATGTTAGCAAACCAGATACAATCATCGTAAAAAGTTTACCCAATGAAAGCATTTGATAGGAAAACAAATAATGTTGGGTTCCCCTTAATATTATTCTTAACCTATCTGTAAGTGCAGCCGCAGCCTGACCTTGAAAACTAATCAAGCTGATTTGGCTCATGATTAGTTTATAAATAAACAAATAAGGTATAATGAGCAAGACCATCATACCTGTATAATAAATAAAACCCTTGTACCTTTTATTTATTAGTAATATGAAACCCAGCGCAAATAATAAAAATGCAAAATAATAAAAAGTGTAAAAACTTATGAATGCGGTTAAGTAAAATAACGCTCTGTATTTGTAAATGGATGTTTGTGATTGAAAACCTTTGTAAAAAAAATAAATGAGCAACAAACTAATCAACAGTGCCAAAGCATATAGCCTTGCTTCGGTTGCGGCCCAAAGAACAAAAGGATTAAATGCAAACAACATTACCATAAACAAAGGATTAAAATCAACAAAATATATTTTAGATAATTTATAGATCAACAAAATTGAACATGCTACAGCACAAACCGAAAAAAGTCTGGCCACAAATATTCCACTTCCAAGCGACCTCCATAAGTTTAAAAAAACAAAATACAAGGGCTGTTGTCCCTCAAAAAATATAGCTTGTTTAAATGATGATAAAATATTTCCCTGAGTACTCTTTAAAGAATAAATTTCATCTTCGTAAAAATCAAGATGGTAACTTAAATAAAATGCAACCAATAAAAAAATAAAAATAAATCCGGCTAAAAGCAGATTTTCATTTTTTCGTAGTAGTTTCATCAGAGATATAATTATGTTCCAACTTAGGTTCCGGTAAGTTTAGGATTCCAAATAAATCTTAAATACTTAAATAAAAAACTTAAATTCTATTCCACCTGCCCCAGCCAAATGTTCTATAACTCATTTTTTTTGCTATTTTCCGCATCGGCTTTCTCTCTTTAGGTCTTTCGATGCCTGATAACTCCCAATAATATTGAAATTTAGACTTTAAAGGATGTAAATTAGCATACTCCCAGGGTTTTTCCATTCCATTAAAATGGA
>CAYZNC010000410.1:0-5785 GCA_964478555.1 uncultured Bacteroidales bacterium | reverse complement strand
TTGCGAAGGAGCTTGGTTCGAGAAATATTCGCTGCAATGCAATTGCTCCCGGATTTATTATAACAGAAATGACGGCTGCTCTTCCTGAAGAAGTACGCAATGCATGGGCCGAAAAAATACCATTGAAAAGAGGAGGTACGCCGGAAGATGTAGCCAATACGTCTCTTTTCCTCGCCTCTGATCTTTCATCTTATGTGTCAGGACAAGTAATAAACGTTTGTGGTGGCATGAACACCTAACGAAGAATGATAAAAAGAAAACCACCTGAATCCGGGTGGTTTTTTTATCTAGATACTTTTAAATAAACATAAAAAGTAAATATGGATCCTTACCAGGAAAGATTGATAAAACTGGCACATGCAAAAATGCCTTTTGGTAAGTACAAAGGTACCTATTTAACCGATTTGCCCGAAGCTTATTTGGTTTGGTTCAAACAGAAGGGTTTTCCGAAAAATAATATGGGTAATATGTTAATGGAAATGCAAGAAATAAAAATGAATGGCTTAGAGCCTTTGCTTCGTAAAATCAGAAAAGAAAATCCACTTTAAACTATTCCAGGGCTTCCGCATAGGTGTGATAATAAAATGGTAAGCCACTGATGTTTTCAAATTCACGACCTGTTTCGTACACGTCGTCATCTCCCTCCTCATAGTACCAGTTTACGACAGCTTTTTTAATATGCTCGTTTGCCCTAATACATTTGAAAAAAAGATAAATTTCTTTTGAACTGCTGGTATTCATGTAATCAAGACGAACATGAATGATAACATTTTCAACAGTACATCTTCTCACCCAATCTAAAACCGGTGCATAAAAAAGTACCGGATCCTCAGGAAGCGAACGACCTTCGATGTGCATTTCGCCATCAGAGTTCAAACATACTCTCGGTGTGCCTTTGGTTTCTTCTATTAGTAACGTGTTCATGGTTCAGGGATTGAAATTCTTATAATACTTAATACTTAGTTAGCCTTCTACTTTTACTTATTTTCTTTTCTACTTTTACTCATTTTACATAATTAACGAAAAAAACCTATAGAAGGTTTATTATTTTGACCAACGTCCATTTTTCGTTGACGAAAGTAATTTTTTGTGTGTTGAAGAATTTAATGATAAAAGTTAAAGTCAACTTTTCGGTTCATTTTTGATCGTATCCATAGTTTTCTAAGGCAACCTTAAAAACATGTTATACAGAGTTTTAAACAATATTTAGAACCATTATATTAAAACTTAAAAAGTTATGCGAAGAGTGTTATTTGGATTAAATTTAAATATCGATCGCAATACATTGAGATACTAATATATGATAATAACAATTTTCTGGATTTTAAGTTCCTCCCGCACCCACAAAATATTGTTCTTTCTCCTGAAATAAAATATTAAAGGTTGTTAAGCTACCATAAACACGTGTAATATATTGCTGAAGATCAACCTTTTCTTCATCCGAAAGCTTGGCGTTACTGTTGATATTCTGTTCAAGTACCCGTAAACGATCACGTAACATTACTATTTTATGGAAAAATGTTTCTATTGGAATTTCTTTGGATTGCAACGATAAATTTCCCGGCTGCATAATCAATTTACCGCCACTCCAACGCTCGCCTAAAGGTACCACTTCCTGCAACATACCATAATGATCCAAAGTATGGCGTATTAATTTTTCAATTGCATCGATATCAATTGTATTGGAAGAACTTTCTCCTTCAACAGCATCGAGAATTTTATATTCCTTGTTTGATTTTAAAAGCTCCATTTTACCGGTTCGGGCAAAATATATGTCGTAACTCACGAGATTTACTTTCCCTACAATACCTTCGCCATAACGGTCGTGATCAATATGAGTACCTACGATTAATTCCTGCGACATAAAGGTTATATTTAAATAGGACGATAAAGATATAAGTATTTTGAAATTTTTCAAAACATAAGAAGAGCATTAGGAGCATGTGAGGTGAACGAAGCGGTGGTTGAGCGCAGTCGAAACCACCTTTCAATGCATAACAATTTGTTATTCTATTGGGACTGTATAACCCCATTTAACCTTTAAATTTTGTATTCCGTAAAATTTTGTTTAACTTGTTAATGTAAAAAGTAGATAGCATTTGTACGAATCAGCTTTAATTTCTGCGATCATGAAGATTTTTATGTTTATCATATCAGTGAAGACATTCTAAAATATAACTGGAGACCTGCAACCAGCTTAATAAACGGGGCGTGACCGAAAAGCCATAAGAGTAGGAGAAACTAAACTAATCAATGGAAATGGAAAATGTTGTTTTAATGAAAGCGGCTCGTGAATCTCTCAAAGGAAAATGGGGACTGGCGATTGGGACGTTTGTTGTATACCTTTTAATTATTGGTGCAATTCAGATAGCCGCAAGATTTTTCCCAGCATCTGGATTAATAACATTAATTATAGGTGGACCAATGTCTGTGGGTTTGGCAATTTTCGCCTTGTCTTTATCAAGGAATCAGAATGCAGAACTTAACCAGATTTTTAAGGGTTTTGAAAATTTTGGAACGGCATTGGGAGCATACTTATTAGTAATTCTATTTATATTTTTATGGATGCTTTTATTGATAGTACCAGGAATTATTGCTTCATTTTCTTATGCATTGACATTTTACATTATTGCAGATGATAAATCAATCGGACCTATGCAAGCAATTGATAAGAGCAAAAAGATGATGTATGGTTATAAATTGAAATGTTTTCGTTTAGGACTTAGATTATTGGGCTTAGGATTACTTTGCATTTTAACTTTAGGGATTGGATTCCTGTGGTTTATGCCATATGCCCAAGTGACCATGGCCAAATTTTATGACGATGTAAAAGCAAATCAAGTAGGAGTTGATGACATCTCAGACAAAACTATTCTTGACAGCAATGTAAATGTATAATTAATGCTCCTGAAAAGCATTTTTGAAATGGCGCAGGCTCTTGTCTACGCCATTTTTTATTTGATTATAATGTAAACCATTATCTTTTGGTACTTTTGCATAATTAAAACTATTCATGCAAGAATTATGAAAAACGTAAATGAACTTACCGAAAGCGAGCGATATGACTATTTTATTGAACAAGCTTTAGGGCAGAATGAAATTTGGCTACTACAGGCTCAGGAAGGCCTTTATGCTATGTGCGAAGATGATAATGGGAAACAATATATACCCGTTTGGCCAGCCAAAGAATTTTCTGATTCTTATGCAACCGGCGAATGGGAGGGCTATCAGTCAGAACAAATGGATCTGAAGGAGTTTATCGATTGGATGCAGGAATTACGTGATGATAACATCTTTATTGGCGTTTTCCCCGATGATCATATGCATGCCATACCTACAGACCCTATAAAACTCAAAAAGCAACTTAAATCAAAATAAAACCAAATTAATGTTTGTTTTTTCAGTATACTTACTAACTTTGTAGTTCAAAGTACTTTTTTATGAAAAACGAATCTGAACATCTTGAAACGCTTTCCGAAATTCGTTCACTCATGGAACGATCATCGCGGTTTATTTCATTAAACGGATTTGCCGGCGTATTTGCTGGCACCTTTGCTCTTATTGGAGCTTATGCAGCATACGAGTATCTTCACCTTCACTTTTTTCAACCGAACTATTACCAATATTCGGTCACCACAGAAGGTGCCCGGAATATTCAGTTTTATATATTCTTCTTAACCGACGCATTATTGGTATTATTGGCATCCCTAGGTGTCGCAACTATACTTACTGTAAGGAAAGCCCGAAAAAAAGGATTGAAATTGTGGGATAACACTGGTAAAAGGTTATTATACAATATGTTAATCCCTTTAATAGGAGGGGGGGCCTTCTGTTTAATAATGGGTTACCACGGATTTCCTGGTTTGGTTGCTCCTGCAACTTTATTGTTTTATGGATTGGCGCTGATTAACGCCAGTAAATATACCTATAATGATATTCGCTACCTTGGGTTGATAGAAGTTGGCGTTGGTTTGGCAGCTGCCATTTGGATCGGATACGGTTTGTTATTTTGGGCTTTTGGATTTGGCGTAATGCACATCATTTATGGTATTATTATGTATTATAAATATGAACGATGAACCACGAGATCTCTAAACTGAATAAGGTATTTGAAAGTCGTATACGCCTTGGTATTATGTCCATTTTGGTGGTTAATGACCATGTGGAGTTTTCGTACCTTAAAGACATACTGAACTTAACGGATGGAAATTTAGCCAGTCATATCAATGCCTTGGAAAAGCAACATTATGTTGAAGTTACCAAGCAGTTTATAGGGAAAAAGCCTAATACCACCTATCATATCTCTGAAAATGGAAGGATCGCTTTTAACCAACATCTTGATGCGCTGGAAAGCATTATTAAAATTAGTAAATGATTTTTTTTATACCTTCACTTTGAAATACAAAGTTCTTTTAAAAAATTAAATTATGAATAAAAGTCCCATATCACTTAAAAAAAGCTTCAAAAGCTTTGGATTTGCCTTAAACGGCTTACGCATTGTTGTTCAGGAACAGAACAATGCCCGTATACATGTTCTGGTAGCCTTAGGTGCTATTATCGCAGGAATATTGCTAAAGAATTCTCCGGGGGAGTGGATAGCTATATGTTTAGCCATCGGCATGGTCTTAATCTCCGAAATCTTCAACTCAGCTATTGAATATGTGGCTGATTTTGTATCTCCTGATTACCATCCATTGATTAAAAAAATTAAGGATTTATCTGCAGGTGCGGTATTAATTAGTGCAGTAATTGCAGTTATCATCGGAATCATTATTTATTTACCAAAAATCATAACCATATGTTCGACACGCTAAGAAAATATAAACGGTTGCAAGAAACGTTATTTCTTGGAACACTCTGTGTGGTGTGTTTTGCAATTTCAGTATTTCGTTTTATACACACGCACTCAACCATGTTCCTTTTTCTCAATTGGAATCTCTTTCTGGCCTTCGTTCCCTGGTTCTTTAGTAGTTTGATTACTATTAAACCTCAGTTACAGCAAAGTAAAATATTCATATTCACGTTTCTATGTGCCTGGTTGCTGTTTTTCCCAAATGCACCTTACATTCTTACCGATTTATTTCACTTAAGACTTCAGACTTCCGTTCCCATGTGGTTCGATTTGATGCTTATTTTATCATTTGCATGGACGGGACTACTTTTCGGGTTTATGAGTTTATGGGATATTGAAAAAGCGCTGGAAAACTTGATTCATAAAAAAATGATTCCGGTTCTTTCTATTTTGCTTCTGTTTCTGAGCAGTTTTGGTGTTTACCTGGGCAGATATTTGAGATGGAACAGCTGGGACATTCTCAGAGATCCTTTTGGTATTATGAATGATGTTACCGATCGTTTTTTAAATCCTTTCGCGTATACCTATACTTGGGGGATGACTATTTTCATGGGTCTGTTTCTGAATATTATGTATTGGTCATTTAAATTGATCAAGCAACGTAATGACAAAACCATGACAACATAACCTTCATCATATCCATTACTTAGAACGGTTTAATTAAATCTGCAGGACAACAATTTTCAAATCCATAGTATAGTATGGTAAAAAAATTAAGAATAAAGTTAATATCGCCTAAGATGAGTCTAAGGCCTATGGATACCGAAATGAAAAGGAGAATGTCGCCTTCGCTAACGCTGGTAATCATTGCTTCCCTGACACCAGAACCTCACTTTGTTTATATAGAAGACGAAAACATTGGCCCTTTAAATTGCAGCGATATGCCAGATATTGTTGGTATATCCGTTAATGTCGCATAAACATAGCGAACGT
>CAYZNC010000409.1:0-5798 GCA_964478555.1 uncultured Bacteroidales bacterium | reverse complement strand
AAACAAATGGAAGAAGTTGTGGTAACTTCGCTAGCTATGACACGTAGCCAAAAGGCGGTGGGTTATTCTGTTGCCACGGTTAAGAGTGATGACATTGCTAAAGGAAACCAAGCAACACTGATGAGTTCTCTGTCGGGTAAAATTGCAGGTGTTTCGGTTTCCTCAGGTGGTGGATTGCCTGGCGCTTCAACAAAAGTTATTTTGAGAGGATATTCTTCAATTACTGGAAACAACAATCCTCTTTACATTGTTGATGGCACACCAATTGACAATACCTCCAGGGTTATGAATGGCGTAGACTTTGGAAACGGAGCCAATGATATAAATCCCGACGATATTGAATCTGTTACCATTTTGAAAGGAGCTGCAGCAACTGCAAGTTATGGTTCTCGTGCTGCCAACGGATTAGTTATGATAACCACCAAGAAAGGTAAAACAGGTGAAAAAATTCACGTTGCTGTTTCCAGTATAACAACATTTTCCAATCCGTTACGATTACCCCAAAATCAAAATGAATTTGGTACAGGATGGAATGGAATTGATGATATCACACAAAACGGAAGCTGGGGTCCCGCATTCGATGGAAAGATGAGACTTTGGGGAACCGTTCAGAATAATTCTCAACAACTTAAACCTTACGTTGCCCTTCCAACCAACATTCAGGATTTTTTTGAGACGGGAACTGCGTATGACAACTCTATAAATTTAAGTGGTGGTACGGATAAAGCCAGTTTTTATATTTCTTACAACAATGTTACTGAGGACGGTATGTTACCTTCCAATGTTGACAGTCATGTTAGAAACAGTTTTTCAGCAAGAGGAACGGCAAAAGGTAAAAAACTGGCATTTACTGCCACTGCAAATTATGTGAAAAGTAACGGTAAAAACCCTCCTGACGGGCTTGGTAATAGCCCGGCATCTAATTTATATAGCGATATATTGCAGATACCACGAGACATGTCTTTAGTTGACCTAAAAGATTATCAAAATAATATTTTCAATACTGCGGATAATTTCTTTACACCATATGCATACGATCCTTATTATTCAATGGATCAGGTAGGAAGTAAATTCGACCAGTATCGTTTTTATGGAAACTATACCATTGATTATGATATTACGAAGGGCCTAAAAGCAACCTGGCGTGCTGGTACAGATTTCAGTAATTTTATAAGAAAAGACTGGGATAATATTTTGACCTTTACACCGGGGAGTTTTAGTGATGTAAATAGTAAAAAGGGAGACCCTGGCTATTTTTCAAATTATACTTCTACCTCTACCGAGATAAATAGTGATATTTTGTTGAATTATAATAAAGATATTGTTGAAAATTTGAACATGAGCCTCACTGCAGGTTATAATGTACATGATCAGACACTGAAAAACATGCAAAATGAAGTTTTCTCACTGGATAATCCTGGCTTTTACAGTTTGCAAAACTCCTCTGCGCCTGTGGCTTCTTCGCCATATCAGGAAGAAAAGAGACTCTATGGAGCGTACTTTACTGCCGATTTTGGATTTAAAAATTTCTGGTATCTTACCTTAACCGGCAGAAGGGACTATTCATCAACCTTACCTGTTAGTAAAAATCATTTTGATACTTACGGTGTTAATACCAGCTTTGTGTTAACCGATGCTATACCAACTTTAAAAAATAATATTTTTACGTTTGGCAAATTTAGGGCCAGTATAGGAACAGCAGGTAATGACGCACCTGTTTATTATACTAAAACTACATTTTTTCCAACAGCTGGGGTCACATCCATTGCAATTCCTTATAGTACTACTGGTTTGACATTTCCACTACAGGGAACCAATGCCTTTAGAAGAGGAAATCAAATCGGCAATGATCAATTAAAGCCAGAATTATCAAAGGATTACGAATTCGGAACTGACTTACGTTTTCTGGATGCAAGACTCAAATTCGATATTACTTATTACCACAGAAATACCTCTGACCAGATCCTTAACGTACCTATTAGTCCAGCTTCTGGATACACTTCCAAAGCCATGAATTTTGGCACGGTACAAAACAAGGGTTGGGAAATAGCCATTTCTGCAACACCAATCAGAGGGAAGGATTTAGATTGGACGGTCACATGGACTTATTCCAGGAATCATAGTATGGTTTTATCACTTGCTGAAGGAATTCAGGAAGTGTTGATTACACGTGCACCATATAATGTTGATTTTGTGGCGGTACCAGGAGGACCGATGGGAGAATTTAAAGGCCCGGTTCCTTTAAAAGACCCACAAGGACATATTGTAGTTGATGCAACAGGTTTCCCGATTTCAGCGCCTGACAAAGAAATTTATGGCTCCTCACAGCCAAATTATATTGCAGGTATTACCAGTGCCTTTAAATATAAGGGCATAAATTTCGGGTTTGTTTTTGATATTCGTCAGGGAGGTTTAATGTATTCTGGAACAGCTAACTTGCAATATTTTGCCGGAAATGCAGTACAAAGTTTGTATAACAATCGTCAACCATTTGTGGTCCCTAATTCTGTTCAAGGTACTCAAGACCCCATTACAGGAGCTTGGTCATATTCAGAAAACAGTACTCCTATAGATATGTCAGCTGTGACAGATTATTATTATTTTACCAGAAAATCAACCGAAGAAAGGCAATATGTGATACCACGTTCATACGTTAAACTGAGGGAGGTAACTTTATCCTACACCATTCCTAAAAAACTATATCAAAAATTATTACCACTTTCAAGCTGTGAAATTGGAGTTTATGGAAGAAACCTTTTATTATGGACTCCTGCTGGGAATAATTTTATAGATCCTGAAGTAACTTCCTATGGTAACGACTTAGCTGGTGATTATGGTGAATTCAGGACTAATCCTACAGCCAGACAATATGGTTTCAGTATTAAATTTGAATTCTAAAAAATTAAAATTAGTTTCCTATGAAAAAATATAATATCATATACTTTGTTACGCTGTTGTTTTTATTAGCAGCATGTGGCAAAAGTTGGCTTGATGTCAACAACGACCCTAACAATCCTGCGTCTGCAACACCTGAATCAGTTCTTCCTTCTGCAACCGTTTCCCTGGGTAGCGTAATTGGAGGCAATTATAACCTTTTGGGCTGCATTTGGTCGCAATACTGGACCCAATCTCCGGGTTCAAATCAATATAAAAACATTGACGGTTATCAGATATTAAGTGCCGACTTTCAGAACCAATGGGCGCAATTATATGCAGGCACACTTAAGAACCTCAGGATTGTTCGCGAAGAATCGCTGAAAAATAAAAACGATGCCTACGTGTTTATGGCCACAGCGTTGGAATGCTACACATATCAGGTTTTGGTTGATCTGTACGATCAAATTCCATTTAACGATGATCTCAATGGAGAAGCTACCCAAAATTTGCAACCAAAATATGACAATGCAATTACAGTTTACGACTCAATTGCAGCCAGGTTGGAAAGATTATCTTCTTTAGATGTAACTAATGTACTTGTTACTGATCAAAAAAAGAAAGATTTTATTTTTAATAACAGCGATGGATCTATTGAGCAGTCCGCAGAAATGGCTAATTGGCAAGCTTTTGCCAATACTTTACTGCTTAAAATTTATATGCGGCAAATGTACGTTCGTCCTGGTGTAGCCCAAGCTGGTATTTCTGCCCTATACGCACGTGGTGCTCATTTCCTGGACATAGATGCAAAATTAGATATCTTCATCGACCAACCAGGCAAAGATAATCCATTGTATGAATCAGACCGAAGAAGTTTAAATACGACAGCTAACCTTAGGGCAAGTGGAACATTATTTAAATTTCTTGACAATATGGTCGATCCAAGAAAATCACTTTTATATGGTTCAGGTGTGAGCAATCCACAAGGCGATTATAGCGAATTTTACACCATCACTGCCTTAGCTGGTATTTCGATTGTTACTTTAAAAGCAAATGATCCTGTTTATTTTATCTCTAAAGCTGAAAGTTATTTCTTACAAGCTGAAGCTGCAGCTAAAGGCTGGGGAGCTGTAACTGCTGATAAGGATTTATATTGGTCTGGCATAAATGCAGCATTTGTAAAATATGGTTTAGATACTGCCAAATATAGTAAGGTATTGCATGATACTATTATATCTAATGATGGTCATATTTATACCTATAATTATCCTTCAAGCGGTTCTTTTGAAGAAAAACAGCGAGCTATTATCATGCAAAAATGGATTTCTATGGCGGGTTCACAAGGTATCGAATCATTCTTTGAAACAAACAGAACTCATTATCCACCAGTTGCACCAGCCAGTATTCAGTATGTCATTGGGGGAAATAATACCAATTATAAGAATTGGATTGGCGGTGAATTAATGTATTCAGTGGGTGGTGTCACAGGAGGCCAATTTCCCAAACGTCTGCTTTTCCCAAATACAGAAAGACAAGTGAATTCGAATACCCCTCCGGAAGTACCTATTATTACTAAGGTATGGTGGGATACAAAATAATTATACTTATTAAAAAATAGACCTATGAAAAGATTAAAATATATATTGCCTATTCTCATTTTTGCAACTATGATTGGTTGTAAAAAGGATCATCTTGATTCCGAAGGGGTATCAAAAATTACCTATTTCCCTGATTTACAGATGTCAGGAGATGTAGTAGAAACAACAATCGTTGGTACTCCATATACCGATCCGGGAGCGAAGGCTTTCGAGAACAATCAGGAAATTCCCGTTACTATTACCGGTTCTGTAGATGCTAATACTCCGGGGGCATATGTTTTGACTTATACAGCCAAAAATAAGGATGGTTATGCTGCTTCTTTGAGTAGGATTGTAGGGGTAATAAAAAGCGAGGTTCTAACGGATGATTTTACCGGATCGTACCAAAGAAATGCTGGAGCACAAGGAACAGCTAAATGGACAAAAGTTAAAGATGGCGTTTATCTGGATTCAGATGTTGGAGGTGCGAATGTAAACGGTTGGGTATACGTAATCAATATCAAAAAGGGCATTGTTGTGGTACCGCATCAACCTTTTGCAGGAAGCGGTTCTGATACTCATTGTGAAAATGGCGATGGCACTTTAGAAATACCATTTACATTTGGCCCAGTTGGATCTATATGCTACAAATGGGTAGTAATTAACTCTGGATATGGAACCGCACTCAGACAATTTGTTAGAACCAAATAAAAATTCGAACTATGAAAAAGAAAAACATATTTAATATATTCATGCTTTGTCTATCAATGATATTGGTGGGTAATAGCTGCAGAAAGGTGGCTGACAACTTCAAAGATGTTAATCCTGGGAAAAGTTCAACTTATCCTGTTTCAGGTGAATGGTGGGTAATCTATTCATTAAACGGTGCTCCCCAGGGAGATTATTTTAAGCTGATGACATATAATTTAGCCACGGACAAAGGAGATTCGATTTGGGTTGACGATTCTGGTGATTTCTGGCAAGAAACCATCAAAATAAAATCCAAGGTTGATGTAAAAAATAAGTCATTTTCCGTTACAGATTCTCCCAATGCTAGTGGCAATGGCACTAGTGTAACCCTTGTCGGTGGCAAAGTACTTTTAGGCGCGGCTAAAACCACTTCAGGTAATAAGAGTGATAGCATTTTTGTGAAGTTTGTATATAGTGATGATGCTGCCGATACATTTTATTGTGCAGGTTACCGCAGAACTGGTTTCCAGGCAGACGATCATTAATATCACTCATTAAATTTCAAAAGTAAGGCTGCCTATTTTTTGGTGGCCTTTTTTATTTTCAAATAATTTATATAGCAATTTTGATATTGAAACAATAGTGTAATTTAGCTTA
>CAYZNC010000408.1:0-5821 GCA_964478555.1 uncultured Bacteroidales bacterium | reverse complement strand
GATCATCGAAAAGCCTTCTATCAGTCAGGCAGAGCTTGAACTTCAAACACCAGGTTTGAGAGCAGGATATTATTTGTGTTTTTTTGGGATGCATGTTTTTAAGCCTTCCTTGTTCGATTTATTAAGTGAGTCCGTTGAAAAACATAAAAATGATATTGTGTTGCTAACCCCGGTGCTTGAGAAACTTGCTCAAACGGACAAATACCTTGCCTTGGAAATAAAGGGAAACCGTTTCGATACCAGCAAAAAGCTGGGGTTAATGGAGGCTCAGATAGCACTTAGTTTAAGTGGAAATATGAGGGAAGAAGTATTAACCTCTATTATTCAAATATTAGCAGAATCCGGCAAAAGAAATATATTGGGCAATTAGGTTGAAGGTTATTAGGCTATAGTAAACTTATCTCGAATATTTTGCAATTTTGTAACAAGTAAAATAATGAATTCTTTCATCCAAACCATTACCTCAAAGGATCCTAAAGTTCGAAACAAACCGTTTTCGGAACTTTGCAACGGGTTAACAGCGGCAGAGCTTATCGTTTCTTTTAAAGAATTGGATGAATTTCGAAAGACTACGCCAAATCTTTATGAACGAGTGAGAGCCAGTATATTTTTATATGCAGGCTATCGGTTTTTTTTGATGGAATCGCATGAAGTAACCAATTTTGGTAAAATTCCGGTGAATGGTTTCGAAAATCTTTTAAAAAGGAATTTTGAACAAGCTATTCAGATTTTTCTTTCGGAACTACATAAAAATGGGGCCAATTCCAATATTGTGAGTAGCCTGGCTGAGAGTTATCATCATTTTACTTTTCAGATACTTGCCGACCAGGTTCGAAAAAGTGTAAGATCGAACCGTGGCAACCAATGGATGTTTAGGGTTGGGCATTATGAGGAGCACCCATTGAAATTTCATCCTAAACTTTTGGAACGTGAAGAAGGATCGGCTCTTTATCCTATATTGAAAGAAGTAACGTCTGTGAGGATGGACCTTACGCATAGCGGATGGTCTGATATATTCTTTCTGGGTATGGATTACCCCGAAGGTGCAAGGGTTATCAATGTTTCTGTGGATCTTGGCGTGTATGGCAGAGATGCCGATATTAAACCGCCTCTCGAGTCATATGTCAGGGTTATTACAGAGCCCTTAATACGGCTTACATCCCTCGATCTTAAAGATACCAAAGATATTACAGAACTTTCCGATCTGTTCAATTTTGGGAATGATTACCTGAGTTTGTTAAAAGCCGCTGTTATTGCTTCAGGCTTTATACCTTCTTCTTTCGAAGGAACCAATCATTCTGTTGAAAATATTCTTGGAATATTACTCTCCCCGGGCTTGGGTATAGAGCTTGTTACTAAAGTCAACGACATTCCGAAAGGATCGCGTTTGGCTGTATCAACAAACCTTTTAGCTTCAATGATTAGTGCTCTCATGAGGGCTACTCAACAAACGCAGTCGCTGGAAGGTGAACTAAATGAACAGGAACGACGTATTATTGCTTCGCGGGCTATTTTGGGCGAATGGCTTGGTGGGTCAGGTGGGGGCTGGCAGGATTCCGGAGGCATATGGCCCGGAGTTAAGGCAATCGAGGGGACGATTGCGGTGGAAGGTGATCCGGAATATACTGTAAGCCGGGGATGCCTATTACCTAAACACAGAGTTCTTTTCGATTGTATTCATCCTGATTTTGAGAAAAAATTAACTTCGTCGCTCGTACTCATTCACGGAGGCATGGCCTCCAATGTTGGTCCCATTCTCGAAATGGTTACCGAAAAATATCTTTTACGTACACAAAACGAATGGCTGGCGCGCCATAAGGCAAATTATATTTATGACGAAATATTGAAGGTTTTAAAAGAAGGCGATATTCAAAAACTTGCGGCACTGACTTCGCAAAACTTCGATGAACCCATTAAAACCATTATCCCCTGGGCAACTACACACTTTACCGAAATTATCATTTTGAAAGCAAAGGCGATGTTCGGGAAGGATTATTGGGGCTTTTTAATGTTAGGAGGCATGTCGGGTGGGGGTATGGGTATATTTGTTAATCCTGCAATTTATAACAAAGCAAAGGTCAAAATCCTGCAAATGCTCAAAGAAACCAAAGAGGAATTACAGGAATGCCTGCCATTTGCCATGAATCCGGTTGTTTATAATTTTAGTATTAATCACCATGGTTCTGTTGCAATTTTATTAAAAGATACTGAAGCGTTAATGCCGCGAAACTATTATTCCATGCATATTCCTAGGCTGGTGCGGCAAAATCTAAGGCAAATTGCGGAAATCAGGAAGATAGAAATCGATAAAGTTACGGCACTAAGTTCATCCAATGACGAAGCATTTCCAATGTTGCGATCAATGGTGAGCAATTTGTTCCAACTCTCCTCCAATTTAGAATCGATAGAACGGAAACTGCAACATGAGGACACAGAAAAAATAAAGAAAGAAAACGGATTCGACTATATTCAACATGAACAAATAAGACAGGATTTGCTCAAAGGAAGAATTGGTCTTTCCCGTAATCGGTTATCAGCCGAAACCATTATTGAAGATGTTGAAGCTATTGAAATAAAAGAGCTGAACGACATTGAAGATGCCGACAAAACCGGAGCAAATGCAATTGTTTCCGGCCAGGTATGTGTGATGTGTTTGGCGGCGGGTGTCGGAAGCAGATGGACAAAGGGCGCAGGTGTAATTAAGGCTATTAATTCCTTTGTCGATATGTTTGGAAAACACCGGTCCTTTCTTGAAATACATCTGGCAAAGGCCCAACGAATCGTTGATACTTATAGAGCTCATATTCCTTTTGTTATTGCTTCCAGTTATCTTACTCATAATGCAATTGAAAAGGAGCTTAAAATAGCAGGAAATTTCGGATATCAGGGAGATATATTTCTATCGTCCGGTAAATCTATCGGACAACGGTTTATTCCCATGGAGCGCGATTTAAGGTTTTTATGGGAAGAAATGCCACAGGAACAATTGGATGAAAATAAACAAAAAGTTCGTGAGGCTGTTAGGGCCTCAATGATTGGCTGGGCTAAAGGAAAAGGTGAGGGAAGTGATTATGTGGACAATATTGCTCAACAACGCTTAACACCTTTGGGACACTGGTATGAGGTGGCAAATATACTCCGAAATGGAGTTCTGGTTAAACTTCTGCAGAAATTTCCCAAACTGGAAAATATAATGTTACATAATATTGATACGCTTGGGGCCGATATTTCTCCAGAGGCCCTGAATTATCATATAAAATCGGGTAATGCATTTACTTTTGAAGTCATTCCTCGCAGAATTGAGGATCGCGGGGGTGGACTTGCCCGTATCAATGGGAAAATACGACTTTTGGAAGGACTTGCTCAACCTCATGAAGAAGATGAACTTTCTTTGAGTTATTACAGTACCATGACCACCTGGATAAATATTGACAAACTCCTTGCAATTTTTGGTTTAAACAGGAAAACGCTGCATAAGCAAACTGAAGAAGCTATTTCTGAAGCTGTAAGAAGTATTGCTCGCCGCATGCCATCGTATGTTACCATCAAAGATGTGAAATACAGGTGGGGTCATGGTCAGGAAGATATCTATCCGGTGGCGCAGATTGAAAAATTATGGGGAGATATGAGCGCTCTGCCCGATGTTACCTGTGGTTACTTAATTGTACCCCGTAGGCGAGGTCAACAACTCAAGGATCCTGCACAGCTCGATGCCTGGGTTAACGACGGAAGCAAAGATTACATTGCTTCGTTGTGTAAGTTTGTTCAGAAGACCTGACAAGTTTTGAAAACATGTCAGGTCTCTAGCGCAGTTTTTATTCGAAATAATTTTTCATCCTTTCGAAGAAAGTACGGTCGCTTCGGTCGGGGTTAGGTTTAAAGCTGGGTGACTCAACAAATTTTTCAATGATTTTTTTATCTTCCTTGCTCAGATTTCTAGGTACCCAAACATTTATATTTACCAATAAATCGCCATGTCCGTATCCATTCACTTCGGGTAGGCCTTTGCCACGTAATCTAAGAATTTTTCCAGGCTGTGTACCTGGTTCAATTTTTATTTTTACTTTCCCTTCCACAGTCGGAACTTCAATAGTGGAGCCCAGTGCTGCATCCGGAAAACTGAGGTATAAGTTAAAAATAAGGTCATTGCCGTCACGGATAAGTTCTTCATGATCTTCTTCCTCAATCAATACAAGAAGATCGCCATTAACGCCTCCACGCCGTGGAGCATTACCCTTACCGTTGATTGACATTTGCATACTATTACCAACGCCCGCAGGGATTTTGACCGTAATTACTTCCTGATCCTTGACGATCCCTTCGCCAAAACAATGAGTGCATTTGCTTTTGATAATACGTCCTTCGCCATCACAGGTTGGACAAGCCGATGTTGTTTGCATTTGTCCGATAAAGGTGCGGGTAACTCTTGTTACCTGACCTGTTCCATGACAAGTGGAACAGTCACTATAAGCTGATCCACCTTCGGCACCTGTGCCATTACAATGCTGACAGGATACATATTTCTGTACCTTCAGTTTTTTCTCAACTCCCTGAGCTATTTCCTGAAGATTAAGCTTCACTTTTACCCTAAGATTGGCTCCTTTAATAACCTGGCGTCCTCGTTGTCTGGTATTTCCTCCGAATCCACCAAAACCACCAAAACCACCAAAGATATCTCCGAAATGTTCAAAAATGTCATCCATTGACATGCCTTGACCAAAACCACCGTTTGCAGAGCTACCTACTCCGGCATGGCCATATTGGTCGTACCGCGCGCGTTTTTCTTCGTCACCCAGAATTTCATAGGCCTCAGCAGCTTCCTTAAATTTTTCTTCAGCTTCTTTATTGCCGGGATTTTTGTCCGGATGAAATTTTATAGCCTTCTGACGATAAGCTTTTTTTATTTCTTCTTTCGATGCATTCTTTGAAACTTCAAGTATTTCGTAATAATCTCTTTTCGCCATTATTTTATCCCACTTTAATTTTAGTTGTTTGGCTGGTAACCGTATCGCGGATTGCTAATAGTTTTAGTCGTTTAATTTAGCCTATATATTTCTGCTCAATCTACCTTCAGCATTCTGGGCAAAATGGAAGAATCTGAATTGCGGTAGAAGGGTGAAATTGCATGATTACTCTCCTATCACCACTTTTGCATACCTGATCACCTTATCGTTCAAATAGTACCCTTTTTGTACAACATCTACTACTTTACCTTTAAGGTTTTCCTCAGGTGCTGGTATTTTAGTAATCGCTTCATGCACGTCTACATTGAAGTCCTGATTGCGGGCATCAATTTCTTTCACACCCCGTTGAGTAAGGAAGTCTTTAAACTTATTATAAATAAGCTCAATTCCTTTTTTTACAGCTTCAATGTCTGAAGATTTTTCAATGGCGTTCAAGCCTCTTTCAAAATCGTCAATTACCGGAAGAATATTTATCAAAACATCCTCACCAGCGGATTTCAGAAGTTCCATACGTTCCTTTAGCGATCTTTTCCGGAAGTTGTCAAATTCAGCCATTAGGCGGACATATCTATCCTGTAGTTCATTAACTTGCTTCTGACATTCTTCTTCTTGCACCTCGGCAGTTTGGGTAATTTCTGAATCTGTCATTTTTTCAGTTCCCTGCTCTTTATTTTCAAATTCTTCAAAGTTCTGTTCCTGGTTCATGTCTTTTGGTTGATGATTTTCATCGTGATTAATGGACTCTTTCTTTTTTTTCATCATCTATTTATTATTTAAATCATTGCCCCGAAACGGATATAAAGGTTTCAAAGCAATATACGTGTTCCGAAACTAAGTTTAGCCATGAATAAATGATG
>CAYZNC010000407.1:2333-5838 GCA_964478555.1 uncultured Bacteroidales bacterium | reverse complement strand
GAATCAATTTTTTTATGGTGGGTTTGGCCGATATGGCCGTAAAGGAAAGTCAGCAACGCATTGAGTCTGCTTTGCAGGCCCACGGATACCACATGCCCGGCAAAAAAGTAGTGATCAATATGGCCCCCGCCGATATAAGAAAGGAAGGGGCTTCCTATGATCTTCCACTCGCCGTCGGCATTCTTGCTGCCTCCGAGCAAATAAAATCGGAAAAACTCAGCGAATATGTGATTATGGGCGAACTATCGCTCGACGGTAGTTTGCAGCCCATCAAAGGCATCTTACCTATCACACTTCAAGCCCGCGACGAAGGATATAAAGGCATTATACTTCCCCTGCAAAATGCCAGGGAAGCAGCGGTGGTTAACAACATTAAAGTAATTGGCGTGCAGAATATCCGCGAAGTGACCGATTTTATGAATGGTACCCTCGACCTGGCAGAAACCGTTGTGGATGTGAACAAAGAATTTCTGGACAAGGTAAATAACTACGACGTCGACTTTGCTGACGTAAAAGGCCAGGAAAATGTAAAAAGGGCCTTAGAAATATCAGCTGCCGGAGGACATAATCTGATTATGATCGGTCCCCCAGGCGCCGGCAAAACTATGCTTGCTAAACGCTTATCTACTATACTTCCCGCACTTTCACTGGAGGAGGCCCTGGAAACGACTAAAATCCATTCCGTAGCAGGTAAAATTGACCGAAATTCTTCCTTAATAACCATCCGTCCCTTCAGGTCACCGCACCACACCATCAGCGATGTAGCACTTGTAGGCGGTGGCACCTATCCGCAACCAGGCGAAATTTCGCTGGCACATAACGGAGTGCTATTTCTCGACGAGTTGCCAGAGTTTAAACGCACCGTGCTCGAAGTGATGCGCCAACCCCTCGAAGACAGGCTAATCACCATTTCCCGTGCTAAATTTTCGGTAGAATATCCTGCCAGTTTTATGCTGGTGGCCTCTATGAACCCTTGCCCATGTGGCTATTATAACCATCCCGAAAAAGATTGCGTTTGCACTGCGGGGGTTGTACAAAAATACCTCAACAAAATCTCCGGCCCCCTCCTCGACCGCATCGATATTCACATTGAAGTTGTACCGGTTCCTTTCGAAAAACTATCGGAGGCACGACTTGCCGAACCAAGCCATGTTATCCGCGACAGGGTTGTGAAAGCGAGAAACATACAGGAGCAACGATTTACCCTGCACGATGGCGTTCATTGCAATGCCCAAATGAGCTCAAAACTTCTCAGAAAATACTGCGAACTGGATACTGCCGGCCATACCATGCTAAAAGTTGCGATGGAAAAACTCGGCCTATCCGCAAGAGCTTATGATCGAATTCTAAAAGTTTCCCGAACCATCGCCGATTTGGAGCAGAGCGAAAAAATTCAACCCACTCACCTTGCCGAGGCTATTCAATACAGGAGCCTGGACAGGGATAGCTGGGCGGGATAGCATTATATATTATTCCTGTGTCAATTCGTCCTATCATTTTCTGAAAAGATCCTCAATATAATTCAAGGTCACCATAAAACTTTGTTTGAGTCCAGGATCGATTGGCAGTATTAGGTGCCCATCCGATAAAAGTTTTCGGTACACCTAAAATTCCTTCTTCAGATATCTTTTCATCCAAATCAACTGCTTCATAATTGAAAGGGATTTTCAACCCTTTTTCCGGTGCTACTTTTAGTTCATTCCAAGGTATCTTAATTTCTAAGACATAGCCATCGTAGCAATCTTTTCTTTTAAATTCAATCTTTGTTTGACTATTCACATTCCCGTTAATAAGCATGGTGTCATTGCCATAAACGAATGAGTATTGAAGTAAATCGCCTGGTTGAGTATTATCTCTGTTGGTTTTCTTGAGACAACGACTAAAAAACAACTGAATAAGATCATCTTGATACCATGCCATTTCCGGAATATTCAATTTGATATCGTCTTTTATTTCAAATAAAAAATAAATACCGGATTTATCCCATAAACTTCTAAAACGAATTGAGAAGTCATTATTATCTTTCCTTTTTTCTGCTCCAATAATTGATTTATAAATAGTATCGACTACAGCGGATTGCCATATTTTATCGATATTTCCATCAATCAAAGGGGCAATGGTAGCTTGCTTTACTTTATACTTACTGCTATTATCAAAACAACTATGTAAAATAGCAAAAACCGCAATAACAATAATACTAATAATTTTATTTTTATTTTTCATTTCAGGTTCAGCAATTATTTGTTCAAATAGTCAATGGGTATTAATCGATTATCGATTATTATATTAAAGAGTGATCTACCAAATAACTCATTTCCTCTTTGATTTAAATGACCACCATCAAACATTGATTTTTCGAAATTTTGATTTAATAAAATAAAAGGGAGGCCATCAATATTGGTTAGTTTACTATCATTACTAAATTTAAAATAATAAAAACTCGTATTTTGCTTTTTAAGCTTCTCAATTAATTCTTTTGTTCGTTCTGTAGATTTACTAACAGCGTATTTTTTAGTGTTTAATTCATAACCCGAATAATGTCTTTTCTTTCTTATGTAAAGTTCTAACATTTGAGCAAAATAATCTTTCCTGTTTTTCTGGAGGTTTATAAATGCTTCTTCAGAAATTTTGGAAACATCACTTTCATAATCTGTGTAGTAGACACATAGGAATTTTAATATATAAATATGATCTATGAGCTTAAATAGTAATTTATATTTATAGAATTTTTCTATCATTGAGATGTACTTTGCTTTAATAAACGGACTGTCTTTATCGTAATCCAAAATATATTCTTTATATATTTCCCGCGTTAAATTATTCGACTCAAACGGTAATAAATTTTCACATATTATTAAGTCAGGATTAAATTTTACTATCTTATACTCTATGGACTTAAATATTTCAAACGTTCTGCTATTCCCATCGACACCACAATTAAGAACTTCTACATTCCAATGGTTTTGGGTAAAAAGATCCTGAATAGTAGTACAACAATTTGAATATGCATTATAATCAAGGTACCCGGAGAAAATACAAGTACCAACAAAAGCAATTCTAAAAACTCCTTGCTTTTTTGGCGTGAAATCATTCCCTATGTAACCCTGATTGTTTACTTTATACATCTTCCCCGCTTTGTAAAACCTACTATTCGGGATGTACGTATAGCCCAAAATAGGATCCGATTGAAAAATCAGTGGAGTTGACGAATAGCCATAAGATTTACCCCACGTTAAACGTAAAAATATTTCTGTACCTATCAACAAAATCAGAATCAATAGGATTACAATAACCCATGCCTTTTTTTTCATAATTTTTAATAACAATTTAACTGGTAATCCTAAATTCAGTATATAGTTAACAAATTTTCTCCTAGAGATAAAAATTGAATTGCCTTATTCTTAAATGAACTTAAAACCATTACCCCTAATTTTCCGGTGATAAATGTAATAATTTTTTTATATTTTAATCGTGTAGCCCAAAATATTCAGTTGAAAGAACTTTT
>CAYZNC010000407.1:0-2233 GCA_964478555.1 uncultured Bacteroidales bacterium | reverse complement strand
ATCAAGTTTTTAAAAACTGAAACAATGCTGTTAATGAAAGCGTTACCCGATATCAATAGCATTAGACCCCAGGGTTTCCAGTGCACAGACATTTTAAATTAATTCAGCGAATAACCACCTTTCTCATTTTTGGTACAATTCATGCAAGCATAGGATATGTATTAAAATATCAAAATTTGAAGTATGAATTATAAAATCCTTCAGGAAAAATATAAACGTTGCTGCCAACTTGTCATAGATAAACAATTATATGAAGCTTTTATCGTATTGAAGGAATTGGTGATGGAAAGCAAGAAAGGTGATTTATTAGTGCAATGGGAACGTGATCAGGAAACCTATCAAAATATTCTGAAATATTCTTTCGGCGAAGTTGAAGATCCCCAGAAGAAACCAGTTTATTATCATCTCTTAAGATCTGTTCTTGAATTAGCTGATGAAACCAGGGAGGCCATTATATCTGCAAAGCAATTATCCGGTTACTGGCACATAAAGCAAAATCCTGAAAACAAATTGTCTGTTTTACCGGAAGAGGTAAAGCCTTTTATCGATTCACTCAAATGGAACCCTTCAAGTTCGAAGACTAACAAAAGTAACGATGATAAAACAGAGTTATACCTCCGGGAACGCCACAAGAAGATTGTGCACTTGTTCAACATATTGTGGTTGAATGACAAATATCAGGAATCAGAAACAGAACTTGCCACACTTGCAATTATGTCAGATAATCTTCCTTGGTGGGATCAATGTTTGGTAGTTTCTGCCCTTACCTTAAGTCTGCAACGCCATTTTGACGAAACAAAAATAAACCTCCTGCTCGAAGCATACAACAATAAGGAAGAACAAGTATGGCAGCGTGCCCTTACGGGTTTATTGATGTCACTTTATCAATACAACAAACGTTTATTTCTATATCCGAAAATTAAAGAGAAGCTGGAAGCATTACACTCGTCTTCTAAAATCAGTAAACATACCGAAGCAATTATACTTCAGTTTATCAAAGCCAGAGATACGGAAAAAATTGCAAAACATTTCCGGGACGAAATTGTGCCCGAGATGTCGCGAATCCAAAGCAGGATTTATGACAAGTTAGACATGAAAAATTTGATACAGGATCAGTTCTCGGAGGACAAAAACCCCGATTGGGAACATGTATTTAACGATGCTCCCGATCTTGCCAATAAGCTCGAGGAACTATCAAGGCTCCAAATGGACGGATCGGATGTATTAATGGGCACCTTTTCAATGTTGAAGCAATTCAACTTTTTCGAAGAAATAAGCAACTGGTTCCTTCCCTTTTATAAAGATAACCCTGATTTATGGGAAGTACTTAAAGATCATACGGATGACTTTGATGCACACGGATTTATCGACAATATGGAAAAATCATTTGTGCTGTGCAATTCGGACAAGTATTCGTTTTGCCTTAACGTTAACCGGATGCCTACCCGCGAACGTTCCATGATGGCCACCATGTTCGATATGGAAACCAAGGGTATGGAAGAAATTGCTCATGATGATGATATTTTGAACAAACCAACCCGTGAGCGGGTAATTATCACTCAATATATCCAGGACCTTTATCGTTTCAACAAACTATTTGAATTTAAAGATGAATTTTACGACATTTTTTCGACCTGGACTGATTTCCAAAATACCGAATTCTTCAGATGGCTTATTAAAGATGAGTCCATTGTAAGAAACATCGGTGAATTCTTTTTCGAAAAGGAATTTTACCAGGATGCTATTGAGGTATTTTTGCATATAGATAACCCGAACGAAAATTTTGAGCTTTGGCAAAAAATTGCATACAGCTACCAGCAATTAAAAAATTACCAGAAAGCGCTTGAATATTATCTGCGGGCCGATCTCACGGACATCAAAAAATCGTGGAACATAAAGAAAATAGCGCTTTGTTACCGGCGTTTGGGTAATTATCAGAAGGCGTTGGAATACTACAGCCAGGCCGAAAAAATGGAACCCGAAAATCTTCAGTTGCAGGCTAATCTGGCCCACACCTATTTTGACATGAAGGACTATGAAAATGCCTTAAAAGTCTATTTCAAAGTAGAATATTTAGCACCCGAGAATCATAAGATACGACGGCCTATTGCCTGGTGCTGTTTTATGCTCAACAAGCTGGATACAGCTAAAAAATATTTTGAAAAAATTCTGGATGCGGAAGAAAATCATAACGACCTGCTGAACCTGGGTCACATTGAATGGTGCATGGGAA
>CAYZNC010000406.1:0-5841 GCA_964478555.1 uncultured Bacteroidales bacterium | reverse complement strand
GAGTTAGTATAATACCCTTAAAGGCTGCTCTTCTTGCTGCTGAAACTTCAAACGGAGGCATCCACATTGCAGTGTCCACATTGGGTACTAAAGTACCACGTGGAGTCACGACAGAACCATTATTAGCAATCCATACTGTTTGGAAAGTTTTGTAATAACGGGTATCATTTGTCAAATCAGCAAATGCCTGATTATAAATATAGTTATTATTAGGCCTTGTTCGAAGAAAAGGACGACCGTACTGTACAGTTCTTTGTAGTGGATTACTACCTCCGGATGCAGGATAATTTGCATTTACGCTAGGATAATTAGGTCTCATGAACCAGGGAGCAAGATTAACTTTTCCACCAGCAGCTTGAGAAACATATTCTCCATACCTTGTATCGTTATTATGGTCTATTACCATTAGCGTTTCCTTACCATAATCATTACCAAATTTGTTAGCATCGTTAAAATCCTGCCACAGATCTATTCCGTAAGTAGACTTGTTGGTTATCAGATTAGAAGCAATAGTTGCTGCTTGTTGAAAGTCATTTGTTTGAGCAGCGCTTGACCAGCCTCTTGCAAGATAAGTCTTGGCAAGAAGATAAAGCGCAGTAGCTTTAAATGCTGCTTTTCCACCAAAAGGAGCAGTCGCCGAGGCAGACGCACTGGCTGTTGTAGTTAAACCAGGAATAGCATCATTTAGATCTTGAATAATTTGGGCGTAAACATCTGCAATTGGCTGACGTGAATCAGCAACAGTAGCAGCAGCAATGTATTTAATATGCAGAGGTACCTCACCAAAAGTAATCACCAGGTGATAGTAAAAAAATGCCCGTAAAAACTTAGCCTGTGCCATATACTGATTTCTCAGACTTGGAACAGTTGCAGAATTTGTTATGGTATCGCTGGGAGCCCACGCAACACTTGGAATATTCTCAATCAGTGCATTCGCAACATTGATATCCTGATATGCATTAGCCCACCAATATACTGTGTTAACGTCAATACCATTATAATTATATAGATATGCGGAACTTGCGCTACCACCAGCAAGAGTTTCATCAGTACCAGCACAACAAAGAGCTGAAAAAGCTTCGCCGCCCCATAAATTTCTCAAATCGGAATATACACCCGAAATACCTCCAATGACACCTCCATTTGTAGTAAGGAATATAGGAGTCAGCGAGGATTGAGGTTTTTCTACCAATATTTTGCTGCAGCCTGCAAATGTCAGCATAGCAACAGCCGCAATAATACAGGATATTTTTATTAATAGTTTCATAGAATTAATGTTTAGAAAGTTAAAATTTTAGATTTAAACCAACGTTAAACTCTTTTGTGGATGGGTTATTCAGGTTAACCGTAACAGCACGGCCAGGAACACCTGTATTACCAGCGCCTTGAGCGCTTACAAATCCGCCATATCCATTACCTTCAGGATCTGTTCCGAAACCACCCTTAACAAAAGGTGAATATAAAATGAAGGGGTTTACCGCAGTTACATAAATTCTTAATCCCACAATCCCTAATTTAGTGCAAATTTTTGAAGGAATATTATAACCTAAGTTGATACTTCTTACTTTGACAAACGAACCGTCCATATAACCCAGTGTAGATGCATATAAGAACCTGTCTGTACTTGCGTCAGGGCTAGGGAATGCGTTGGTTTGATGGGTGTAGGTCCAGTAATCAACTTTCAACTGGTTAAGTCTTCCTTGCATAAAGAATGGATAACCATTAGATCCACCGTCGGTTGTAACATAAGGTACGCCAATCTTCATACCCATGCGGGCATATATTACAACCGAAAGGTCAATACCTTTGAAAGAAAAGGTGTTGGTTATCCCACCTTCCCATTTGGGTTGGAAGTTACCAAGGACTACCCTGTCATTTGCATCAATAATATTGTTACCGTCAGTATCGCGGACCCTTATCTGGCCTGGTTTTTGAACGGGAGTCTGTGCATGTGCAGTAAGTGAATCAGCACTGGACCAAATACCTATTTTTTGATAATCGTAAATTACCGTGATAGGTTGTCCTACAAACCATCCGTTACCAATATCAGCTTTAAGATTTGGATCCGATAATTGTACAATTTCAGTCCTGTTCATCGAATAGTTCAAATTGGTTATCCACTTAAAACCGCTTTTGGTATCCACATTTACACTATTTACACTGATTTCAATACCTTTTCCTTTTGTTTTACCAGCATTTACAGTAGTAGATCCTGCTCCGTTACTTGCTGGTAGACTTTCCTGCAACAGAATATTATCAGTCTTCTGCTGATAAACATCAATGGTAGCAGAAATACGATCCTTAAAGAGACTAATATCCACACCGGCATTATATTGAGCTGTTGATTCCCATTTTAATGTAGGATTTGCCAAAGTAGTAGCTAAATAACCCAGTTGGTTACCTGTAGTTCCTGTTCCGAAGTTGTAGAGATTGGAAGACAAAAGACCTAAGGTCGAATAAGGTGATATACCTTGATTTGAAGTTTTACCCCAACCAGCTCTTAATTTCAGGCTGCTAATAGTTTTTATCCCTTCCATAAACTTTTCGTTTGAGATATTCCATCCCAAAGCAAGTGCAGGATATGTAAAATACTGGTGGCCAGGAGCTAATACTGAAGCGCCATCCGTTCTTACTGTGGCAGTTAAAAGATAACGACTATCATAGGAATAATTTGCACGTGCCATATAAGATATTAAACCGCGTTCGTTCAAATAATTAGTACCATTATTCGATGGAACATTAATAGAACCTGCATACCCCAGGTTAGTATTCTGTACATAATCAGCAACCATACCTACAGCAGTCATATTACTTGCCTGACTATGGTCCTTTTGTGTACTGAACAAACCTGTAAAACCAACTTGATGCTTTCCGAAGGTTTTGTTAAACAATAACAAGTTTTCTATTGTATATGTGTATGCTTCAGAGTTGGTTACACTTGAATTAGACTGAGCGAGCGTTGTCCCGGTATTAAATATAGTATTGGGGCCTGAATAACTTCCGCCCTGAGTTTGAGTATAGTCTAGACCTACATTAAGTCTGTATTTCAAAAACTTTAAAATATCCCACTCTCCATATAAGCTGTTAAAAGTTCTTAATCTTCTGTTTTTATTAAAAATTGCATCGGTATTATTGATAGTTAGAGGACTAACAGAAGAAGCATCAAGTGAACCTACCAATGGAGTGATATTAATGGAGCCATCGGGATTATAAGGTTTCACCAAAGGGCTTAATTTCAAAGTATTATATAATGGGTTGCCAGCATTATGTACATATGCCAAAGTGGTTAAACTATTGATACCCACTTTTAATTTGGTGTTTATTTGTTGGTCAACAGTTGTACGTAAAGTATATCGTTCAAATGTCTGATGCGGAATGATCCCTTCCTGACTATAGTAACCAAGGCCTAAAGAATATTGTGTTTTTTCAGTACCTCCTGTTACACCAATTTGATGATCAGTTGTGTAACCTTTTTGATAAAGTAGTTTTTGCCAATTTGTATCTGTTCCGTCATCGTGCCCGTTTTGTTCAGCAGTAACGGCTCTGTAAGTGTTAGAATTGCCATATTTCGCTGCCTGATCTTTAAAATCCCAAAATTCGTCGGCCTTAAATACTTTGTATTGGCCTAAAACCTGATCAACACCATAATATGCGTTATAGCTAATAATGGGTTTTCCGGTTTTACCTCTTTTGGTCGTGATAAGGATTACACCGCCAGAACCTCTGGAACCGTAAATTGCAGTTGCAGAAGCATCTTTCAAAATATCGAGAGATACAATATCGTTAGGGTTAAGGTCATTAATACTTCCACCAAAAGGAATACCATCAACAACAATCAATGGAGCATTCAACGCATCGTCGAGTGCAGCCGATTGAGATGCATTACCTGCTCCCTGGTCACGAGCCATAGAATGCTCGCCTCTGATACGAATTTGTCCGCTTGCACCTGGAGTTGAGCTGTTTGTAACTACTGTTACACCAGCGGTGCGTCCGTTTAGTCCGCTGATTACGTTTGCAGTTGGAACCTGTTGCAGTGTTTCTGCACTTACCTGAGCAACAGAACCAGTTACATCTTTCTTTTTCATAGTTCCGTAACCAACTACAACTACTTCCTCTAATTTTTTAATATCCGGAGAAAGTTTAAGGTCAATGTTTGATTGACCTGCAACAGAAACCTTTTCAGTAAGATATCCAATAAATGAAAAGATCAATACAGCATTTTCGTTGGGAACTGCAATGCTGAACTTTCCGTTTGCATCGGTAATTGCACCGGTGCTGGTACCTTCAACTACTATATTTACACCAGGCATAGTCTCTCCAGTGGAGTTATCGGTAACCGTACCTGTAACTTTTATTTGTTGAATTGCTCTTTTTGGAGCGATTACAATAAGGTTATTTTCTAAAATAGTGTAAGTAATATCCGTGTTGCTGAATAATTGTTTCAACACATCTTCTATTTTAGAATTCTTCACTTCTAAATTAACAAGTCTGTTAATATCCGTGAGTTCGTCATTATAGAAAAACCGGTAGGTGGTCTGGCCTTCTATTGTGTGGAAAACATCTTTTACTTTTGCATTTTCAAGATTTACCGAAATGTTGTTTTGCGAAAAAGAATTAGCCGAAAATGCAATAGTACATAGTAAGTTTAGTACTAAAGTAAGTTTCATAATTTTTAGTAGTTTTTTAGGCCTGTGAGAGTAAAAATAGGCGACATAATGGATTTTTTTCATAAATTTGAATGTTTAAGTGTTAGTAAATGTTATTTCCGATTTTCTAATGAGGAACAAGAAATAACAGTAATTGACATTAAATTTTCTCGAGATCGCGGAATGTTCGCCCATTCTGCGATTTCTTTTGGGGTATACTTCACGTTTGGTAAGTCATAGGCTATTTAGTTTCGTAAGTAATTTAGTTTGTTTTTATAATCATCTTGTCGTAGTTCTTTTTGTATAAATGATCCTCTGTAAATACAACATTGTTATTTTCAATGCTATACTGAATAGGGGCCGATAACCGAATGATTTTTAAAACCTGTTCAAAAGTTTCTTCTTTGAGCGTACCTGAAAATCTATATTTTTTTAAACTTTCACTCTGAAAGGAAATTCTTACATTAAATCTTCTTTCCAGCTTTACGGCCAAATGATCAAGCTCTTCGCCATCAATAATCCACAAACTGTCTTTCCACGAGGTTATTGGTAAGGGATCAATTTCAGGAATCATAACGACCTTATCCGCAACATCGATTTTTTTATTTTTGGAAGCAACTTCCGGTTTTGGCTTCTCAGCTGAGGATTTCTTTGGAATGGATTTATAATAGGTTACTGTTTGATTAGGTTTTAAATAAATCGTATTTTTTTCTGTGGTCGATTCTATGGCAACAGATCCTTTCACCAAAGTTGTTTGAATTTGATTTTCCTCAGGATAGGATTTTACATTGAACTGTGTGCCATAAACCTTGATGTTGAGGTTAAATGTCTTCACAACAAATAACTTCGACTTCATTTTTGCAACATCAAAGAACGCTTCCCCTTCCAGATATACCTCCCTGGATTTAGCTAAAAAATTCACAGGATAACGTAATTTGCTTCCTGCATTTAGCCATACTTTTGTTCCATCCGATAAGGTAACTATCGATTTAGCCCCCAGTGGAACAACGATTTCATTGTAAACTAAGTTGGTAGATTGAATTTTATCCGTCCAATGTTTGTTGACCAATATCCCCGTTAAAAAGGCGATAAGAACAGCAGCAGCAGCAGGAAGTGCAAATTTTATTATTTTCTTTTTCAGGAGTTGTTTCTTTTCCTGTAATGCCGACAAATAGCGTGTTTTATAGTAACTTGC
>CAYZNC010000405.1:0-5850 GCA_964478555.1 uncultured Bacteroidales bacterium | reverse complement strand
TTTAAAACGTAAACCCATACACCAAATTCATGGTAAGCTCCCTTCTATAGCTTTGCTTTGCAGATTTAAATCGCTGGAGCAGGGATGCATTAAACGAAAGGTTATGCTTGGTTCCGCCAATTACCTTTTTTGGCGAGTAACCCAGGTTAATGCTGTTAGACCAAAGCGGGGAGGCATTTTCTCCATTAACAATATTCTGGTTGTAGGCTGAGGTAAATCCTGTTCGTAGTTCTTTTCCAAAAAGCATTTTGCTTAAAGTTAAAGATGGCCCGTGAAATACCGATCGTACACCCGGAGCGCTGCTGTTTGTGAAATTATAGGCTAAGGCCATGGTAAGACCTGGTTTGGGCATTGTGTGAGAGTAGGATGAACTCGCAGATACAAATCCCGACCCCGCATTATTTTGTGAGCTATTGCTTACTTCATTCATTTTCTGATAAGAGCCAGTTAACATTAATGTGTGCGGTGCTTCTTTTTTTCCAAAATTATAGTTTACTGCACTGTTCACACTGTTGGTAATCTGGTAAAAGTTCAGGCTGTCCATGTCGTTATGGAAAAACGGATCAGTTTGCGGTTTTATTTTGGTGAAGGAAGAAAAGTTGGAATAGTTGAAACTTGCATTCCAATGGGTGGATGGTGAATAGGTAACATTACCCGCTCCTACCCAACGCTTGGTTGTGGTTTGAAGGGCGTGGTTGAGGTTGTTGTGCTGGATCCCCGCATTACCGGCTAAAGAAAGTTTTCCCTGGAAAAGGCGAAGGTTGGGGGCAAATGTGATATTTTCCATGTCGTTGTTAAAGTAATAACCACCCAGGGTTTGGTAATCCGGGGCAACCCTTTCATAGCGAAACATTAGGCCAAAAGGTTGCGACTGGTAGCCAATACCTCCAGACCAAGCACTGAATATTTTTGTTCCTGCAGTGTTTAGCGATAAAGAAGCATCACTATTTTGAATAGTTCCTGTGGTGTCGGTTTGCCCGGTTTTTATCCCCACATCGCCATTAAGCAGTGATAAGGAATATTCACCCTCCAACGTAACATGCGTAAAAAGGGTGGTGTGACCTGAAAAGCCCAGGGCCAGATTTTGCATGGGATGCAATGATCCATCCGGAGGGAGTTTTTTGATGGAGCGGACATCATCTTTAGCGGAGAAAACATTGACTGCTATGTTGCTCGATCCTATGTCGTAACCCACTTTTAACCCGTAACCCATACGCCTGAAGGAAGGAATGGCATTGGAGTTTAACTCGTTATATTCGATCGGTTTTTTTAAGCGGCCTGCCATTGCACTAATTCTCCAATGGTTAGGCGTTAGTTCCACACCACCACCCAAAAAACTATAGCCCGCAAGGGTATACGGTGAGAAAGTCATGCTGGTATAGCCGATGTATGCTTTAACCCATTTGTATTGTGGGGTAAAAGTAAGCCTGTTAAAAGGCTGTGTGTAGCTTTTTTGGGAATTGCTATACGTAAATGAGAATGGCATGTCGTATCCGAACAGGTTCAGGTTCAGGTTGCCTCCAATGATAAACTGGTAAGGATCGCGGCGTTTGATACTGTCGTTGGAGGTATAAAAGATGTTGGACATGTTAACTCCTCCGGTGAGTTTCAGGCCTTTTTTGACACTGATGTTGTCGAGGTTTTGGGCCTTTAAGGGCATTGTCAGCCCAATGATGATGGAAATTGCTAAACTGATGATTAACTTCATTGCTTGTTGGTTTTTTACCCCATCCCCTTAAAAAAGGGACTATAACTATATATTGTTGCTTCAGAAATACTTATATTATTGAAGGCCACATTAATCCGATCAATTGATATTTTTTGTTCTAATAATAAAAAATGAATCACAATTAAAACTTGGGACGATTCTCACTAATTCCTTATTTTTCCAAAGTCATGAAGGTATTCCCAGTTCAGTCTTAATTACCGTTAATCTTTTAATAGGCTTTTTTTGTCGACAACTAATTTTTCTTTATCTATTAATGACAAAAACCTTCCAAGGTAACCCGAAAAAGTCAATTATTTTTTTCGTATACTAGTAAGTCATATATTTATAGTGTTTTACATTTGAAATGGTTGAATATTTTAGATGAACTTTGTTATGCTTTACTTTATATAACATGATACGGTTTATTGGTTATTTGGATGTTATATCTTGTCTTTAAATACATTGGCTGTTTCAAGTAATTTACGAACTATTCAGCTATAAATTTTATTAAGTGATCCCAACCAAGATTGACCTTTTAGTTAACCGAATAGGTCACCTAAGTGATGATTTTTTTTGAATTATTCTAGCGGAGTAAAATGAGAAAGCCGCTTAAATCCTGAGATTTAAGCGGCTTTAGTTTGTTTTGAAAACCTTTTAGCGGAATGGACGGGACTCGAACCCGCGACCCTCTGCGTGACAGGCAGATATTCTAACCAGCTGAACTACCACTCCGTTTTTTTTAACAGGTGCAAAAATAGTTCTTATTTTGATACTTTCAAACATTTTGTGGATTTTACTTAAAAAAGCTAAAGTTTACACTGCCATAGTCCCGATGATCAATCATATGGCCATGCTCAAAAAAATTTAATTTTTTGGAATGCTCCAGAATAAAAACGCCCTCAGGTTTCAGGATGTCTTTACCTAAAATAATTCCGGGAAGCGTTTCAACCCCTTCCATATCATAGGGTGGATCGGCAAAAATAATGTCGAACTTATGGGTACACGATTTTAAATATTGAAAAGCATTGGCATTCCGAATCTTTATTTGATTAAACTTTAACTCACGACTTGTTTTACCAATGAATGCAGCATGCTTGTGATTTAATTCAACAGCTTCAACATACAGAGAACCCCTCGACGCAAATTCGAAGCTAATACTGCCTGTTCCTGAGAAAAGATCGAGCACTTCTAGTTCCTCAAAATTATATTGATTTGCCAGAATATTGAACAAGCTCTCTTTGGCAAAATCTGTGGTAGGGCGGGCGTTGAAGTTTTTGCCAGGATTGATGACCTTCCCTTTGTATGTACCGCTTATGATTCGCACAACGCTAAGTTGAATAAGTTCGCAAAACGGGTAAGGTGCAATTCATCAAAAATATAGCTGTATATAAATTGGTCGGAGGGATGGATAAATTTAATCAAATTGAGGTAGTTGTTGAGGAACTCAAAGAGTTCGTCGTGATTTTCCACATCGTCAGAGAAGTAAACTTCAGTCAGCATATTGGACAAGTTAAAACGTTCCAATATATTGAGAATATAATACACAATATCTGAGTTGTCCTTATAACTGAACGAATTATAAAATTCGATTTTTTTCATTTGTGCAACCCCAATATCAATTTCATTCTTATTAATGGATACGTAACATTTCGATCGTACCCACTTGGCTGAGTGCAATACCAGAGACTCTACAAAAGGCGATGACCGGTGAAAAACTTTTAGCTTGGGATATATTTCTTTTAAATTAGCCAGGTAATCAGGAGGATAAGCAAAGATATTAACAGCCATTGCATGATGCAGGTTGTTGCTCAAAATTTCCGAACATCCGGTTTGTCCGTGATTATGTTGTAAAAACATGGAAGCTTTTTCCGTTGAAAACAACGATGTTGGAACTAACGTGTTCTTTCCGTCAACAAACATGTGACTTACACTTTTGTAAGGCAGGGTTAGCATGGGATCTGCCTGAATAATGGGTATTAGGTCAATATATTCAGTGTTTTTCAGAGGGTAATGATGAAATCCGATATACTTATTTCTTACAGTGTCCAATAAACAAAAAGAAAGTCCGTTCATTCCCGATTGAATCGATAAATGATAATTGTGTGACTGGTTTTTGTCAAATGTTTCGTCGAATAGATGGATATCATTCATAATACAAGTTATTCCCAGATGCTGTCAAACTTTAATTCAGAAAGAAAACCTTCCTGCCGGCAGGTTATTCTTTATATTTTCTCCCAAAAATAATGGAGGTTTTATTAAGTTTGACAAAATTATAAAATTAAACTCAATAAAATTAATAACTTGATTGTGCTATGATAAAAAATCACATAGCAAAAACAATAGTAAGCTATTTGCCATTTCCTCCAACTTCAGGTCAGCAGAAGCTATTGGAAATGATGTCCGAATTTGTAGTGAAACAAGGCGAAAGAGAATTATTGATTATCAAAGGTTATGCAGGAACCGGTAAAACAACAATGATCAGTATATTTATCAAGGCCTTGCGCGAATTAAATATCAAAACAATGCTGCTGGCTCCAACGGGGCGTGCTGCAAAGGTACTGGCATCGTATGCAGAAACTACCGCCACTACTATTCATAAGAAAATATACCGGCAGAAATCTTCAAAAGATGCTTTCGGCGAATTTTCGCTCGACAGGAATCTTAGTACCAATACTTTTTTCATCGTTGATGAGGCTTCCATGCTTTCGGATCAACAAATAGATGCTTCTGTGTTTGGCTCCGGTAATCTACTCAGGGATCTGATCAATTATGTCTATAACAATAAAAATTGTAAGCTCATATTAGTGGGCGATACGGCCCAGTTGCCTCCGGTTGGCTTGCCATTCAGTCAGGCTATGGATAAATCGTTTCTGCAAAATTATAATATCAGTGTGCAGGATTGTGAACTACACGAGGTGGTACGTCAGGCAAAGGAATCGGGGATCCTGTATAATGCCACAGCAATCAGGAATCTGATGGGATCCGATAATCTGAATTATCCCAAATTCACTTTACAGCGCTTTCAGGATATTTACCGGATACCCGGAAATGAAGTGCTGGAAAATTTATCCAATGCTTATTACAAATACGGCCTCGATGATACCATTGTGATTTGCCGTTCCAATAAGATTGCCAACCGGTATAACCAGGGTATCCGTAATCAGGTTCTTTTCAGGGAAGAAGAACTATCGGCGGGCGATTACCTGATGGTAGTCAAAAATAACTATTACTGGATGGCGGACAGCGACAGTTTAAACTTTATTGCCAATGGAGATATTGTGAGGATAAAGCGGGTGAAGAAATACCACGAAATGTATGGTTTTCGCTTTGCAGAAACGGATGTTATATTACCCGATTACAATAACATGGAGCTTTCCGTTACTTTATTAGTGGATACTTTGTATTCCGAATCCCCTGCTTTGAGTGCTGAGGAGAACAAACGCTTATTTTACACCATTTCAGAAGATTATCAGCAGTTCAAATCGTCGAAACAGCGTTATGCCAAAGTGAAAGAAAACCCTTACTTTAATGCATTGCAGGTGAAGTACGCCTATGCGGTTACCTGCCATAAGTCTCAGGGCGGTCAATGGCGGATTGTATTTATCGATCAAAGTTACTTCCGCGACGAAATGCTTACTCCCGAATATTTTAAATGGCTTTATACCGCGCTTACGCGTGCCACTGAAAAGGTGTTCCTCGTGAACTTTGGGGAACAGTTTTTTAAATGAAGTACTGAGTAAAAAGTATTGAGTAAATAGAGTTTTATTTATACTTAGTACTCAGTACTTAGTACTTTTTCTGTTTTGAAATTATGCAAAACTATTTTACATTTACCAAAAATTCTAGAGAATGAAGCTTAAAAAAGTTTGGTTTAGCATTCTCCCATTGCTGAAGAATAAATTCACCCTTACCTTCATTGTTTTTATGGGATGGATTGTGTTTTTCGATCAGAATAACCTTATTGAGCGGCTTCAAAACCTCAAACAAGTTCATCAGTTAGAGAAAGATAAAATTTATTATACCGGAAAGATAAGTCAGGATTCGGTTAAGTTGAAAGAGCTAAAAACGGATAAGCGGAACCTCGAAAAATTTGCCCGCGAACAGTACCTGATGAAAAAGAAAAACGAAGATATTTTTATCAT
>CAYZNC010000404.1:0-5856 GCA_964478555.1 uncultured Bacteroidales bacterium | reverse complement strand
CTACAACGATCACTTTTTTTCCCATTTCGACTAAACCTGCTACGGTATTCTGGGTGGTCGTACTTTTTCCGATTCCCCCTTTGCCGTAAATTGCTACCTTTCTCATTTATGCCTCCTTTTTGTTTGTTTGTTATTACATGTATTGCACGTTATGTGCCAATTTTTTAGAAGCAATCAAATATCTACTCGTTAGCAGTTATAAACCACTGAAAACCAGTAATAATTTTTTTTGAAAATTTTTGGAAAAATTAAAGTTGGAAAGAAAAATAGTTAAAAATTTCCTACATTTATGTGAAAATAATTGGGTAAAATTACAAAAATGTAGGATTTTAGAATTTAAGTGTTACAAAATATGGGGGGTATGTCAAGAAAAGTTATAATATATAAATTAGATCTTTGGGTATTGAGTTTGCCAAATAGTTTTTTAACCTTATGAGCAGTGGTGAAGTGAACGAAACCTGTGGTTGAGCGGAGTCGAAACCACCTTTCAATCTCACAACTGAATTCCGCGAATTATTGTTTAAAGATTTTAGTCAATTCATTAAGCATGTTCTACAACGGATTTACCGTAGTTTTAAATTTAGGTGCCACCCTGTTTTTTGAAGCTTGTTCATAAGCATAAGCAATTTTCAGTAATTCGGGTTCTTTATATGCCATGCTAAAAAAAGAAATACCTACCGGTAACTCATGTACTAAGCCCATAGGCACTGTTATGCAGGGGTAACCAGCAATGGCTGCCGGTGAATACATCCCGTAGCCTGTAAAAAAGTCGCCGTTTATCAAATCTGTACACCATGTTGGACCATTGGTAGGACCTGCAATGGCATCTAACTGCTGTTCATGTATTAGATTGTCGATTGCTTTCCTTGTAGTAAGCAGTTTCTTTAACTTTTCCAGGTAATCTTTACTATTCAGACTTTCTTTCTTTTCAGCACTTTCAAAAATCTCCTGTTTGAAAAATGGCATCATTAGTTGCTCATGTTGCTGATCAAAGGCTATTAATTCCTGTAAAGATTTTACTTTGGCATTGGCCCTGGATAAATAGATATTTAAACCATCTTTAAATTCATACTCCAATATATCTTCTTCAACAGCATCAAGCGGGCTTATCGCTTTCATAATTTCCACTTCAACAATAGAGGCACCTTTACTTTTCATGAGTTCCAATGCCTTTTTTAAAATGGTATCGACTCCCTCGTTAACCTTCATAAAAGATTTTTCGATACCAATCCTTTTTCCCTGCAATCCATTAATGTCCAGAAATTGCGTATAATCTTTAAAACTATTCCCTTCACTTGAAGTGGTTGCTGTATCTTTCTCGTCGGAACCTGTTAATGCACCCAATAATATGGCTGCGTCCTTTACGGTTCTGGCCATAGGGCCAGCAGTATCCTGTGTTTTCGAGATGGGTATGATGCCTGATCTACTTAATAACCCAACCGTTGGTTTTATTCCTACAATACCATTTACGGATGCCGGGCAAGAAATAGAGCCATTCGTTTCGGTGCCGATTGCAATAGTACATAGATTGGCTGCCACTGCAACAGCAGATCCGGAACTGGAACCGCATGGATTTCGTTCAACTACGTACGGGTTGTTTGTTTGCCCACCTCTACTGCTCCAGCCGCTGGTTGATTTATTAGATCTGAAGTTAGCCCATTCACTCAAATTTGTTTTACCAAGCAATACAGCTCCCGAATCGCGCAATAATTTTATTATATGAGCATCTAGTGAAGCTTTATGGCCTTCGAGCGCAAGTGAGCCTGCAGTAGTCATCATCTTGTCAGCAGTATCAATATTATCTTTTATTAAAACAGGAATACCATGAAGCGGACCTCTGACTTTACCCGCTTTTCGTTCATGATCCATCATATCAGCAATGGACAGTGCGTCGGGGTTAATTTCAATTACAGCATTGAGATTTGGACCGTGTTTATCAATTTTATCGATACGCTTCAAGTACATTTCGGTAATGGAGCGCGATGTATAAGTCTCTTTCTCCATTTTTTGCTGAAGTTCATCGATCGTTATTTCATTTAATTCAAATTCGGTAAAAGAGCTCTCTGATGTGGTGATTATGCTTTTTTCTTTTTTGGAAGAAGCGGTTTGACATGAGCTAGAAACCACAGCAGGTAGTCCAATACCAATAAGTGCACCATTCCATATAAATTTTCTCCGGTTCATAATGGATCATTTAAGTTACTTATGCAAATGCTTCTTTTTATCCTTAAAGATGGTAAGAATTGCATACATGCTCTCGTTTGAGATTATGAAAAGTAAAAGAAATAATAATAATAATCAACACAAAACAACCCATTTAAGTTTTAATAATTAATTCGATTGGCTTAACTTTTATTTCATACAATGAATAGTTAAAATAAATAAAGAGCCACGAATGCACTAATAACTGCTGTTAAATATATAACTGTTTTATAAACAGATTATTGCTAATTTTGATTAATTAAAATTGAACTACTGCGAAGTGCTCAATAGCACGAACCACCAATATTATATTGGTGCATCCGTGGCAATTTTTTCTTTGAAGTTATCTGATTTTGATGTTGGATCAATCATTATGGGCTTGGCGAGGTGGAATTACAATTAACTTTTATAGGACCTTCGTCCAGAAGTGCATAACAGGTTCATATTCATTAAAATCGAGACTTTTGTATAAACTTTTGGCCGCAGTATTATCATCCCGAACTTCGAGGGTAATTTTGCAGTAATCACGCTCTTTGGCTATATCTATACATTTTTCAAGTAACTTACGACCGATCTTTTTTCCCCGGTATTCTTTGATTACAATAACATCGTGAATATTCAGGTAGGGTTTAGCTTTAAAAGTAGAAAAGTTGATAAAGCACGTAATAAGACCTATATATTGTTTATTCACCTTTGCAAATAAAACAAAGTTTGAAGTATTTGCGGCCAATCCGTTAACAAGTTCTTCTGAGGTTTCATTGTTATGAGGAATTGATCCTCCCATGGGGTCGGCCATGTAAAGGTTGATAAGATCTTTAAGATTTTGACGATGGATAGGATTCGTGTAGTCGCAAAAATCAAATTCTACGTTTAAGTCATTCTGCATTTTTGGAGGAATGGTTATGGGTTATTTTATATCTTTTCGGATCAATATCGTATTTTTTAATTCTGATTCCCATCATACGTTCAGTAATGCCAAGCATTTCAGCTGCTTTAACAAGATTCCCCTTGGTACCGATGAGGGTGTCAAGTATCATTTGTTTTTCTACCTTATCAACCACAGCTTCGAGTGTGCCGGAAGATTTAGTTTTTGATGAAACCGCAGTTTGCAGCGTTGGTGGCAGATTACTCGATCGTATAACGTTGTCATTACTGAGAATACATGCACGTTCAATACAATTTTCAAGCTCTCTAATATTTCCGGGCCAGTGATAAACCATCAACATGTCAATGGCAGAGGCAGATACCCGCTTAATGGTTTTATTTTGACTTTTGTTAAATTTAGCTATAAAATGATCTGCTAAACCCGGAATATCGTTCAGCCGTTCGCGTAATGCCGGAATATAGATGGGAAAGACATTGATGCGATAATACAGATCCTCCCGGAATTCATTTTTTTCTATCAGTTCCTCCAGATTTCGATTGGTTGCACAAACTACCCTTACGTCGACCCGTATGGGTTTTGTGCTACCGACTCTTTCGAACTCCCGTTCCTGTAAAATACGTAATAATTTCACCTGGGTTGAGGCTGGCAAATCACCTATTTCATCAAGAAAAATAGTACCCCCGTCAGCTGCCTCAAAACGTCCTTTTCGCAAAATATTTGCACCCGTAAAAGCTCCTTTTTCGTGTCCGAAAAGCTCGCTTTCTATTAAGCTATCAGGGAGCGCGGCGCAGTTCACTTTAATAAATGGCTTGTTTTTTCGAAGGCTGCTAAAGTGAATAGCATCTGCAATAAGTTCTTTGCCTACACCGCTTTCACCGCGGATCAGTACCGTTGTATTAGTTGGAGCAACACGCTCAATTAATTCAAAAACAGCCTGCATTTTACCAGAGCTACCGATGATATTGGAAGGGCGAATGCGTTCTTTTAGTTCGACATGAAGTTTAATATTCTCCTCCTCAAGTCTTTTAATTTCTTCGATATATTCCTGCCGTATACGAACAGCCTGTGCAATCATAGCCCCCACAATCGAAAGCAGTCTTTCATCTTCTGCAAAAGTAATATGTTCGTTGTAAACTTTATTTATACTGAGGGTTCCAACAATTTCCTTTTCTTCAAATATGGGAACACATATAAATGATACGTCCTTATTCCCAATTTTCACCTTGCTTCCGGTTTTGTTTAAAAATCCGCTGTGCTCTGATATTTTTGGGACTATCATGGGAATACCAGTTTCTACTACTTTTCCAATGATTCCTTCACCAACTTTGTAGGTAGCCCTGTTTTTTTCTTCATCGGTTAAGCCATAACCAACTTCTATGAAAATCTGTGAGTTTGTTCTGTTTAATATGGTCAATATTGTCCGGTCCGCACTCAAATATTTCGCAAATAGCTCCATCACAGGGTTAAGGCTGTCTTTCAAATCACGATTATTCTTATTTAATAAGGCACTGATTTCAAAAAGCAGGGACATTTCCTTTACACCATAACATTCATTTCCGCTTTTTCTACAAATTAACGCCATATCCTCCAAAAATTTAAAATTATTTAAATAAAAAGTATAAAATTGCTACATGACCCCTTACAAAAGTATTAAAATAATTGAGAAAAATAATATAAGTTATTAATCATTATTGAAAAATAGCTTTAAATTATAAAGTAAGATTCACACATTGCTTACATATATTAAATGTCACCTCTTGCTAAAAAGATGGTTTTGCCATTACGCTATTAGTAAGGTGATTAAAGCCAATCTCCTTTGAAATGAATAAATTTCTGATACTTCATATCTTTAATTAAAATCTTTTTTTTTCATTCATAAATTAGCCATAACATTATTTTTTCTTTCAATATGTTACTTCGTCTAAATTGCTGAAAATTAATTTATGAGAGGGTGTCGTTAATTATTTGCATAACTTTTGCTTTCAACCCTTAATCAAAATACCCCTAAAAATTGAGAAATGTATAAAAAAATAAAATAACCCTTACCTTTTTTAAATAAAAAACATATTTTTGTCGCCACAAGAATTAGAGAACTTGTTTTTATTTTAAAAATTAAAGTGAAGAGGATTGAAGTATGCTAACCAAACTTTCCAGAGCTGCTATTGGCAGTATCGTGTTATTATTTTTAGGCGCAAATTTTATACAAGCACAAACTCAAGTTGGTCCATTAACGGACACACCTCATTTAAATGTAGGAAATACGGCATGGATGATCGTTGCAACTGCATTTGTTTTGCTTATGACCATTCCGGGACTTGCTCTTTTTTATGGAGGCTTGGTAAGAAGGAAAAACATTCTGAGCATACTAATGCAATGCTTTATTTTGGTTGCAGTTATTACACTGGAGTGGATGATTGTTGGATATAGTAATGCTTTCGGTCATTCGTCCGGTTTTCTTAAGCCATTTATAGGGGGGGTCGACTGGAGCTTTTTAAAAGGTATTCATGCTTCTGATCTAAGTCCGTATTCTTCTTCTATTACGCCAAATGAATGCATTCCACATTATGTGTTTATACTTTATCAGTGCATGTTTGCAGTCATTACTCCTGGTTTAATTATTGGTGCATTTGCTGAGCGAATTAAATTTAGCGGCTTTCTGATATTTTCTTTATTATGGGCCTTAATTGTATATAATCCTGTTGCCCATTGGCTATGGTCAAAAGATGGTTGGCTGGCAGCGCTGGGAGCTGTTGATTTTGCCGGAGGAA
>CAYZNC010000403.1:0-5892 GCA_964478555.1 uncultured Bacteroidales bacterium | reverse complement strand
AAGAAGCGGGTTCATGTTTTGGTAGGGTGGAATTTCGTTCGGCGGATTGATATATATTTCGATCATTATTCGTCCGCTATCATCGGCCAGAAAATGCGTAAAAGGGAGTGCGTTTTGCTGCCTTACTATTTTAAGGCCTAGATTTCGAACGTACCAGTGCGCCATTTCAACGGGATTTTCTACATTTAAGGCAAAGTGTTCCAGTTTCATTTCTGTATAGTTTAATTTTTAGTTGACTGATCTTTCATGGAAGCCAAATAATCAATAAGGCATTTCATATTTTTAATATATACCCCCGTTGAAATGCATTTGATATCAGCATTATTATTGATAAACGGTGAAGTGTCGTATTGGTCACCAACACCCTGGGTGGAGAAATTGCCGGGCGCAACTTCTTTCGGGGCCGGCCCCAGGTAGGGGTTACTCTGAGCTCTTAAAACGGTCGGCCAATATCCTTCCTTATTTAAATCGGCAATTAGTTTCTTTACAATTTCGGATGAACCAGTCATCGATAATATATGGTTTGAATTAAGGTCTGATCCGGTATTCGTTTCGGTGAAAAATTGAGGCAATTCAAAATTCCCCGCTTCTAAAATTGAACCTTCCGTAACTTTTTCAGGGGACAAATTTTTAATATAGTGATATTGTTTTTTTAGCGAATCAATGTTAATAAAACGCGTTGAACGGTAATGTGAAATGGTATTGGCAGGATTAAAGTCGGAAAAGTATTCTCCATTGGTTACATTGGAGCCCTTGCGATGGACATAAATGGGCTTATTGGTTCTAATTTCCACAAATGTTGGAAAGGTCCGGTTTTTTTCTGTCAGATTGGCTGGTAACCGCAGACTTTCAAGCCATGTTAAAGTTTCAGGAATACGTTCAATATATTTTTTATCGCCTGTTAATTGATAAAAATACATTAACTGAAACAGATTACTTTCAGTTGTGTTAGTTGATAAGGCAAGGGGTTCATAGGTACGTGCAGCTGCCGGTTTTAAATCGAGGGTGTACTGTAAGGCCCAGCCCGGTTGAGGCATAGGCATTTGTAAGGTCAGGAATATATCCATTGCTTTATGGATTGGAATTAACAGGGATGTATCACCAAGCATGCGGTAGCAAAGGATTAAGAAATAAATATTCCCTTTTGCAACCTCATCATTAAACGTAATGAAAGGTGTGTAATCTGGTAATCCCTGCTTAGTGAACTGATCAACGATTGGATAACGCTGAGGCCAACCACCATTCGGATATTGACTTTTGAGCACAAAGGCAATTACTTTATCAAGTGCTGCTTTAGTTTGGGCATCTTTATTTTCGAAGTACATACGTAGCAGAAATGTGGCAGCCTGGAAAGTGCCGCCGTCGTCAAATGTTGCATTTCCGTAGTAATGTTGGAACTCCTCCAGTCGCCAGCCATTTGCCCCAATAGTTTTGTACCATTTTTTGATAGACTCTTCGCCGGCAAAGTCAATCATATAATTCCATCCGCCACAAGAACGCTGTCCTTCAATCAATGCTTTTGCTACTTTCTGTGCTGCCTGAAGGTAATACGTATCATGTGTGACATGATAAGCATCCAGGAATAAGTGTCCCATTGTAGGGGTTCCGGGAGGTTGTATCCATACCATGGTTTTATAGGCTTCCATTTCTCCCCACCTCCGGGAAAGGTCGGGCAAATAGGACCACACATAACCTCCATTATAACTCACTTTTTCAACCATGAAAGTACTCGCCCTTTTCATGGTTGCTAAAATTTCATTTTTACTCAATGCATTTCCCTTTTCCGAAGGGGTATTCTGACAAAAGCCAAAAATAGGATGCAGGCTGCACAGTAGAATAATTTGGAAAATTTTCATCGTGGATATATATTGTTTGACAAGTCAACATCGGGGAAATCTTTGTCACCTAAAATTATTTTCTTGATACCCTTATTCGTTTTAAGTTTAATCAGATATTCAGTGGCCCCGTTTTTCCATATCGTAAGATTCTTATATATATTTTCATGCGAATCATCATCATAGGTTATTTCCAAATTAATGGATACCGGAATATTTCCTTTTTTTTCTATTATGATGTTTTTCTTTTCAACCGATTTAATACCCAGATCGATATACCCGTATTCAAAATAGCAGGCTTTCCAGAACCAGTTAATATCTTCGCCTGCGAATTTGCTATAAATATAAATAAAATCCATAGGCGTCGGATGTTTCCCATTCCAGGCTTTCATAAACGCTTTGGTAGCTTTTGAAAATGCTTCTTCACCCATTAATTCTTCCAATAACCGTAAATTAGTGGTTGGTTTTATATATTGAAGGAAGACCGTATTAAATATACTCATATCGATGGTTGATGTAATCAATGGACGGTCATATATCGTTCCTGCTATATGATTATTTTTCAGGTCCGACTCGTAGAGTGAGCAGCTATCGCCTTTAAACTTATCTTCGAGGAATTCGGCCCATCCTTCATCCATCCATCCATATAATGTTTCATTAAACCCCATGTAAAATGGCATGTAGTTATGGTATAATTCATGAACAACCACGGCATTATCCATATTCGGATCCGAGTATGTGTCATCGTTTAAAAGCATTGGGAACTCCATACTGGAGCCATCTTTAGAGCCATTAAAAAAGGATGTTGCATGCGTGTAAGGAAAGGGGATTCCCGGAAACACATTTGAGGACCATAAAATAGCTTCTTTAGCTACCTTTATAGAATGTCCATATTGTATCGAATCTATAGTATCTGCCGGATAAACGATATCCACCAGGATTCTTTTTCCGGATGACCGATCCACTATAACTGAGCTGCCTTTCCACAAATAATTTATAGCGGCTACAAAGGCAAAGTCAGGGACATGTTCTGCTTTGAAGTGCCAAATATTTCCTGTTACCGGGCTATTCAAATAGTCTTTTGACGAAATGATTGAAACAATGGAATCGTGACTTTTAGCAAAATTTAATCGCTGCAATACATCATCTTTCAGCGTATTTTTCAGATTGTCACTTTCACCCGTGGCCCAAACCACGTATCCTTTGGGGACGGTTACCTTAATATCAAAATTATTAAAATCGTTATAGAATTCCTGCAATCCTAAATGTAAGGAAATATCCCACCCTTCAACGTCATCAAATACTGCAACTTGTGGGTACCAAAGGCCAACAAAAAAATTATTCGAATAACGACCCATTCGCTGATCACAGGAAGTTGGAAAGGGAAAATTCCAGTCCATTTCAATCACTGCGGAACTGCCGGAGGGGATTGAATCTGTTAAAAGAATGCTTAAGTCGGTACCGTACATATATACTTTACTTGTCCCAGTGGGTCGATTATTAGCGATGTACTGGACTCCGTTGATTTTTAAATTTTCTATATACATTCCATCGTCATTGATATCTTCAACAGGTATATCTTCGTTATGGGGAGAGCCTGCTTTGTATACATTCTGATAAAGACGAAACATCATTCTATTCAGCGTAGCAGGACTGTTGTTATGATATGTAACAGAGCCTTTACCCTTGAGAAGATTTTTTGAAGTATCGATCAAAGCTTCCAACTTGTAATCTGAAGAATTTTGCCAATATCTGGTTCCGGGTTCTCCATTTCTTGTCCGGGTTTCATTGCTGATAGCGTTCTGAAACTCTATGGTTTCAAATAATCCGCTCTTTTGAGCATTTGAGAAACAATTAAAAATGACGATAATTAAAATCGTTGCGGTGATTGGTTTCATGTGGCTTCTTATTTTTTGCTAACCAATTTAAATGAGATCCGGTGAGGTTTTCAGCGTAATCTCCGTTCATTTAATTAAGCATTTAAATATATGCAATTCCTTTTAAATTCGGAAAGTTAAAATCCCTATGTTTGTAATTGAAATGATCATGGTATGAAAAAAAGATCCATCCAACTACTTGTATTTTTTACCATTTTGATGATGACTATATGTTTGCCATCGGAGGGACAAACTCATTACTGGCACAATCAGGAGCGAACCTTAAGATACAAACCTGATAATAACGATTTTGTTATTACCAACGGAACACGGCGTTTTAATCGCGCTATTTATGGTACGAATACTGCTTTTCGTATAGAGGCAGGCGATCTGCCGGAATTTGCCTTTTACATGCCCGGCATGGGGGGAAATTTTCAGTTGGGCATTATTGCCGGGCATAAAAGCAAGTGGTTGAAGGAAGCAGATAACATCGAAGCTCGTTACCATGCGGGATCCATGCTTTACAATATCCACGATAGTATTTTAGATGGGGGCTCTGTTAAGATTATTGTTTTAGCTTTGAGTGACGCCGAAGGGATGATTCTGAAAATCGAGTTTCAGAAAATTCCAAAGGATCTCCGCCTAGCATGGGTTTTTGGAGGAGCCACGGGCAAAACATTTTCACGCGATGGAGATCTCAATGTGGACCCGGAATCGAGCTTTTACCTCAAACCTGAAAATTGTGCAACCAATCAATTCGAAATTCACGACAATACCTTCATACTCTCTTATGGAGGAGATAGGGTGTTGAATGAAGAAGAACGCTACAATAACCAGAAGCCTGATGCCAAAACCCCGGGTGAAAAAAGTAAAAAGAAAAATTTGATTGGAGCCTTTCCGGAATCCAGTGAAATGACGATTGCAGATGCTTATGAGCTAAGTTCTCCCATTTCACTTTTAGGCTCCAGGGGTGGAATCGCATCTGTTATTGCGGGTAGTATAGAAGTTTATAATGATTCTTATTTTTTTCAAATACAAAACCCCGCATTAAAAAGTGAATTGGACAGCAAAAAGGTTCAACAAACTTTTAAAAGAGCGGAAACTGTTCGTGAGGCGCTGGCGGGGCGTATAAAAATCAATACGCCCGACCCTTACATCAATGCCATTGGTCCGGCCTTGGGTATTGCTGCCGATGCTATTTGGGAAAATCCCACATATTTGCACGGAGCAATAGGCTGGCGCATACGGTTGAATGGCTGGCGTGGCCCCTATACTGGCGATGATCTCGGATGGCACGACAGGGCTAAAACGCACTTCTCTGCATATGCACAGTCGCAGGTGATTAGTCCCGATTCGGGGCCAAGCGTTCCCGATCCGGAAAAAAACCTTGCCCGGCAGGAAGAAAAAATGGGCAACGCATTATATACCAGTGGATACATTTGCCGAAATCCTAATGGAAAGCTAACTCCACACCATTACGATATGAATCTTGTGTATATCGACGCATTGCTTCGCCATTTTTTCTGGACGGGAGACACAGCTTACGTACGTGAAATGTGGCCTGTAATAAAGCGTCATTTGGCATGGGAAAAGAGGAACTTTGATGGCGACAACGATGGTTTGTATAATGCATATTGTTGCATTTGGGCCAGTGATGCACTTCAGTATAATGGGGGAGGAGTGACACATTCTTCGGCATACAACTACCTGGCAAATAAAACAGCGGCCTACCTGGCAGGGTTAGTTGGCGAAAACCCGCAACCATATGCCCGCGAAGCTGAAAAAATATTTAAGGCGATGAACTCCAAATTATGGATGCCCGATAAGGGATGTTATGCCGAGTACCAAGATTATCTTGGATTAAAACGGCTTCATCCTGCAGCTGCCTTGTGGACAGTTTATCATACACTCGATTCCGAAGTTCCTGATCCGTTTAAAGCTTATCAATGCACACGGTATATCGACACTGAAATCCCGCACATTCCGGTTAAGGCAAAAGGCCTGACTGATAACGGATATTATGTTCTTTCCACAACCAACTGGATGCCTTACGAATGGTCGATAAACAATGTGGTACCGGCAGAGCTCATGCATACTTCACTGGCATATTGGCAAGCCAATCGCAGTGATGAGGCTTTCAAACTATGGAAAAGCTCCCTATTGGATGCCATGTACCTGGG
>CAYZNC010000402.1:0-5909 GCA_964478555.1 uncultured Bacteroidales bacterium | reverse complement strand
AAAACATAGGTCATCCATTAATTCCAAGTCATCAACGAATATACAACGATCTGGAAATAAATGCAATGGGTAAAATTATTCTGGTTACAGGCTCTAACATGTCCGGCAAGAGTACATTTTTACGCACCTGTGGTGTTAACATAGTATTGGCTATGAGTGGCGCTCCCGTGTGTGCCAAATATTTAGAAGTCTCTCATATCTTGGTTTATACAAGCATGAGAATTGCGGATTCACTCGAAGAAAATACATCTTCATTTTATGCGGAGCTCAAACGTCTTGCAAACGTTATCAAAATTGTTGAACAAAAGGAAAAAGTATTTCTATTGCTGGACGAAATTCTGCGTGGTACAAATTCCAATGACCGGCATATCGGCTCTGTTGCGCTCATTAAGCAACTTATTACAGGCAATGGGGTTGGCATTATTGCCACTCATGATCTTGCCTTGTCACAACTCGAACAAGAATTGCCCCATCATATTGACAACTATAATTTTGATGTTAAAATAGAAAACGACGAGTTATTTTTTGATTATAAACTAAATACGGGGATTTGCAGAAGCTTAAACGCTTCCATCTTAATGAAGAAAATGGGAATTAAGATGCAATGAATTAAATCACTACATTCCGATCGCAAATTAATCTTTAGAAATTAATTTGGCCGAGAATTACGTTGTTACTTCCTTCCTGGGATTTGCCTTGCTTACTTTAACTTTTCTGCCTCCAAGCTCTTTTCCATTTAAAGCCTCTACTGCATCAAGTTCTTCTTTTTCGTTTTTCATTTCTACAAATCCATAGCCTTTAGACCGTTTGGTTTTCTTATCGATGATAACCTTGGCGGACTCAACAGGCCCAAACTCCTGAAATACATCTATCAGATCCTGTTCCTTCATAGTGTATGGAATATTACCAATATAGATAGTCATAGATGAAAAATTAAATTTTCCAATTTTCTAAGATACAAATAAATTCTGAAAAAATATAATCGATTAAGATTTAGTTTTACATTGAAAGCTGATAAATAATTAAACACTTATAAAGAAGGTTTGGTTTAGAAATTAAATAAACCATATTGTTATTTTTACGTACAGTGATAGTATATTTGCCTAATAATACATGGAAGCATTCATGTTTTATTGAACAACCGTATTACTTATTTTTCATTTCATTAACCAGCATGATTCAAACCCATTTAACACCTTAAAGAACTTGAAAAATAAGCTTAGCATGTCATTTATAAAAGCAGTAACTGTTGTGTCCGTCTTTCTCCTTACACAATGCAGCAACTGGAATTTTAACGATAAATTTACGGAAGGAATAGTTGAATACGACATTCATTATGTCAACTATTCTAACCAGAATTTTCCACTTCAACTGCTTCCAAAAACAATGGAATTCAAATTTAATCAAAACTTTGCTTCGTATACTATTGAAGATAAGATGGGTATATTTTCAATCCGCGATGTAAAGTCTGCAAAAGACCATGATCATACTACGATGATCAAATTCTTTAGTGAAAAATATGCCTGCCAGTCGAAAAAAAAAGAATCTCCATTTTTCTTTAAATCCAACGTTCCATATAAAGTTGTATTCCTTAAAGATACTTTTAGAATGGCTGGTATGTCCTGTAAAAAAGCTAATGTTACGGATATTAATTCTTCGCAAAGCTACGACGTGGCGTATACATGCTTGGTTGGAGGGAAAGATCCTAACGCTAATACGCCCTACAAAAAAATTAACGGTTTGCTGATGGACTTTAAATTGCAAATTAAAAATCTTGAAATGACTTTAACCGCAAAAAAAATTGTCAGCAAAAAAATAAATGATGAAGACTTCCTTATACCTGAAGGTTACAAGTTTATATCTAAAAAACAAATGGAAGGGATCATTTCCAACTTACTACCTTAATAAAAACTCTTTTTGAAATATCATCGTTAACGCTAATTTTGCAACTATTACGTTATTATTTGAAAATGACAAATAATGTCTAAAAATAAAGAAAAAAAACGGGGGTTTTTAGCGTTTGTTAAAGACGAGAAATTTAAAATCACCTTTGGTCTGTTTATCCTCTTTCTGGCTGCACTGCTAACCCTGGCATTTGTATCCTATTTTTTTACGTGGAAAAATGATCAGAGTTTTGAATGGGGTAATGTGCTATCAGGTTCTTCCGTTCAAGTCGAAAACTGGTCGGGAAAAACAGGCGCCAAGTTTGCTTACATATTTATTACCAAAGGAATAGGAGTTGCTGCCTTTTGTATTCCATTCCTGCTTTTTATAATCGGATTCAGACTTTTAAGCATCAGATTGGTTCCGCTTCGAAAAACGATCCGGATTGCTATTATTGCAGCTATCCTTTTATCACTTATATTAGGATTTATCTCCGGGAATACGGATGGTTTTTTAGGTAGTGGATTGGGAGGTAATCATGGTTTCTTTGTGGTCAACTGGCTCAATGCAGTATTGGGAAAAATTGGAACCGGATTTCTGCTTCTTTTAGCTGCCATGGGATTTACATTTTTCACCATCCCAGGCTCAGCGATAGCCTTCAAATCAATGCTTTTGAGAAGATACCATAAAATGGGAAACAAAGTAATTCCGGTGTTGGAAGAAAAGACTGGGATTGTACAAGATGACATTGAAGATGAGGAAATAGAACTGGAACTTGAACAGAAACCCCCTAAACTACAGAAGAAATCCAAAGAGGATCATATTGACGACGATGTTGAACTAACGGTTGAGCAACCTCATGTTTATGAAGAAAAAATAGAACCTCCTAAAGTGCAGGAAACAATTAATTTAGGAGATTATGATCCTACCCTTGATTTATCCAACTATAAATATCCTCCGATAGAATTATTGGAAGATCACAAGTCCGATAATTCGGAGGTCAGCAATGACGAGCTGATTAACAATAAAAATAAAATTGTTGAAACACTTGCCAACTATAAAATTCAAATTGACAAGATAAAAGCAACCATCGGGCCTACTGTTACCCTTTATGAAATTGTGCCAGCACCCGGCATTCGGATATCGCGAATTAAAAGCCTTGAAGATGATATTGCATTGAGTCTTGCGGCACTCGGCATTCGTATCATAGCCCCTATGCCAGGCAAAGGGACGATTGGTATAGAAGTTCCGAATCTGAAGCCCGAAATCGTCTCTATGCGATCGATTATTGCCTCCAGAAAATTTCAGGAATCGAACTTTGAGTTGGCTATTGCATTGGGAAAAACGATATCGAACGAAACTTATGTATTCGATCTTACGAAAATGCCTCACCTTCTTGTAGCGGGTACTACAGGCCAGGGAAAATCAGTAGGATTGAATGCGATAATCACTTCAATACTTTACAAAAAGCACCCTTCGCAGGTAAAGTTTGTACTTATCGATCCTAAAAAGGTGGAGTTAACACTTTACTCCAAAATCGAAAAACATTTTCTGGCCAAACTACCCGATAGTGAGGAAGCAATTATTACCGATACGCAAAAAGTAATTAATACGCTTAATTCGCTCACCATTGAAATGGATCAACGGTACTCACTTTTAAAACTGGCCCAGGTACGGAATATAAAAGAATACAACGAACGCTTTGTGGCTCGCAAACTGAACCCAAATAACGGTCATCGATATTTGCCGTACATTGTCATTATTATTGATGAATTCGCCGATTTAATTATGACTGCAGGCAGGGAGGTTGAAATGCCCATTGCACGACTCGCCCAGTTGGCACGTGCCATTGGTATACACCTGATTATTGCCACACAGCGTCCAACAACCAATATTATTACGGGTACGATCAAAGCAAATTTTCCGGCACGAATTGCATTTCGTGTAACATCAATGATCGATTCCAGAACCATTCTTGATTCTCCCGGTGCCAACCAGCTCATCGGCCGTGGCGATTTGCTTTTTGCTCCTGGTAGCGACATGATTCGTATCCAATGTGCTTTTATCGATATTCCGGAACTTGAAAGAATCACCAACCATATCAGTTCGCAGCAAGGTTATCCTTCTGCTCTTTTGCTTCCCGAATTTGTTAGTGGCGATGCTAAATCTGAGGTTGGTGAAGTTGATATGAACAAAAAAGACGATCTGTTCGATGATGCCGCTCGTTTGGTTGTAATTCATCAGCAAGGCTCCACGTCGCTGATCCAACGAAAATTTTCCATTGGTTATAACAGGGCCGGTCGCATTATGGATCAACTTGAAGCGGCAGGAATTGTAGGTCCTTTCGAAGGTAGCAAAGCCCGTCAGGTTCTTTTTGTTGATGAAGTATCTTTGGAACAACATTTGAGTATTCTTTCTGAAAAAATGCGTTAAAAAGAAAACTAAAACCAAAACAAATGAAAAAAACAATCTCCTTCATATGCCTGAGTTTACTGGCTTGTTATGCGATGGCTCAGGACAATCAGGCAAAAGCTATTCTCGATAAAGTGAATTCCAAAAACAACAGTTATAAAACCATTAAAGCTGATTTCAAATTCGCTACCACAGGAATCCAAAATGAAACTTTAACCACCGAGTCAGGGACAATTAAATTTAAAGGCGATAAATATCTTATCACCCTCACAAATTCGGATATCGTTTTCGATGGAAAAAGCATATTCACTTATCTGCATAAGGAAAATGAAATTAACATCACCAAGCCGGAAGCTCCAAAGGCTGAAAAAGGCGAATTCTTCTTTTCCAATCCCCGCGATATCTTTAAAGTGTATAATAAAGATTTTAAATCAAAGCTGATCAAAGAGGATGTATTAAACAACCTTCCAATTTACGAGATTGATCTTTATCCCATCGATTTGAAAACAAGATATACGAGGATTCGCCTGCATATTAATAAAAATAACATGCAGATCATCAGTATGAAAGCTTCTCTTAAAGATGGTTCCCAATATTCCCTTGAATTTTCGAACTTCACTCCCAATACCGAAATAGCTGATGGTGAATTTAGCTTCGATACGAAAAAATATCCCAATGCCGAGGTAAATGATATGAGGTTTTAAAACAATGAACAGGGAACGATGAACAAGGAACAATGAGCAGAGAACAATGAGAAATGAACAATGAACAGTGAAAAGTGATGAGTAAGTAGAGAGCCGTATAACGGCGACCTCTTTGTAGAAATACGCAATCTATAAGTTATAGACAGCCGCATAGCGGTGACCTATCAGACGAACGTTGAACAGTAAGCAATCTCGCGCTGAAATAAGCTTAACAATTTTTCAAAAAAATCGCATGGCAACTTTATTAAACAAAAACTGAGTTGATATGTCTTTTTCATTGTTCATTTCTCATCCCCCCAAAAAAAAGAGCCGGCGAAAAAAAATCGCCGGCTCTTTTTTTTATATCGCAATTACAATAATTATTGAGTTTGTAATTTAAATACAATGGGTAATACAAATTGTTGTTTTACTGCTTTTCCACCTTGTTTACCAGGAACCCACTTAGGTGAACTCTTGATAACTTTGATAGCTTCAGCATCACAGGCAGGGTCGAGTTCGCGTAAAACCTTTACACTCTCTACATTACCTCCTGAGTTAATAACAAACTGAACAATTACCTTACCTTCAATACCCATTTCACGGGCACTTTCCGGATATCTGGTATGTTCCATTACCCAATTCCGGAAGGTATTAATGTCACCTCCCTGGAAAGTTGCATTTTCTTCAACAACAACAAATACTGGCTCTTCCTGAACAACTTTATCTTCGTGTTGCTCAACTTCGAGTTTTACAGGACCAACTTCACCAACAGGACTGTTGTCCACATCTTCTGGCATAGCAAATTCAGTTTTCACATCTTTCACTTCATCCACAACTACGGGTGCTGTAAACTTAACTGATTTCACAACATCGGCAGATGGAGGTGGTGGAGGTGGTGGAGGTGGCGGTAAGTCTTCTTTAAAGACTTTT
>CAYZNC010000401.1:0-5920 GCA_964478555.1 uncultured Bacteroidales bacterium | reverse complement strand
TCCTTTAATAAGAGTTCGTTAATTTAAAAATCCCTTATAAGATGTACTATTATAATTGACATAGATTAGATAAAACCAATGTATTACAATTCATAAAAAAAGATTTTTTATTAAGGATTTTTAAATTGCTCAGATCATAATTACATAAACGTATATGAAAAATTTATATGATATTAGAAATAAGACATCTATATTATATATGTTTAATATTGTTTATCCTTTAATTAAAATAATTAAGGTTTTTCAGGGAAATTAAACACATAGTATTCAAATTCTTATATTTTTGTATAAAAAAATATAACCTACTATATCTTTTTCCGTAAAACGAAGTACATATTACACCCATGTGATTATGAAAAAATTGTACACCCAATACATCTTCATCTTTTTTTTGTTATGCTTTACTGTTGAATTATCAGCTCAGGTCGACAGGGAATTTTGGTTTGCTATACCGAAAGAACACAATGCTCATTGCTACAGCACATTAAATGCAACAAATAATATTAGTTTTAAAATAGCGGCAATGGGCCTCGATGCTAACGTTACCATAAGCATGCCTGCCAATGGAGGAAATTTTATCACCCGTAATTTTTTGGTACCTGCCGGCACTTCTCATATTGAAGTAATGGCCATTAATTGGGTTCAGTTCGATTCTATTTATTCAAATCCCTCACAATCAGATGCACTACCTTTTTCAGGAAAAACGAACCATGGCATTCATATTACGGCTGACAATGATATTACGGTTTACTATGATTATGATAATTACTGGAATCGTGATCTATTTTCATTAAAAGGAAAAAATGCTCTGGGTACTGACTTTTGGACGCCTTTTCAGTACATCTGGCATAATGATTCACGAGACGCAAAATCTAATTGTGGAGGTGATTATCCATTTGTCACTCATCCTTGGTATGCATATTCCTATATTGATATTGTAGCTACAGAACCAGGAACTACCACGGTGTTTATAACCAATAGTACACCCGGCGTGACGTTTCAGGGTTATGTCAGCCCATTCTCCATAACCTTAACGCAAGGACAAACCTTTTCACTAAGAACTTCCAGTCAAACAGGGGCTGGACACCCCAGAGGAACCCATATTACTTCTACGCAGAATATTGCCGTTACCATCAACGACGATTCTGTAAATGCAGCTAATGGAGGTTGTGCTGATGTTATTGGGGACCAAATGGTTCCTGTCCCTGTCCTTGGATGTAAATATCTGGTGATGTGCGGGGATGATGGACAACAAGATAATACTGCAGCAGTTCAGGATGCTAACAGGGAGGAACTGATTGTTGTTACGGCTACTCAACCCAACACAACCGTTACTTTTAAAGATACGGCCGGTGTTATTTTGCTAACACAAGTATTAGCTGCAGGAGGAAGTACTTACATATCACCTAACATTGCCAAGGCTGCACAAAGTTCTATATATGTTGAGTCATCCCCTGGCAAACCGATATGTGTATTGCATGTTACCGGGCATGGTTGTGAGGCAGGTGGAGCTATTCTGCCTCCAATAACCAATTGTACCGGTTCCAACGAGGTAACAGTTTTCCCTAGTATAACAGGGAATGCCGCCGGTTCTGATACCTGGATTACCTTGAATTTAATGATCCCCTACGATACCACCAAAGCATTTACAGATCCTTCGCAGCCGCATAATTTTTTTACCTTGTATAACTCTAAATATCCTGCCGGTTATGCTGTACCAGGCAGCTGGTTCGAACCAGACAGGAAAGCAGGCTGGGCCGTTTTGAAAATGAGTAACCGCGAGTGGGGTCAAGCCGGTGGAGGTAAAAATATATTGGTGTTTGGAGCCAATAAAGTGGTGAATACCATAGACTTTTTCCATTTGGGAATGACGGATGGAACACCAGGAAATACAAATAAATACGGATATTTCTCATCTTTTAACTCAGTTACTCCCAGCGTGCGGATTTCGCACAATGAAACACAGGATTTTATCGGTTGCTTTGGTGCTACACCAACGCTTGTAGCTTCCGGAGGAATAGCATACCTTTGGCACTATGGAACTTCCAAAGGAGCGCCCACTTATCTCGATGATCCCACTTCAGCCACCCCTACTGCAATAGGCCTACCTGTAGGATCGCACAACTTTTATTGTGAAGTGCATAATCCCCGTTGTTTTGGCACCGATACGCTTAAGGTAAACGTGGTAATTCTACCTACGGTTACTGCGCTTTTTAATATAGACAAGCCATGGATATGTGCCATAGATTCGGTCCATTTCATAAATTTATCAAAACAAGCCCAGGTTTACAAATGGGAAAGATCTATTGACGGTAGCCCTCTTGCAATATTTCCGCACGCTAACGATACTATTTTTACCCAAATTATGGGTAACCCTACCCCCTTACCCAAAAAATACTTTTTCCATCTTACGGCATTGAGCAATCAGGGGTGTAATGATACCATTTCAAGAACAGTAACGGTAAATCCTGAAATTAAAGCCGACATTGCTCCTAAGGATACTTCGGGTTGTAACCCATTCAAAATAAGCTTTAACAGTGCTAATTCCACCGCAAACATAGCAACTTATATATGGGATTTTGGCGATCAGCAAGGTTCGAATTTAGCGAACCCTCAACATATTTTCCAAAATCATATCATGCACGATACTACTTACTTAACGGCGCTTGTTGTTAAATCACCAGAGCTTTGTTTAGACACCGCATGGAGGAATATAACGGTACATCCTTATATTCATGCTGAATTTACGGTTGATACAATTACGGGTTGTAGTCCTTTCACCGTAAGAATTCATAATGCCTCTGTGGGAGCTATCAGTAATTACAACTGGGATTTCGGAGATGGAACTCCTGCAAGTATTGCCAGCAATGATACTATCATACATGCTTACCCTGTTAATACTTCTACCAACCCTATTAAATATAAAATTAAATTAACCGTTAAAAACGCCAGTCCAACAGGTTGCCCCGATACCCTATCGAGGTGGGTTACCGTTAACCCTTCAACAGCAGTTACTTTTACGGCAAGTGCCTACAATATGTGTGATTCTGCTGCTGCTGTAAAATTTACTACTAAAGCAAGCGCTGCTGTTACTTCTTATCATTGGAATTTTGGTGATGGAAGCACTTCCAATGATTCGGGCCCAACTCATCAGTATCATAACCCTTATCTGCATGATACGACTTATTTAGTGCAACTGGAAGTTCGGTCTAACCAGTATTGTAATGGAACTACATCAGATAATATTATCGTACATGCCTTTATAGATCCTCAATTTACTATCAATACCGCTACACATTGTACGCCTTTCGATGTTAAAATTAATAACGCATCACGGGGTGGTATAACCAGGTACGACTGGAGTTACGGCGATGGTTCCTCGGATCATCACACGGTTGCTGATACTACTCATACATTTACGAGCCCGGCTTCCAACATTACAGAAACACGTACGGTAACACTATACGTTTATAACAGTGGTAATTGCAAGGCCTTTCAATCAAAAACGCTTCTGGTATATCCGCATGTAAAAGCTAACTTTACAACAAATCCATCACCTCCTGTGGTATGTAATTCCATTAAAAATCCGATAACGTTTAATAATACTTCAAATATTCCTGTAGCCACTACTTTTCAATGGGATTTTGGCGATGGCGTGTCGTCCGACTCAGTTTCGCCTCACCACCTTTACACTCATATGCAACCGAATGACGTATTTTACACAGCCAGATTGATTGCCTCATCCGCAGAAAATTGTAAGGATACGGCCACCAGGGGTATCGGTGTGCATTCTTATATTAATGCTGATTTTACGGTTGATCCCGGGGAAGGATGCGATTCTACTACAGTTACCATCACTAATAAAAAACTACCCGGAATTATCAATTACAGTTGGAACTATGGTGCCGGCATGGGTGCCGATAATAGTACCGACTCCATTATACAGAAGGTGTACTATAATAATACGGCAAGTCCCTTTGATAAAACCTACACCATTACACTTCAAGTAACCAATGGTAGCTGTATTAATACAGCTACCCACAACGTAGTTATTCATCCTAAAGTTATTACTAATTTTGTAACGGATGTAACAGAGGGTTGTAATCCGCTTAAAGTAAGGTTTACAGATCAAACCTTACCTTTTGGGGTTGCCACAGATTACAATTGGGTATTCGGCGACGGAGGTACGTCGTCGTTAAAAACCAATTTTTCACATACTTATGAAAATCTTGGAAATACGGTAAAAACATTTACAACTATATTAACTGCCAAATCAAAATACAATTGTTCGGGCACTGCAAGCAAGGTTATTACGGTTTATCCTTTTATAGAACCCGATTTTGCTTCTGATTTATATGAAGTGTGTTCTCCGCAACAAATAAATTTCCGAAACGCTTCACCACAAGGCCCTTTATACAATTTTGATTTTAACCCTGGGGACGGTAGTCCGCAAATGAATAATGTTATTGCTATTTCTATCCCATATACCTATGTTAATCAGGGCCCTGCACCTGTTACCTTTCATCCACAACTGGTGATGAGTTATTTTAATGGTTCAGCATACCTCTGTGCCGACACCATGACTCGTGATGTAATTGTATATCCGGAAGTTACCGCCTCGTTCACCCAAGATACGCTGAAAGCTTGTCATCCGTATATGATCAATTTTACTAATACTTCTCACATTGGTTCTGCGATTACACCATCTAACCTTAGCTACCAATGGAATTTCGGAGATTTAGGAACCTCAAAACTACAGGACCCATCACATCGTTATGTCAACTTCAGCAATATAGATGCACCGTATACGGTACAGTTAGATATTCACTCTACCGATGGAGAATGTACCAATTCCACGTCAAAACAGGTAATTATCTATCCGAAACCCAAGGCAATCTTTTTTGCTGATCCAACCATTGGTTGCGCTCCACTCGATGTAAATATTGATAACCAGTCAGAAGTGAGTGGTACTTATTATTGGGATTTTGGAGACAATACCAAAGATACTACCCTCACTCTTGGTATGCTAGATCACTCTTATCCTAATGGTACATTAAACACAGCGATTTACCCGTTATCATTATTGGTAATAACGCCAAATAACTGCAAAGACAGTACTTCACAAAATATAACTGTACCTCCAATGACATCAGCAGGCTTCACTCCTGATACGGTTGGTTGCAGTCCTTTGCTTGTTCAGTTCAAAAATAGTACTGTTCTCGGTACCAATTTCGAATGGGACTTTGGCGATGGCATTTTTAGTCGCACATCACAGCCTACGCATAAGTACTTTAACCCTGGCATAAACGATACAACGTACACGGTAACCATGATCAGTTATTCTCACTATGGTTGTACCGATACAACCCAGCGAACAATAACCGTATACCCTCAGCCTGAAGCAAACTTTACTGCTTTGCCCACACCGCTTTATTTCCCTGATAACCGTATTGATATCAAAAACGAAACCAATGCAGGGATCTGGAGCTACTTCTGGAGTTTTGACGATGGTCAAACATCCACACAACAGGAACCTCTATATCACGAATATGGAACCTGGGGCCAATATTATGTAAGATTACATGTATGGAATACCCATTGTACGGACTCTGTTAAAGTACACATCAGTGTTATACCACCGGTGCCCGTGGCCGACTTTGATATGACCCCAAGTGGTTGTGTTCCATTAACGGTTCAATTTACAGACAGGTCGTACGCGGCAACTTCCTGGAACTGGAACTTTGACGATAACACCACTGCTACAGAACAACACCCGACGCATATTTACGAAATTACTCGCAAATATGTAGTAACGCTTACGGTATCAGGTGATGGAGGCACCGAATTTACCAAACGCACCATAGATGTATACCCCAAACCTACGGTAGCTTTTGAAAGTGACAGGAACCTCATTATGCTG
>CAYZNC010000400.1:0-5932 GCA_964478555.1 uncultured Bacteroidales bacterium | reverse complement strand
GGATTTTATAAGGGTTGCCTTTTCCAAAGCCTTTCCATCCAACCACGATTTAATATCTTGTACGATAGCTTTTCTGTAAATAATTCAAAGCGAATCAATATCCGGTTTTGCTACTTTTCTAAAGTACTGCTTTTCCGCAAGCGTACCCTTCAATGATACAATACCCACATCGTATCCGTGTGGTTCCTGAACAGTTACCATATCATCATAGGTAAGATCGAAACCATTCAAGTTTCTGTAAAATCCTTTTTTATTATCTTTGAATCGTACCTCAACAATATCTGATGTATTTGAGTTTTCTGGTAGGTTCTTTAGCCAGTCATAAGATGTCCGGCTACCGAATATATTGGTTGATAATAAATCATGATTTTCAGCATGTATCTTTTTAAAACTACATGATGCACATCCCATTGTCTTTATTTATTAATTAATCGAGTTTGATTGATACTGAAAAGGGAAAACAATTCAAAAGGTGTATTGTTTTTGGTTTGGGGAACTATCGTTTCGACTATACTCAACGATCAGTGTTTAATAGTATCGCTCATTGAGCGAAGTTGAAATGACAATTATAAGCGCATTCGAAACGACTTTCTTCCGATCTTCTGAACCATAAATATTTTTTTTTGTTTAAGATGTTTAGTGTACTTTCAATTTTCATAAACAATATTTTCCATGCGAAAAGTTTTTAACCTTCTCTTTTCTACCCGATTTATGGCATTGATTATAGCCATTTTTTTCATATCTATTGCCACAGCAACGTTTATCGAAAATGATTTTGGAAGTCAAACTGCCAGAGCACTCATTTATAATTCGTGGTGGTTCGAACTAATGTTGTTTGTTGGGGTCATCAATCTTGTTGGGGTCATTTTTATAAGTAAACTATATCGCAAAGCAAAACTTACCATTTTCGTTTTTCATCTTTCTTTTTTGTTTATCCTTCTGGGAGCGGCCATTACGCATTTTTTTGGATTTGAAGGTTTTATCCACATTCGTCAGGGTGAAACATCAAACCAGATGATCAGTAGTAATACTTTCTTATGTGCCACAGCAATATTTAACAAACAAACGGCCTATGCGGAAAAACCGGTGTATGTTTCCTCGTTAACAAACAATTATCATAAACTTACGCTTAATTCAGCAGGTAATCATGTAACTGTTGAGTGTTTGCAAATTATTCCGAATGCTGTTAAAAAAATTGTTGGTGACAAGAATGGGGAACCTATGCTCGAATTAGTTGTAGCAGGTAACAACGGAAGAGAAACCGCCATTCTTGCTGAAAAACAACCCAAAATTATTGGAAATACCCTCTTTAGTTTGAATGATACCACAAACCTTGCCGGTGTAAGTATTTTATACCGTCATAACGAACTTCAATTCAGATCGGGTGTACCGTCCACGTCTGTTAACATGGAAACACAGGCACAGGATACGCTGAGCACTGGTATATATTATCCGTTTACATTGCGCACCTTATATAATTTCAAAGGAATTCAAGTTGTAGCTACAGATTTTAACCTTCATGGAAGGATTGATGTCTCTAATTCAATTGAAGCCAAGCCGGACGATTCGCCTGATGCACTGCAAATAAGAATAAGTACCGGAGGAAAATCGGAGACAATGCTTTATTTTGCGAACCACAATGCCTTGAATACACCCGCCAATATCAAACTTAACAACGGCTTAATTTCCGTTTCCTTTGGCGCTAAGATAGTTCAGCTCCCTTTTACACTTCAACTCAAAAAATTTATTTTGGAACATTATCCTGGTTCAGAAAGTCCATCGTGGTTCGAGAGTAGAATTGTGCTCAGGGATGATAAAAAAAACATACGGCAGGAGCATCGTATTTTCATGAATAATGTACTAAAATATGGCGGATTTAGATTGTTTCAATCTTCTTATGATACAGATGAACAGGGCACCATCCTTTCTGCTAATTATGATTACTGGGGTACGACAGTTACTTACCTCGGTTATCTGATGCTGGCGATCGGCATTGTGTTAAGCCTTTTCAATAAAAACAGCCGTTTTAGAAAACTTTCGGGAGAGTTGAGCCAATTAAGGAAATTGCGAACGGTTACCCCAGTGCTAGCCTTTTTTATGTTTTTTCAAATTTCTGTTAAAGCCTCCAATGATGCTATTCCTGATAGTTTAATAATCAACAGATCACATGCTGAAAAATTTGGTACACTCCTGATCCAGGACATGGGAGGGAGGACAAAGCCTGTTAATACGTTAAGCTCCGAATTACTTCGGAAGGTAAGCCGTAAAACCAGTCTCATGGGACAAAACAGTGATCAGGTGATGCTGGGAATGATTATCTATCCTGAATTTTGGCAACATATACCTATGATTAAAGTATCACACCCTAAAATACAGGAAATACTGAAAATCAGCAATGGTTATGCTTCCTTTCTTGATGTTATCGATACGGCCTCCCCACATTCGTATTTGCTAAAAAACTATGTGGATGAGGCATATCGCAAAAAGCCAGCCAGTCGCTCCCAGTTCGATACAGAGATAATCCGTTTGGATGAGCGCATAAGCTTATGCTACATGATCTATGCCGGCCAGCTTTTACGTATTTTACCGGATCCCGTTCCTGCAAAGAAAACCTGGTATACACCAACCAATGCTGCAAATACTTTTAAAGGCAACGATTCCATCTTTATCTCGAAAATAATTCCGATGTACACCATGGCCATTAGGAATGCATCCAAAACAGGCGACTGGACGCTTCCCGATAAAGTCCTCACCATATTACAGGAATTTCAAAATAAATTTGGAAAGGAACTGATTCCGTCGGATTTCAAAATAAAGACAGAAATATTCTACAACAAGGCTATGATTTTCGACCGGTTAATGTCGATCTATGGCCTGGCAGGATTTATTCTGCTATTGTTTCAGTTTCTGTCCGTTTTTTTTCCAAAGTTAAACCTGAAACCGGTTATCCGCATTACAACTTTGGTTATTGTCCTTTGCTTTGTAACTCATCTGGCAGGATTAATTACCCGCTGGTATATTTCCGGTCATGCTCCTTGGAGTAATGCCTACGAATCGCTTATTTTCATTGCTTTTGCCACGGTACTGGCGGGTATCATATTCTCCCGGAAATCCTCCATTACAATTTCGGCAACGGCATTGCTTGCCTGGTTAATTCTGTTTGTTGCCCATTTAAATTGGCTGGATCCCGAAATTACCAATTTGGTACCGGTATTGAAATCATATTGGTTACTCATACATGTCGCCATAATCACAGGAAGTTATGGGTTTATGGCGTTGGGTGCTTTATTAGCCGCCATTAATCTCGTGATAATGATTGCTCAGTCGAAGAATAATCAGCGAACAACTGGCAGCATCATATCCGAACTAACTATTATCATCGAAATGACCCTGATCATAGGACTGTTTATGTTAACCATAGGTACTTTTCTGGGCGGTGTTTGGGCCAATGAATCATGGGGACGTTACTGGGGTTGGGATCCCAAAGAAACCTGGGCTTTAGCATCCGTACTGGTTTATGCCTTTATTGTCCATATGAGAATGGTGCCGGGATTAAAAGGGAATTATGCCTTCAATTTAATGGCATTGCTTGGTTTCAGTTCTATAATAATGACATACTTTGGCGTTAATTATTATCTTTCGGGTCTGCATTCGTATGCGAAGGGTGATCCTCTCCCAATTCCGACGTTTGTTTACTATACACTGGCAACCATTGCACTCCTTGCAGTACTTGCCTGGATAAACCAAAGGGAGCAGAAGAAACAACTTATAAACCAACCCCAGACTTCCTGACAAGGGCCGGCAGGGTTGTACTAATTTTGTTAAAAATGAGAACGTTGATAAAACTGACACGCTTGTATCTCTCACTCGCCATCGCATTTTCAGCTGTGGCAGGATTCATATTTTATAGTCACGACCTTAACTTAACAGCGCTATATACATTTTTGGGAGTATTATTTTTATCGGCAGGGGCATCCGCGCTTAACCAATATCAGGAGCGACATTTGGATGCACTTATGAAAAGGACCCGTAATCGACCTCTTCCATCAAAAAGAATGCAGCCAAAAACAGCAGTGACGATTTCATTGATACTTGTTTTGTCGGGAGTTTTATTACTTTTTTTCGGCACAACTCCCATAGCAACCCTACTAGGCGTTTTCAATCTGTTTTGGTATAATGTCGTTTATACTACTTTAAAACGTTACACCTCGCTTGCTGTTTTCATTGGTGGCCTCACAGGGGCTATACCTCCATTAATGGGGTGGACTGCTGCCGGAGGTTTTGTACTGTCACCGCAAATTTTGGCTATTGCTTTTTTTATGTTCCTTTGGCAAATTCCACATTTTTACCTGTTATTGCTGAAGTTTGGTGAAGATTACAAAGCAGCAGGGTTTCCTTCCATTTTAGCCCTTGGCGAAAAACAGGTTAAGTATGTAATTTTCATCTGGATACTGGGAACTTCTTGCTGTACGTTGTTCTTCCCCGTATATCATATTATTTCAGGAAGTTACCTTATCGTATGTTTGTTAATACTAAATGCTTCTTTGGTGTTTTACTTCTACAGAATTGTTTTTAATAAACCGTTACTATTCAACTTTAATCCCGCCTTCCGGTCGCTTTATCTTTACCAGGTACTTATTTTAGTGATGTTAATGATTGAGGCATTGAGGTAAGGAAATGGGATTTATTCTTTGATAAACAAACCGCATTAGATTCTTCTGACATTTCATAAAACATTTTTCAGAAAAATCTTGTTTACCTAAAAAATTAAAATTATGCCCAACGAAATTGAAATTGTTGAAATTGATGACCTTCTTTCCTTAAAAGAAAAACTGGAAACATTAGTGAACCAGGGATGGGAAATAAAAGGTGTGGTAGGATACAACCCGAACGATTCAAATATCAAACCATGGGTAATTATGGAACGATATAAATTAGAGGATGTTCCGGTAGAAATTGAGGTACATGGGGAAGAGGAGAAGATGTATACCCGGCCTGAACCAAAAAGGAAGGACATATCCATTAGTATGGGAGAATAAACTATTAGTTTTGCAAAATTCACTGAATTACCAATACTGGAGGGCAATATTAATTCCGGCACACTGGCTTTTGAAGGACAGGCGATCATCTCAAATCTGACCGTTAAACCTAATGCTATGGAAGGGCTTAGTCCAGAGCCAGGGATTGATCCTGTAGCAAATGACCCCCGGTATATCCGAAAATGGCTTATCAATGAACCACTTGCAACCGATCAGGGAATTGACTTTAGTGATGAATATGTGCCAAAACCGGAAACGAAATGGGAAGTTATATCAGCCGAACGTCGTGGTTTAATCAATCTCACCCGCAAATTTGGCAAAACCACCGGTAGAAGAATCGTATGGTTAAAGGCCACCATTAATTCCGAAAAAGACCAGGACAAAATGCTACGATTTGGTTTCAGCGACGAAGTATGGGTGATGATCAACAATAAGCCACTTTATCTGGATAAAAACCTTTACAACACTCCGATGGCTAAAATACCCGATGGCCGGTGTTCAATTGAAAATTCCACCATCCGGGTTCCGCTAAAGAAGGGCGAAAATCAATTAATGATAGGGGTAGCCAATTTCTTCTACGGATGGGGAATCGTAGCCCGTTTTGATGATCTTGGAGGAATTCAACTGGAAAAATAGGGTTACTGACAATAACGTAAAAAAGTGTTTGCCTTTCTTTTTTTTTAAACAAGAACTTAATTTCTATCAAATGATGAGATACCTCCCGCTGGTCGGAATGACATTGCATGTTGTTTTTGAGGGGGAGGTAGGGAGAATATTTACTAGCAAGAGAACTTGAGGGCAAATGCTTTGGTAACACTGGGAAAGCAAGACATAATTATGTTAACTTTTAGTGAATTTTGGTTTGATATGCCAGCCCTACGGGCTTTGTGAAA
>CAYZNC010000399.1:0-5954 GCA_964478555.1 uncultured Bacteroidales bacterium | reverse complement strand
GTTTGGCGTGATATTAACAACAGATGCCTTTATTTTATCTTGTAATCCTGGCAATAAAAAATCCCGGCAAGCCGAAGCTTCCGGGATTTTTAATATCATGTAAGTATCAATGTTATTGGATAAGCTCTTTCTCGGTAACTACCCAGTCCTTATGATAAACTCTGATGTAATACAAACCTTTTGGTAAGGAGGAGACATCTATAGTTTCCATGTACTGAGTACGACCGGTAAGCTTCATGCTTTTTACCATTCTGCCATCTGTGGATATAATCTCGAGTACCGCATCGTCCTTGCCTTTTAGCAATAGGTTAATATATAACAAATCACTTGCAGGATTAGGAAATACGGTTAATGTAGCCTTATCTTCCAATTGAGGAATACCACTTCCCTTATCTACATATACCGAATCCTTTGACCAACAGCCATGGTTAGTTACTGTTACCTTAAACCATCCTGGTGCAGTTACATTAAACGTTTGTGCAGTGTCCTTACCATCCTGCCATAAATAGGAATAACCGCTTCCTCCACCAGCATCGAGGCTTATAGGAAGAGTTGTTAAAAGTGTGTCTTTGACGCCTCCCAAATTAACAATAGGTTTGTTAGAAACTATAACAGGGTATAACGCACTGTTATTTGTGTCATAACCATCCTGAGCACAGGTAAACCCAACTGTAAAGTTATAGGTTCTGGCTACGGACATATCTATAGGACTATCGAAGTTAAAAGTTGTAACCGTCAGTGGTGCTCCTGTAAATGTAACATTCTTAGTTACCGGCGTTTGACTATCTAATTGATAGCTAATAGTAACAGGTTGATTATTAAATGGCATGGTACCTGAATTGGTAATATCGAAACCAACTGTTTGACTGCTTTTCGTACACATGGAAGATGGTAAAACCAATCTTGAGACCTTCAAATCATAGCTACTTTGGATGAGAACAATACTATCCGTTTTTCCACAGCCATCAGAAGATGTAACAGTTACGTAATATTTGGTATGGTCATTGGCTGCCTGAATAGTTTGTGTGACTTCATTTGTGCTCCACATATACGTATAACCTGCTCCAGCACCTGCATTTAACATATGAGGCAGGCCTGTTACAAGCGTATCGGGCCCTAAATCTACCGTAGGCGGAACAAACACTTTTAAAACTTTGATTAAACTATTATTTGCAGTTCGTAAATCTCCCGTTGGATCGATTCTTACTTTGAGCGTGTCCGTTTCAGGATTATTCAAAGTAATTAAATCATTAAATGTATAATCCATCGGTTCTCCAACACCTTTGTTAAAAATAAATTGCTTACCAATTTCCGGATTACTATTGATCCTGTAATATATTTTAATCGGCGGAAAAGAAGCATCTGTTGCCTGGTTTCCGGAGTTTGTAACTCGTACTGTCACATTAACCGGATTGACATTTGTACAGGTAGGAACTAAAGGTGATAAAATACTGGTTACTTCGAAGTCCAAAATTTCAAGATAGATAACTACAGACGAACTGTTTTTACAACCATGACCATCCGTAACCGTAACACTATAATCTCCATTTTCCCTTGCGTTTGCCTGTGTTATAGTAAATACCTCGTTTGTAGAACTGTCCTGCCATAAGTAATTCATATAACCTGGCCCGGGATCAAGCGGATATTGAGTTTTGTCCTGAATAATCTGACTGCTTCCCAAGCTAACGGGCGGAATACCCCAAACATTAATAGCAGTTGTAATGGCATCATTTGTTGCATTCAAATCATTCTTCACCTTAACCGAAGCCTTAAAATCATAGGCCACAGGGATATGCATATCCACCTTCTGGTTAAAAGTGTAGGGCACCGAATCACCTGGCAGAAGACTGGCAAGATTAAGTTTTCTAGTTACCACTGTTCCAGTATTCAACTGGTATGATAAAGTGATGGTATCGGTATTTCTAATGGTATCGGTTCCAAAATTCTGTATTTCGAAAGTGACAGGCGTTTGGTTGGTTAGTGTACATGAATTAACCGGGGAAACGATTCGTTTTATTCCAACATCGTGTACCGTAAGACTCATGTGTACAGTATCAACGTCCGTACAACCATGGCCTGCATTATCTGTTACGGTAACAGAATAATACCCGTAAGTACTGATTATTAAAGAATCATTGGTTGAACCATCACTCCACATATAGCTTCCAATATTTGCCCCGGCGGCATATAGCGTGTCCTTATAGGCATTAACCTTCTTATCTGGTCCTAGATCAACATGTGGATAACCCCAAATAGCAAAAGTTGATTTTGTTGTATCGTCACTTCGGGTTGTATCATATGGAAAGACTGTACATGCCCATATACTGTAAGAACCAGGAGCTGATAAATCAAGTGTTGAAGTTAATGTTGCATCATAAGTACTATGCGGAGCCAGTTTACTTGAAAGCGTAACTAACTCACTAAGATTAGCCACAGAACCACCTGTAAGGCCAATTTTTACAGGTATCTGCCTCGTGGTTGAAATCGTATCAGTCCCATTATTTATGATTCGAATGATAGGATGGAAAGTTGTAGTATATCCGCAATTTGTTATGGGTGCTACAATTTGGCTAACCCCTAAATTGGGAATAAGGGTTTTAACGAATATACTATCCTTAGTTGCACATCCGTTACTTATGCTTGTCGCTGTTACGTAATACATGCCCGGATCTAACGGAGCTGGTTTAATGCAAGCAGAAGAAGGAACTCCCTCAAATTTCCATGCATAGGTATATCCGGGACAATTTGGCCTTAGTGACATGGTATCGAGCCTTGCAGAGTATAGCGAATCGGGTAACCCAATGACGGGATTAACTTTTGAAAAATAGGTCAACGCTAGGGTATCATTGCAAATCGAATCGTAGAAAAAAGGATTTTTTTCGATCATGGTAAATGCATAAACCGTATCATTCCCAGGAGGGGTTAAATCAACGGGCTTCACCAAGGTTACTTGTATAGAACCACCGGCAGGAATAGCTTGGGCTAAATTAAATTTATCAATAACTGTAATGCCATGATTAACTCTAACCCCCACAATCATGGTATCATTAACCTGTAAACTGCGTACACCATAATTTTTAATAGTAACCTTCAGATTTTTTGGCAGATCCACTTGACACGATGGATTAACTACATTATCAATAGATGATATCCCAACATCAAAAGGAGCTTCCTGTAGCGTTAATTCGTCAAATGCAAAACCTTCGTTTCTGATTGTGGTCGATGGATCGCTCTTGAAGGCAAATCTGAATTTAACGGTATCATTACCTGCCACTGCTGGAGGCAATAGCTGTCGTCCATATTTCCATGTCTGATTACCAGCTTTGTTTAACGATCTTCCTGTCCATCCTTTATATCCTAAAGTACTAACATTGTTATTGTACCAGTTCCATTTAAACGGAAAAGCATCTTCGCTTGCATAAGCCCACGTTTTGCCTTGATCAACGGAATATTGAAGAATAGCTCCATCCACCAAATCCCTGGCCGCATAATCAAATGCAACATCCATTATTGGGAAGGTGCTACCGGTAAAAGTAAAGCAGGGACTTTCAACATACGAATTTTCATTCAGGAGGTGATATCCGCTAAAATCAGTTTTCCAGCAGTTTTGACCCTGATAAGGTTGACTAATAAATGCACCGTTGGGCTTTCCAAGTACCCACGAATTGTTGATCCCTCCTGAATGCCAGTAACTGGTATCTTCTTCAAATCCGGTATGGTAAGGCAGTGTATAGGTAGGATATGAAGCTACACTTTGTATGATGCTGTCATTTTCCGGGAAATTATCGCGTGGGTGTGCTACCCTTATGATAATTTTATACATGGAAGGTTTTGAAAAATCAGATACATGGGTAAAGGTATATTTAGCTGAGTCATCTGGCAAAACAGGTCCGGGAATTGTTTCAGTAACATAACTTCTACCACCGTCGATGGACAATCTGATGGGCGTATTGATAAGCGGGTTTGGCCCCACATTTTTTACATAAACCTGCACATGTTCATTTGCCTTTAGATTGCATGATGATACGGGACTAACCAATTTACCCATGGCTGCATCAATAGGTATGCTATCACCGGTAAGGAACAGATAATCTATATTCCAGCCGGAGTAATTATCGATGTTATCGGTAGGTCCCAGTGCAAAACGTATTTTAAATTTCTTACGGTCTAACAATTGATTGGTCGGCACGGATTGATCCCTCCACTTGGATTCCACATATTTCTTCTTGGAAGTCCACAACTTTTGCCAGGATGTTTCATTCAACAACTGGTATTCGATGGAAGCACTATCCGTATTATCCACATTCAGATAGCGGAAAAAATCAAATTGAATATTTTTAAAATACCGGCCGTCGATCAAAGGCGATGTTGCCGAGTAGGCATCCGCAGACAAATTGGGCTCATAATCTCCCGGATTAGCTCCTGTACCCGTTAAATCCGTACCAAGGACATTACTTCCGGAATAGGCTGAAGTTGGGTCAGGCATTCCAAAGTGTGCTCCTCCCTTTCCCAGCGGAGGCCCTATTTGAAACTCGCCAGTCATAATCCAGGCTGCACTTTCAAAATCATCAAAGAAAACTGTTTGTTTAACCAACCGGGATCCATCCGGAGATCCTTCGTCATCACTGGGAGGATAATTACCTTGCGTTAAGCTTATGCCTCCGGCCCTGATCGAGGCATCTAACACATGTCCCGGATATGCATTGGTTGATACATCGTAGGTTACCCATATAAAATTTTCACCGGTTTCGAGTAATTTGTTAAGCCCGGTAAAGGAAGCAACGCCTCCTGAAAAATTGAGTCCTGAACCTAATTGAACAGGATCTACAAATATCGAATCAGGTGTATAGAACAACTTTACGCCTCCCGGTGCAATATCAGTATCGAGGGTATTACCGGAAGTAACGTTGATTGAATTTAATATTACGTTTCCGGTATTCCCTTTAACTCTGATATTCATCCGCAAAATAGGATTCTTGGAGGCTCCCTGGGGAATCATTGTCAGGTTGGGCTGGGTTATGGCCACATCATGAATACCCTTGTTAATAACGTGTGTTTCATAAATGATTACACTATCAACAACAACCCCCCAACCAAACTGAACAATGCCTTCAAATCCTAAAATGCAATTGCTAACACAAGCTGTTGTAGGCAAAAATATTTCTCTTTTTGTCCAATCATCGGTTTCAAGGCGGTACATCGCAATTTCATGCCAGGCTCCTAAAGTACCGATCTTATATTTGACTCTTAATTTATCGCTGTTCTTATCAGCACATGCTATATCCTTGCACCAGGCGGCCTGAGCATGGTAGAAAGTTAATTTGGGATGTGAGGCAAGGCTTAAATCTATTTGTTTATAAACTACCGTTGAGTCAGGCTGGTAACCCACTTTATTGACTAAAAGATTATATTTACCTGATTTAGCTGCCGCCGGATAACCGACAGTACTAATAGAATAACCTCCATTATTATTATGCCAGGAAAAGTAAGTATTATTCGGCGTTGGGCTCTGATCCCACCCCACAGGATACATTAAACTGCGGGTACCTATCGTATAATTTTCAAAATTATCACGGAAATAAATTTGGGCAATTGTATCCTTTGCTGTTATAGATTGTGTTGGTGGATAAAAGATACTGGCAATGGTTATTCCGTTCGCAGGTACGTATGCACGCAACACATGCGAAGCACGTGAGCCGGAATTGAGATCCATGGTTACCCAAAAATAATTATCGCCTGTTTGGAGATTATAGGCTATGCTAAATGCTGCAGTATCGCCTGCTATTTTGCGTCGATGCCCCAGAAGAAAAGCTTCCCCGGGATAATCTATCAGTGAAAACCGATTGTTTATATCCGAGTAATAAAGCGCAGCACTGTCCACATCCGTATTATAGTCGTTGAGCGTATGTACAAGTAGTTTTTGAAAGGAAAGACTACCATCCGTACCTATTACA
>CAYZNC010000398.1:0-5996 GCA_964478555.1 uncultured Bacteroidales bacterium | reverse complement strand
CCTTTAAAAGGGTGACAGTGAATATGAATGGCCGGGTTAAAATTTAATTCAATAATGGCATAATTTGAAGGGGTTGCCTCTTCTAAGAGATCCTGTATAATCATATCCAAGCCCGTAATTTTTACCTTTAGTGCCGAAGCTGCTTTTACAGCAATTTGTTTGTAGGAATCGGGTATCTCGTCTGTAAAATCAATACTATCACCACCGGTACTTATATTCGAATTTTCGCGGAGGAAAACAATTTCTCCGGGTGCAGGAATGTCGTTGAAGTTCTTTTTTTGCGACTTTAAAAATATGGCCTCTGCTTCTCCCAATTGAATTTTTTCAAGCGGGGTTCGGTATCCTTTTCCCCGTAGTGGATCCAGGTTTTTAAGGTGAACTAATTCTCCGATTGAATTAATGCCATTGCCGGTTACGTTTGCTGGCACGCGATGCAAAATGCCTATTACCTCGTTGCCAATTACAAAAAACCTGAATTCCTTACCTTCTATAAATTCTTCGATAAGAATGGTGGAGTCGTGTTCAAAAGCAATGTCCACAGCCCTGTTAAATATGGATTTGTCAACAGTTTCTTTTAAAATGGTTATGCCAATGCCAAAGTTGGTTTGGTTTGGTTTGATCACTACCGGCTTTCCCTTAAATAACGGAAAATCGGCTTTTGCTAATTCTGTTTGTGTATATTCGTGCCCCTTCGGAACCCGTATACTTGCTTCTTCAAGGATTTTTTTAGTTATTTGTTTGTTTTCCATTGCCAGGATACTGGCGTAGTTATCCAACGAGGTTTTGGTGGCCTGCTTTACATACTGAGTATTCCCGTTTTGCTTTAACCTTATAAAATTCTCTTTTCTGTCCAGAATTTCAAATAAAACTCCGCGCCTTACAGCCTCACGCAGTAAAAGCTGAGTAGATAACTCCATATCTTCCAATCCGTTAAAATTGTAATTTTTTTGCCCGCTCTCACTTAAATAGTTGCGGGCTTTCTCCAAATGAAAAGGGATATATCCCATTTTCAGAATGCCTTCAAGGACTCCATAAACGCTGCGTTGCTTTGGGTTCTTAATGAATTTAGTGGCTAATGCTAATGCTGTTTGGTATTCTTTGCTATGAATATTAAGTTTTTCAAATAAATCTGTCATTTCCAGCATATGCTTTGCTGCCTTTTGCCAAATGTTTTCTCCATTTTTGTCATGAACACCAGGAGTTGTGTTCAATCCATATAAGGCAACGTATCCATGATAGTCATTGGCCTGAGATTGTGCTGTAGCATCGAAACTATCAGGCTCTTCCGTTAATAAACCATAAAGTGCGAGAGCATGTAAAAAATACAATGCCTCTTCGGTAATCCCGGCTTTAGTCAATGGATCAATATCGATAAACCTGACTTCCACATACGAAATGTGTTTGGGATCTTTTATAAACTTCGGACGTACGGGAGAATACAGCTCTTTTGGGGAAGCCAGTTTGTCTTCTTGCACCATTTTATCGATACTCTCCTTAAATTTTTTTACTGAACTATAGTCGGGATACAATTCACCAATATTCTGGTATCCATAGCAGCTGTTGCGAATTGAAAGACCAATTACATGTTTGTCGATGCTGAAGGGCGATCTTTTGCATTTAAGTTCCAGCGATGAGTCAACTACTGGACTATTGCCATAGAGTAAAACGTATAGCCATCGCAACCGGAGTAGTTGCCTGGTTGTTTTTAAATAGACTTCATCCTTGAATGCGTCGTAAGATAAGGATACATTCATTTGGCCGTATAACATTTGCAATAACTTCTCACCAAAAGAAAGATTAAAGTGGATGCCGGAGAATAATTGATTTTTAGGCCCGTATTTTTGGGCAAGAAGTTCGCGGTATTGCTGTGCTTCCTTTCCATCTTCTTCATATTGGGCAATAGGTATTTGCTTATCTTCAGGCAAGATAGGAGGGATGCTTTGGGGCCACAGGTATTCATCGTCTAATTCCAGGCTAACGATATCATGAAGGGTTTCCAGGAAACCTAATGTTTGTTTTAAATCGGGCAGGGGAGGAGTAATCATTTCCACCTGGCTTTCTGAAAAATCGGTAGTGATATAAGGATGTTTCAATTTATTACCAAACACCTTTGGATGTGGTGTTTGCGATAAATTACCTTCCTTATCCACCCGAATGTTTTCTTTTTCAATACCAAATAAACCATCAAGCCAAATATTCCCTTTTATTTGTTTTATCGCTGATTTAAAAATATCCTGGTTCATTTCAAGTGATTGTTCTATTAATGCCGGTGAAAAGCTATACTTTAAAAGTTGCTTGATTCCGGAAACTTTAGGAGAGGCATCTTGTGAATGCTTACACTTAGTCGTGTTCTGAGTACAACATGTTTGATTCATAGCTTAAAATTTGTGGAGTATTTTTTTATAAATAGTTTAAATAGAATAATATATAATGTTACTAACAATGTGCCTTTTGCAATGCTGCTGATGCTAATGCTCCACCAAACGGACGAAAGAGAGTGTTTCCAAAGATGGATGAGCACAATGGCCATTGGTATACGCAGTGCAGTAAGCGATATTCCTGTAATTGCCGGAATATTGGTTCTTCCCCAACCAAAGAAAGCCCCGGTTGCCATTAGTTCCATGCACATAAAGAGTTGGGAGAACCCCAAAATGATAAGATAATTGCGTCCCATGGCAATGCTATTCGTTTCATGAAGGAAAATGGAAAATAAAGTTTTTGGAAAAGCAATCAGTGCTGTTGAGGTGATAAGGCCAACCACAAATGCAAGAAACATTCCTGAGCGAAAGGCGTTCCATTGTTTATGATAGTCCTTTGCTCCATATGCTTTCCCTGAAATAGATGCCAGGGCCGACATGAAGCCACCAGCAGTCATGTACGAAATAGCTTCAATTTGTACTCCCACCTTTTGTACAGCAATGGCTGTGGCACCCCAGTTACTGATAATCCGGGCCATCATAATGGCAATAATGGTGAAGGAAACCCGCTGAATGGCAGGACTTATTCCTAAGCCTACCATATTCTTGAGATGTATTTGCCGGTAAGTAACACCAACAGGTCGTAGTGCTTCGGTTAGATTTAGTTTTCTGTAAAACAACAGGGTTGCCAGAGCTTGTGACAGAACGGTAGCAATGGCGGCCCCTTGAATACCCAGACCAGCAACGAAAATAAGCAGCGGGTCCAATATCATATTGAGCACAAAGGCAATGGCATTGATTCTGAATGGTGAGCGGCTATCTCCATAACCAATGAATACACTGGTGAAAAACAGATTTTGAAATGTAAAAGGTATACTCAATCCGATCTGAAGCAGATAACCTGCCGCTGATTGCTCTATTTCAGGATTGTTTAGCTTGATAAGACCAATCAAATAGTTTCTGGTTAAGGCAATTAATAGGTAATACGCGATTGCAACCACGATTACCGCCAATATGCCGCTTCGGACATAACTTTTTGCCAGATTCAGATTTTTTTCTCCAATGGCGTGCGATACCTTTATTCCGGCACCAACTGTGAGTAAGGCGGATATACCCCAGCTGAGGTTCATGTAAAAACCAGCGGAACCAACCGCTGCAACTGAGTTACTCCCCAGTTTTCCAACAAAAATGATATTAATAAAATTATAAGCCATGGACATAAAGGAAGTTGCAATAACAGGCAATGCCAGGCGAATTAGCTGTTTTAAATTTGAATCCGGTTGGTTATTCCCTAAAATGCCTGTAAAATTTAACTTTCTAAATGTCATGTTCTTTTTTTAGTATTTATCGTTAAAGGGTCTATGTGTCTATTGCAAAAATGCCGGTGCTTGTTTTGAAATATTTTCCAGAACCATATAGGTAGATGAAGACGGGCATAAACTAGAAAATTCTTTGCTTTTCTGAATAATTTCGGGAGCATTACTTCTGCTGTCTAGACGAAAACCTACCTTCATAAAATATTCTTTAGCTGTAGTAGTTAGCAGATGTAAAGTTTTAATATCATGTTGAACGCCATACGCCAGAAGTCGGTCGTATAATTCCTTTCCAAACCCTTTGTTTTGAAAGTTATGATCTACAGCAAAAGAACGAAGCAGGCCTTCTGAACCGTTTTTCTCTAAACCAATGCAGCCGATTATTTGTTGGTCATCCTTTGCAACGATAAAATCAATGGCACTTTCCTGAATATCAGAAAATGGCAGGTCATTTATTTTAAGAAGCAGGGATATAGCTGCTAAATCCCTTTTGTCAGCCAATGTATATGTAATCATAATAGTATTTATTAATTATTTGCAACAATTTTGATCAGACGATCGCGATTGGATCATTTGGTTTGTTATCTTTTCCAATAACCGGATCAGCTCATTTTTTTCCGGATCGGTGAGAATGGATAAAGTGTCCGTAAAATATTGATCGTTTCTGCAATTTATTGAATTACAGGTTTCTTTTCCCGCTTCGGTAAGTTGAAGTGTAGCCATTCGTCGGTTCTCCACTGGAATTGTCCGGTCCACGAGCCCTGAATGCACCAACCCATCTACAGTCCTGCTTATTGTGCTTTTGTCGAGACCAAGCGTTTTTGCAAGCTCCGTAACAGATTCCTTGGTCTTGCTCTCAATTTCCAGAAGCGTGTGACATTGTGCCACTGTTACACCACTACAGCACGCTTCATTGTTCTGCATGAAAATTTCACGTTCCAACCTTCGTAAAATTTCCCTGAATTTTCTAATCATTTGGTTATTAGTTATAATCATATTAAAGTTGTATTTTAAAACAGTTGCAATATACAACTATTTTTCGAATTAACAAAAAATAAAAAATTGGAAGTGAACTAAAGTTTGAAAAAGTTGGAAGGGCCTAAAGTTACTTAACTTCGAACTTTAGTCACTTTAGTCACTTGTAACTCTAAAATTATCCTTTATTTTGCAATAAACTTTTAGCGATGGAGACGGCATTATCAAAAAAAATCGGTTTTAACAATGGAGCGTTCACTGAACTTTCCCACATAGCAATATCTGTTGACAATATTGCAGTTAACAGGGGGTACGGAGTATTTGATTTTTTTGGTGTTGTCAATAAAAAACCATTTTATGTAGACCGGCATCTCGACAGGTTTTTCAATTCCCTTAATCTGCTCAGATTGAAAATAAACTTTAATCGTGAAGAAGTGAAAGGGCTTATTGATTCCGTTATTCAGCAAAATGATGAGGTTTTCTATCTTAAATTATTTGCAATTCCAATGAATCCGGAGGTCACACAAAATTTAACCAGTGCATTTTATATTTTACCTGTTGATTCACCTCCTTTTAACAGTGTTGTTTATGAAAACGGCGGAAATCTGATTACCAGGGAATACATGAGATTTTTACCGGAAGCTAAATCAACTAATTATTTGCCCTTAATTTATTGGTATCCTGAAATTACTGAATATAATGCTGTAGATGTATTATTTTACCAAAACAATATCATTCACGAAACCTCTCGCGGAAATATATTTTTAGTTAAAAACAATCAAATTAAAACCCCCGCAAACAATATTCTAAAAGGAATTACACGAAGTGTGGTAATGGATATTATAAATGAAAAAAAACTACATTTTGCCGAAGCATCCGTTACACTCGAAGAACTTTATGCTGCCGATGAAATATTTCTCACCAGCACTACCAAGAAAATATTACCCATCGTTAAAATAGACCACAACGTTATCGGAACCGGAAAAGCAGGTGAAACAACAAAAGAATTAATGCACTTATTTCAGAAACTGCAAGAAGGGTGGAGGTAAAGAATCGCCGGAACCCTTAGGGCCCTCAGGGTTTGGAAAGCTTTAAGCTAAATTCTGCGACTTCGGAAGTATTTGAAAAGAATCTGGTAAGGTTTACCGAAACCGGATCCCATCCTTTTTTCAAGGAGAGGAAGTCCTCACGACCAAAGGAAGTGAGGACAGGGGTGGTTGAATTAGAGACTACAAGTTATGACCAAAACCGTATTTTGATGTGAAACCTCTACAAGGTTTTAAGAGATATG
>CAYZNC010000397.1:0-6036 GCA_964478555.1 uncultured Bacteroidales bacterium | reverse complement strand
CTTATCATTGCTTAGAGTTACGTTTTTCGTAGTCCAATCAATAGCTGGAGACGTAACAATATCGTTGGGGTTGGTGCCATTGACAATTGCGTTCCAGCTGTCTGGACTACCACCAAGATAAAAATTACTTGGCAGGTCAGTGATTGCTATCGTTCCAAAATCATTACCCATTGCTGCAGTCGATACAGAAAAACTAAGTGTACTTCCAGTAATTGTTGCATTTGGAGGTATGTTACTTTTTATATCATAATATACTACACCCCTATAAATCGTCCCGGTAGCTTTGTCATATCCTAAATCACTAAGACCATCAAGAGTACCATAGGCGCTTCCCTGTTTGTATATACCTTTAGTACCTGTTGGAGAAATAGTTTTAGGACTTTGCCCTGAAATTTTGTTAGACATGGAAAAGTAAAATTTCCCATTGCTCAGATACGGCATTATACCGATCAAAAAAAATAAAAGTAAAATTGTTTTTTTCATAATGATTTAATTTAATGATTAATAATGGATAATTGATTATTTGAAAATTGGATTATTACTTTCTTTAGCCTTGCCTATATCTTTAATCGTTAATGAAATATTCAAAATTACATATACAGTCCAAACAATGAAAAGCATCGATGGCAAAGCAATGGAATAGCTTACAAATTTTTTTGAAGTGAGAAGGAAAACACAATCATAAACAGTTAGGAACGGCGCAACCATCGTGTACAGAAAATAAGAAGCAAGCGTTTGATAAACAAATAAGTTACTATTAACTAAGGTTACTGCTATAGTTAGCAATAGCAATATAAAAATATGTTTTGATGGCATGGTTGTGGTATTTAAATCTTGCAAATATTATTACTAACGTTCTCTACCTTATACCCTTCGCAAAATCCTTAATTTATTACCTATGTCAAAAGTAAAAATTTAATCTTTATTATTGATAAAAAAAGTAAAAAATAATTCTTAAGTCACTTATTGTTAAACAAATATCAATAAAAAGTAAACATATTCTCCGGCAAGTATTTCTTTATAATAAATCTTACGGGATACCATGCTGCAAGGTATCCAATAACCAGCACTGTTAAAAAGCCAAGAATAATATCGGGCATTCGAATGGAAACCGGATAAGCATCGATGATGAACGATCCACTACCCTGGAGTTTTACAAACCCATATTTTACCTGCAACCAGCAAATAGTCAGACCTAAAATTAAGCCGAGCAGAGCTCCAAAGAAAGAGATCATCATTCCTTCAAAAAGAAAAATTCTACTTATTAAACTTCGATCAGCGCCAAGGCTTTGAAATGTTGATATGTCTTTCTTCTTTTCAATGATGAGCATGGAAAGCGAACCCACAATGTTGAACGATGCTACCATGAGTATGAAACTCAGTATCATAAATATGGTCCATTTCTCATATTTCATAATACGGTAGAAAAGTTCGTTTTGTTGATAATGATTCTTAACAATAAATTGATTACCAAATAATTGCTGTACCTTTTTCTGAACTAATTTTTGATCTGCAGTTTTGGTCATTTTAATTTCTATTGCACTTAGTATAGTAGAGTCTTCAAGCAGCTCATAGGCAAATTTAAGTGGTACAATCATGTATTTGACGTCGTGTTCCTGTTCCACTGCAAAAATTCCGGAAGGGAAAATAAACTTCTGATTTGGAGTCATGGTGCTTGCATTCCTGGGGGGAACATAAACTATAATAGGATTGATGAATTTGAGACCGATTTGTAAGTTATAAGCGAGACCCTGTCCTACAACTGCATATTGGCCGTGTTTGTCAGTTAATTTAAAAGTTCCGTCTACAATCATGGAGTCCATTCCGTTTACATCCAGGTAATGGTCATCAACACCTTTAAAGGTTGCCGGAAATTGTTTTTCTCCGTATTTCAGTAGTGCATTATCCTCTAATACTTTAGAGAAAGCTTCTACACCTTTGATACTTCCTAAATTTTTCAATTTGGTAGGGTCAATCGGAAAATGCTTTCCTTCCACAATGGTAACCTTTAGATCGGGATCGAAAGAGTTGAAGAGTTTACGGATAAGGTCGTCGAACCCATTGAAAACAGACAGCACAATAACCAGGGCCATCGTACCAATAGCTACTCCACCTACCGAAATACCTGAGATAATATTAATGGCATTGCGCGATTTTTTCGCAAAAATGTATCGCTTTGCTATGTAAACCGGGAAGTTCAAATTATAATGTTATATATTGTTGTTTTATGGGAACAAAGTTAAATTGACTTTGGATTATCTATCTTGTTTCTTGGCTCTTTCATCTTAAGTCTTAATTATTTCCAGGCTTTTACGATTAATCCGGTGCCTGATTTGTGCTTGAATCTTACATCAACGAAATTCAACACCAATGCAAAAGGAAAGGTAAGCAAATAATAAAACGGGAGAATCAATAAAAATAACTTACTCACATTTACCATCAGAATGGGGTATTTCATAGAAAGTTTCCACGATATCTTTCCCGGTGTTCCATACGAATATTTTACTTCCACCTTCGAAAAACCCGATCCTCTTAACTTTTCTTCAATTTCCTCAAAATTATAGCCATCACGCACATGTTCACCAATAAATGAACTCTCATCATGCCCATGCACATCCGATCCACCTTTATCAGATGGGGTTGATACCAGCAGAACCCCTCCTGGCTTAAGAGATTTATTAAAATTATTAAATACAAAAACATCCTGCAAAATATGTTCCATCACATCTACGGAAAGGATCATATCATACTTTTCCGGTTCCATATAGGTGATTAAATCCGCTTCCTCAAAGGTTACTCTATTGCTGCGGCCTATTTTAGCAAAGAATTGGTTACAGTCTGCGATTTGTTCAGCTTTCACATCCACACCTTTGATTTTATAAGACCTGGAAAGGGATGAAAGATAATAGGTGTATTGGCCAAAACCTGAGCCTGCATCGAGAATTTCTGCATTTTTTGAGAAAGATTTCCTTAATTTTTTCATCTCCTTTTTGATATGCCAGGTTCGAAGCAGAAGAATATCGAGTAATTTATAGAATAGCACCCTTAGGGCAGGAGAGGAGTTGAATAACTTTCCGAGAAAACTTTTAATGGGGTCGTATTGCATTGAATAATTTTATTTTTTTAATAGTTGATCTATTTTTTCTACGTAATCAAGACTATCGTCAATAAAGAACACTAACTCCGGTACAATCCGCAATTGGTTCTTTACACGTTGTCCCAATTGGTTTCGTATTATTTTAGTATATTGTTTGAGATGTTCGAGGTAAGCTGCTTTTTCTTCCGAAGGAAACACACTCAGATAAACTTTTGCTACACTCAAATCGGGACTCATGCGAACAACGGTAACGGTTACCATTTGCCCCTGCAGAGCGGGTTTTCCAAGTTGCTGGAATATTTCCCCCAGATCTTTCTGTATTAATCGTGCAACTTTATTTTGACGGGTCGATTCCATAAACACTTTTTTTATCCTGCACGCTATTGCGTTTTATTAACTTTATAAATATGATACCTAAAAAGTTAGAGACAAGGCAGATATTTAAATAAGTTACGAAGATATTAATTGTAAAGGGAGCTACCAAAAAATAGAGAGATTCTGATCGCAATATTTTAAATCATTTTATAGTTTTGCAGGGTTCTTTTGGATAGAAACCAAGAGTTAAGAACCAGGAAATAAGATAAATTAATTAAATGGAAATAGTACTTAGCGGAATCAGACCCACTGGCAACCTGCACATGGGCAATTATTTTGGTGCAGTTCGTAATTTCGTGAAGATGCAGCACGAATATAAATGCTTCTTTTTTATAGCCGATTTGCATTCACTTACAACACATCCAACGCCTGTTGATTTACATGGTAATGTTCGAAAAGTTTTAGCGGAATACTTAGCCTGCGGTCTCGACCCTGAAGCAGCCACGATTTATGTGCAAAGCGATGTCCCTGAAATTTCGGAGTTATACCTGCTCATGAACATGAATGCCTATGTGGGAGAATTAGAGCGTACCACAACGTTTAAGGAAAAGGTAAGAGCTCAACCGGATAATGTAAATGCAGGATTACTTACCTATCCTGTATTAATGGCTACCGATATTCTCATTCACAGGGCAAATAAGGTACCCGTTGGGAAGGATCAAAAACCGCATCTTGAAATCACTGCTAAATATGCCCGGCGGTTCAACCAATTATATAAAGAAGAATTTTTTCCGGTACCGGAAGCTTTTAATTTCGGGCACGACCTTGTTAAGGTACCGGGGCTCGATGGTTCAGGCAAAATGGGTAAATCTGATGGGAATGGTATTTACCTTATCGATGATGAAAAGGTTATCAGAAAAAAGGTAATGTCGGCGGTTACGGATGCCGGTCCCACAGAACCAAATCAGAAAATGGCTGATGGCGTGGCAAATTTGTTCACCATCATGGATATTGTATCCTCCCCAGACACGGTTAATCATTTTAAAGAAAAATACAATGCCTGCGAAATAAGGTATGGCGATATGAAAAAACAATTGGCTGAAGATATTATCAATTATTTATCGCCTATGCGCCAAAAGATTGAGGATATCTCCAAGAACGATGCTTATCTGCGTAAAGTAGTAAACCTTGGAAAGGAAAAAGCCCGGGAAAGCGCCTCCAAAACTTTACAGGAAGTAAGGAGAATTATAGGGTTTAAAACGTTTTAAAAAGTAAATTTCCCGTATATACGCTGGCAGGAGCTATGCACGCTGCCAGGTCTTAGTTGCGAAGTTTTTAAGCGATGCATTATATTTGTTGCGAAAACCTGACAGAGTCGAAACTACTCAGATAAAACTACTCCTTTCGACTCCGCTCAAGGAACGGTGAGTTGCGGAGGTCTCAGTTGAATGGGACCAAATGAGTGCGTTCGGGCGGTGGTTGAGCGAAGTCGAAACTACATTTCAACATTACAAACAATTTTGTCCTCTACTTCCCTCATCCCACCTAAACATATCAATTTTAAACCCTGCCAATACAAGTACCCTGTCAACAACGGTTGAAACTAACTCATTGATATCTTTCGGATGCGAATAAAAAGATGGAGAAGCAGGGCATATAATGGCACCAGCCTCTGCCAGTAGCTTCATATTGGTAATGTGAATGAGACTTAATGGGGTATCCCGCGTTACCAGAATCAGTTTTCGCCGTTCTTTAAGCATAACATCAGCGGTGCGGGTAATCAACTCATCAGAAACGCCATGAGCTATTCGTCCGAGTGTTCCCATGGAACAGGGACAGATAATGGCAACATCATAGTCCGAGCTACCCGAAGCAAAAGGGGCGTAAAAGTCTTTTTTATCATATTGTTTAAAGGGTATATTCTCTATGCTTTCTCCCAATTCGTACTTCCACACATCCTTGCCATTATCGGAGCAAACTACGGCCACATCCTCCCATTGTGATTTTACCTGAAGCAGTTTCTCCAATAAAATCTTTGCATAAATGGCTCCACTCGCTCCGGTAATCCCAACTACTAATTTCATTTTCTGCTGGCTATCGTATAATAAAGTCCGATACTAAACAAATTGTTATATACCCCTCGTCCTATTTTATAATAATTAGGGAGACTGCTTACGGAATTATCTGCAACCTTTTTCGCAATGGATAAAATGGAATAAGAGTACCGCAAATTAATCAGAAATTTGGGAGCAAATTGATAGGTAGCACCAATGAGATAACTTAATTCGAAAGGTTTAAAATTGATGGTTGCTTGTTGGAGTGGGCCATTTTCGTCCTTCTCACCCGATGAAAATAAATAGCCGAACCCTAAACCGGCTTCCCACCCTAATTTAATTTTGGTATTTAGTCTTACCAGAACCGGAATTTCAATGTAATTTAGGTTACTTGTATACCTTGTGGGATCCTGCTCTGTGGTTTTTTTATTGGCTCCTTTACCCATGTACTTTATTTCGAATTGCACATCGAATTTTTTGGATAGCGAAGTATACACAAACGCTCCGCCCATTAATCCGAATTTATTATATCCGGCATAATTGTCGCCATCTACCTGGCTTGCATTCATG
>CAYZNC010000396.1:0-6058 GCA_964478555.1 uncultured Bacteroidales bacterium | reverse complement strand
TTAGCAATACCTGGTGGATTTGGGGAATTTGGTTTTTATGAAGAAGCATATGACGAAAGGTTTTTAAAATTAATTAAGGAATTTAATGCAAAAGGTAAAATCATTGCGACAATTTGTTCTGCAGCATTGCCCTTAGGAAAAAGTGGAGTTCTTAAGAATCGGAAAGCAACTACATACCACTTAAAAAACGCATATTGGCAAAATAAACTGAAAGAATTTGGAGTGAATGTTGTGAATGAGCCAATTGTAGTTGATGGTAATATTATTACGTCTTATTGTCCTGAGACAGCTCCAAATGTTGCATTTGAATTATTAAAAATGCTGACTTCAGAAGAAGAAATGGCAGTAATAAAAAAAGCTATGGGATTTTAAGAAAAATGCTAACAAAATTATTGGAAGATTAAGTTATAAAAATGCCCAACAGCCAATAATGTACAAAAATAATAGCCGTGACAGTAGTAATGGAAAGTAAAGGGAATGATATATTGAACACACTCATTAAAAATAAAGGAAACATTCAGCAGACAAATAAAACCATCTAAATATCCGACAGCTTTTAATATTGACATTCACATTGACGACTCAAAAGGAATTGAAATTGAAGGAGAAAAGTATAACTTTCAGACAATTATTATTGACGAAAATATGATAAACTGGACTAGTGTAATTCTAGAACGAACATAAGCTACAGCCCTTAACACGTGCTAAAAATTATAGGGGTTGAAGACGCAGATTCCGCATTTTTACTACCTTTAACTTAACTTTTATCGTGTGACTGATGTGTGGGTTTTAACTCCCATACACTTTTTAGCACGGGAACGTTACACAAAATTAAAAACAATGAGATATTTAACATTGGGTATTATAATTTTGATAGTTTCTTCTTGTCTGACAGGTAAAAAGAAAAATGATAAGGAGTCAATTCATGGCAAGATTGGTACTTACGATGAATTAAAAAAGGAAATAAAAAAAGATAAAGTTGATGAAAATTCTTTCCCACCGATTATTGCAAACATTAGTGAATTGGAAATGGAAATTAATAATGGTGGATTTAATCAGTATTTTTTTAATTCATCTGGACAAAACTGCTTTGCAACACTTAGACTTTTAGAAACTAAAAATAACAATTACCACAAAAAATTAGCAAGACTTTTAAAAAAAGCGATTCAAACAATTAATGTAAACAATTTATCTGAAAAAGATTTAATAAGAAAAATACGATTCAGAGAGCTTGAATCTTTGGATAATGATTCTGTAAATAATATTTTAGATAGCCTTGATAATGTATATTACGGACATTAAAAAACAATAAAAACTTGTGCTAACACAGTTCTAAATAATGGCGGGCTTGTGGGTTGCCAAGGCATAAATGAATTTGTACTTTGTAATAATTTTTATTCATTGCCATGAGTTATTATAAATTATTTGAAAATGAATTCAAAACTATATCAATTATCTACAGTTTTAAAAAATGTTCCACTAAGTTTTTTAATTAAACTTACCGGACAAAATGTTATTTTGCCATTTTACCATGCAGTATCCGATAGTGAGTTAATACATATTAAACATTTATACAGCGTTAGAACTTCAAAAGCTTTTGAAAAAGACTTGGATTTTTTTCTTAAATACTATGAACCAATTGACTATTACCAACTAATTGATAGTATTGTCAAAAGCAAAACCATAAAAAAGAACAGTTTTCTACTTTCTTTTGATGATGGTTTAAGCGAATTTAATAACATAATTGCGCCTATTTTAAAGCAGAAGGGAATACCAGCCATTTGTTTTTTAAATTCTGCGTTTATTGATAATAAAGACTTGTTTTTTAGATACAAGGAAAGTGTTTTAATCCATCACCTAAAGAATTCAAAACCAAAAGTTTCAATAAACGAAATCGCATTGTGGTTTAAACAAAGGAAGTTAACATTTAATGGAAATTTTAATTCGCTTCTTTCAATCAATTACTCAGAGCGAAATTATATTGATGATTTTGCAACGCTTATTGGTGTGGATTTTAATGAATACCTTGTGAAAAACAAACCATATTTAAGTACTGTCCAGATAAACGCATTAATTGAACAAGGATTTTTATTCGGAGCCCATAGTATTGACCATCCTATCTATTCTTCTTTGGGTGAAAATGAGCAAATAACACAAACAGAGACAAGTATCAAGGAAATAACAGCCAAGTTTAATTTAAACTATCGAATTTTTTCATTTCCTTTTACCGACTTCAATGTAAAAGAAAGTTTTTTCAACAAAGTATTTAATAAAAGCAATCCAATAGCCGACTTAACATTTGGTTGCGCCGGCTTAAAACATGACAGTTGTTCAAAAAATATCCACCGTATCCCCTTAGAAATAGATAGTTTTTCTGCAAAAGATATTATTACTGGCGAATACTTGTATTATATACTGAAATCTTTTGTTCATAAGAACACCATTAAAAGAATGTAAAAATGGAAACAATTTCATTTACTAAAGAAAGTTTATATCAATTTATTTATTCAGAAAGGTTTGCTAAGCTTATTAATGTTCCTATTAGTAAGCACAGAGCCATTTCTCAAATAAATAATCCAAGAGCAGATGAGGACGATGTATTATTGGTTGCTCAATTTGACGAAGATAAAACTGTCGGATATCTCGGAATATTACCTGATTATATTTTTATTGATGAAGGCAAAAGAAAAATTGGTTGGTTAACTTGTTTTTGGGTCGATGAAAGGTACAAATCACATAATATAGCTGCAAACTTATTTCTTAGGTCAATTAGAGCTTATAACAAAAATATATTTATCACAAACATCGTTCCCTGGCTTGAGCCTGTTTATCAAAAAACAAATCTCTTTTTTCCAACTAAATATAAAATAGGCTTTAGGGGCTATTTGCGGTTTAATTTATCCGAAATACTTTCTTCAAAAAATACTTTCTTTAAGAAAGTTACTCCGTTATTAGTAGTTACCGATCTTTTATTAAATGCTTTGGCCGATTTACGCTTTAGGTTTAACAAAAAAGAATTAGTTAAAGAAATTAATTATGATTACGTAGCTTCATTAAATGAAATTCCTGATGATTTTATTAAAATACACAGTGCCAATAATTGGAATAGAAGAGAAAAAACAGAATTAAATTGGATAATTAAAAATCCCTGGCTAATAGAAGGCGTAGAAAAGGATAAAGTAGCTTCAAAATATTATTTTTCTTTTATTAGTCGTCAATTTTTTACTCAAACTGTGAAATTTTTTGACAATTCAAATAATCTTGTCGGTTTATTAATGATTAATGTTAGAAATAATAATTTAACAGTTCCCTATTTATTTTGTGATAAAGATAATTTCAATGCAGTAGCTAAATTTATTATTTACACAATGATTAATTTAAAGCTAAATATGGTTACCCTATTTCATGAGGATTTTTCTACTTATTTCCATCAAATAAAAACACCTTTCCTTTTTAAAAAGAACATAAAAAAGACATATTTTATTTCTAAAGAACAAAGTGCTGTTAATAATTTGAATTTTCAGGATGGCGATGGAGATTGTGTTTTTTATTAAAATGTTTGAAATAAAACAAACTTTACCTAACTTATGTTTCTATTAATCACTTCAATAGTTGCGATTTAGTGGGTATTTCATGCTAATGGTTGCAAATTTACTAATTGGACTTTTTATAAGATTAGCGATTTTGTTGTGACAAAAGTTCAAATATACAAAAAACCAACAAACCTCCGGTGTGCCTGGAAAAGATGATCGGATTTGAAATGGTTGAATCATTTCAAACAATACCCCCACCCCTTTGTTTAACTTCATTAACCGGACCTTATATGATGATAAATGTTAAAATCCTTGAACGAAAAGTTATTGCAAAAGATGTATTTGAAATCCGGTTTCCAAAAATTTTCTCGTTCCAGGCAGGACAAGTGATAGATTTGATTGTAAGTGATTTCCCATCGAGAATTTATAGCATCGCTAGTGGTGAAGAGGACAATTACATTGCCATTTTATTCGATGTTAAAACGGAGGGAAAAGTCACTCCGGTATTGGGGACAATGACTAAGGGAGACAAGGTAAGCATTTCAAAACCTTATGGAAATTTTACCTCCTCCACCGAACCGGCAATTTGGATTGCTTCCGGAACTGGAATTGCTCCCTTTTACGCCATGTTCCGCTCCGGACTGGGTGTAAATAAAATGCTTATACATGGAGGCAGAAAAATTGCCTCCTTTTACTATCAGCACGATTTCTCACCTGTTCTCGGTAAAAATTACGCCCGCTGTTGTTCTCAGGAAAAAGGGGAAGGCTTGTTTGAAGGTCGTTTAACTGATTATTTAAAGAATCTCGAATTTCTTCCTCCTGCTCAAAAGTATTATCTTTGCGGTAGCGCCGAAATGGTAATTGAAGTACGGGATATTCTAATTTCCAGGAATATTCCCTTCGGCAATATCCTGGCTGAAATATATTTTTGAAAAAATTAGAAACCTTGATAATGAAGTTAGAAGCTTTATTTGGTAAAACGCTGGAGGAACTCAAAAATATAACCAAACTTTGTGATTTACCAGGCTTCACGGCAAAACAACTTGCTGAATGGCTGTATAAGAAAGATGTTCCCTCAATCATGGAGATGACGAACATCTCATTGAAAAACAGGAATATTCTTTCGAAACAATATGAAGTGGGAAGGGTAGCTCCCAGCAAAGTGCAAACCTCAACGGATGGAACCAAAAAATATCTGTTTGCATCAGCCGAAGGCCGTTATATTGAGGCCGCTTATATCCCTGATGAAAAAAGAGCTACCCTTTGCGTATCATCGCAAGTGGGATGCAAGATGGGATGCCTGTTCTGTATGACAGGCCAACAGGGTTTTCAATCACACCTCACGGCCGGAGAAATTGTGAATCAAATACAAAGTCTCCCTGAATTCGCCAAACTCACAAATGTCGTATACATGGGAATGGGAGAACCATTCGACAATATAGAGGAGGTCCTGAAAAGTCTCGAAATTTTGACCTCTGATTATGGCTATGGATGGAGTCCAAAACGCATTACGGTTTCTTCCATCGGAATTATTCCGGGGCTAAAGGAATTTCTCACCCGTAGTAAATGCCACCTGGCAATCAGCTTACATTCTCCTTTTGAAGAAGAACGATTAAAACTCATGCCCGTTCAGCATGTTTATCCCATCCGTGAAGTATTAAAAGTAATCCGCAATTTCGATTTCGGAGCACAACGAAGAGTATCCTTTGAATATATCATGTTTAAAGGACTTAACGATACGGCAGCACATGTGAAAGAATTGGCAAGGTTACTTAATGGAATTCATTGTCGCATCAATCTAATCAGGTTTCATCCAATTCCAAACACTCCGTTGGAAGGCTCGGACGATGCAACTATAAAACGATTTCAGAAAGGCCTGGAGGAAAAAGGCATTGTAACTACGGTAAGGGCATCGCGCGGGCTGGATATCTTTGCGGCATGCGGCTTACTATCGACCAAAGAACTGGTTAAGAGCAAAGAGGCCGATTTTTAGGTGAGGCCATTTCCTCAAATAACCCTTCAACTCCGCTCAGGGTCAGACTCCGACCCCCTTATGGTACATCACTTGCATGGGGCGTGAGGTACACGAATCCGTTGGTTGAGCGGAGCCGAAACCTCCTTTTTTAAAGCAAACAAAATTGTTTTTCTACTACCTACTTCCTGACTCCATATTAAACTTCTTCTTTTAAGCCCCGTATAAGTGAAAAAACAAAATATGAAGTTCTTCCCTTGGTTATTATTTTTTCTTTTACTGGGTTGCTCAAAAACCGATAAAAAAGAAGCCTTTGTACAACCCGACGGTGAGGTTTATGGACAGGTTTTTACAGGAGGTCAATTTCATCTGGGTCCTGTTGACTGGAACGAAAGCGAATGGACTAACTCATGTGGTCCCTATCCGGCATTAATACAACAAATAGAAGGAAATTACCTCGCTGGTTTGGAATTAGAACACAATGGCAATGGTCAGCTATGCGATGCTTGTGTAAAGATTGAAACAGAAAAGGGTAAATCACTTATTGTAAGAG
>CAYZNC010000395.1:0-6084 GCA_964478555.1 uncultured Bacteroidales bacterium | reverse complement strand
AAGCTGATCCTTGGTAAGGTTGATTATTTGATCGCGGGTAAGGTTATGAATATTCAGGCTGTCAACCTGAGCAAATGCAGCCAAGGAGTAAAAAAATAAGGCGAATGCAAATAAAGTAAATTTTTTCATTTGAGTCATATTTTTCATTTATTCTACAATAGTACCGAGCGCTAATATCTGATTATTGACCAGGAGTCCCCTGGCCAGAATACCGGTTTTGCTTATTTCAAAATTTAGATTCTGATTCCTCAGAATAAAATTGATTCCGGCTCCCAATTTACAGCCATTGCTCCTGTCGGATATAATTAATACCGGTTTATTACCAAGTAATTTTGCTGTACCGGAAATTTGTTTGTCATTTTCCTTGGTGATAAATAAAACATTACAGTCAGGAATAGATTGTCCGGCCTGAACAGTAAGGATAAAAACAGTTCTGTTTGATATTTTTTTTGTGGAGGCGAGGTCCTTAAGCTCCTGTACAATTTTTGATTCGCCCATCACACAAATAATAAAATTATCTCTCATAGCAGCTGATGGCCAGTCTATATTTCGCGTAAAACTATATATGAACACGGCTTTGAATTTCTCTTCCTGAGCTTTCAATGAAGAAGAAAACCAAATCAGACAGCTTATTATAAATACAGATTTTATGCAATAATTATTCATGATATATAATTTTTAATACCCCTGATCCTATCTTTATAAATAAATTTATGTAATTATCTCTTTCGAATCAATACGTAAAAACCGCCAAACCTCTTTTTCCCCTCAAATCATGATTAATAGCGATGATTATAAATTCATTCATGCTTTTTTGTGTAAATTTGGATCTTTTATGGATTACGGCTTTCCGGCTGTAGTTTGATCGACTGAATTATGCTTTACTCAGCTTCATCTGTATTTGCCAACGTTATTCTTCCTGTTCCCATACCCAGGTTATACACCTATTGTGTTCCTACGGAACTTGTCCCTGAAATTGCCATTGGTAAAAGGGTAATTGTGCAGTTCGGAGCAAAACGATTTTATTCGGCTATCGTTCATCATATCCACACCACTAAACCAGAAGGTTATGAAATAAAAGATATCATCTCGGTGTTGGATGACAAACCTGTTGTAAACAACATTCAACTTGACTTGTGGAAATGGATGTCGTCATACTACCTGTGCACCGTGGGTGAAGTAATGAAGGCTGCTCTGCCGTCGGGATTAAAACTTGAAAGCGAAACAAAAGTATATTATAACCCTGATTTTGAAGCAAGCGGACAACTACAACAATCGGAAGAAATCATTTTAAACTTGTTGGCCGATAGACAGATGCTTGCTGTTAATGAAATTGCCAAAGTTTATAAAAAGCGCGATTTGCTTAAAATCATTAAGAAGCTGGTTGACGACGGAGCCCTTTATATCGAAGAATCGTTAAAAGACCGGCACAGACCAAAAACAGAATCATATATTGAACTGATGCCCCATCTTTACGAAGAGGCTGAGTTAAAACAGGTTTTTGAGGCATTAAATAAAGCTCCCCGACAACTGGAGATCTTAATGAAGTATATACAACATTCTGGTATCTATACCTCCAAACATTCGGAAGTATCTCAAAAAGCTCTACTGGAAAATATTTCATCGGGGTACGAAGCGTTAAAAACACTGATTAAAAAAGGGGTCTTCCGCACCTATGAAAAAACTGTAAAAACCGAACCGGCATACGATCCCTCAGAGCACGCGCTAAAGGCGCTTTCACCGGAGCAGGAAGAAGCCTTAACCCAAATCTCTGCCGAATTCCTCACAAAACCGGTAGTGCTCCTCCATGGATATACTTCAAGTGGCAAAACAGAATTGTATATCCACCTTATCGACCAGCAAATAGGAATGGGCAAACAAGTACTGTATCTGTTGCCTGAGATAGCACTGACAGCTCAGATTATTAATAGATTGAAAGGTGCTTTCGGAGATAAAGTAGGTATTTATCATTCCAAATTCTCGGATGCCGACCGGGTGAAAGTTTGGAAGGGATTGATAGACGATAAAATTCAGCATTATCAGGTTATTCTGGGGGTACGATCGTCCGTTCTGCTTCCCTTTAATAACCTTGGATTAATAATTGTAGACGAAGAACACGAAAATACTTATAAGCAGTTCGACCCTTCACCACGTTATCATGCCAGGGATACTGCCATTGTACTGGCACAATTGCATGGTGCAAAAACATTGTTGGGTACTGCAACGCCATCCATCGATTCGTATTTCAATGCTGAAAATGGGAAATATGGTTTGGTTAATTTGTTTCAACGTTATGGTAACATCGATCTTCCAGAGATAAAAATTGTGAATACCTCGGAAGCAAAGCTAAGAAAGCAAATGAAATCGCATTTTCACCCGGTACTGCTCGAATCGATGACAGAAGCGCTCGATCAGGGTGAGCAGGTCATCTTATTTCAAAACCGCAGAGGATATTCCCCTTATTTACAATGCACTGTTTGTCAGGCCATTCCAAAATGCAGAAATTGCGACGTAAGCCTCACCTACCATAAAAACATGAATACCCTATTGTGTCATTATTGCGGATATAGCAGCAATAAGATATCCAGTTGCGATGCATGTGGCTCTTCGTCATTGGTAATGCATGGATTTGGCACGGAGAAAATTGAAGATGAATTGTCCATTTTTTTGCCTAACCGTAAAATAGCACGAATGGACTTAGATACCACACGTTCACGCAAGGCATATGAGGACCTTATAGCCGACTTCGAAAACGGCGAATTAGATGTCCTGGTGGGTACTCAGATGATTTCAAAAGGTCTCGATTTCGATAATGTGAGCTTGGTGGGAATATTGGATGCCGACCAATTGCTCAATTTCCCGGATTTCCGGTCGTATGAGCGGAGCTTTCAATTGATGGCGCAGGTAAGTGGACGTTCCGGTCGAAAAAATAAACAAGGCAAAGTGATTATTCAAACTTCCGATCCGAAAAACTACATCATACACGATGTGATCAAAAATGATTTTCTCCACATGTATAGGACACAGCTTGAGGAACGCAAAAATTTTGGCTATCCGCCTTTCACAAGACTCATTCAGTTAACGTTAAAACACAAAGACAAGATCTTACTTGACCAGGCCGCCGACGAAATGGCCATTTTATTGCGAAAGTCCTTTGGCACAAGAGTATATGGCCCTGAATATCCCATCATAAGCAGGATTAATAACTGGTATCAAAAAAACATTCTGCTAAAAATCGAAAAGCAGGCTTCAATCGTTAAAGGTAAAGAGTTAATATTACAGGCGATGTCATCGATGGCCAGTCATGCCAACTACCATTCGGTTTTCATTCAGCCGGATGTTGATCCGATGTAAAGGGTGAATATGTGCAGGACTAGTAAGTTCCAAATTTGCCTCACCCCGGCTCCTATCTGAAGAGGCTATGTGAAAATGACAATTTATACCCTAAATGTTCAGCTTCTTAAATACTGCCTCACCCCCGGCCCGTCTCCTGAAGTGAGAGGGGAGGCGCCCTACCTTAAGTACAGTATATTGCAAGCAAGCAGTATGCCCATTGAAGCTCAGAGTCTTACTCCCTCTCTCTTCAGGAGAGGGTTGGGGTGAGGCCTTTTTAATAGACCTCTATTACCACTTTGATAATCTTTTGAATTCGGTATCTATTTCAAAAATAACCACAACAACAATAATGGTAAAAATTCTTTCAAACCTTCTCTGAATTTGTGAAAGGCCCTGCTCATTTGCGTTTTTACAGTACCAACAGTGACATTGAGTTTTATAGCAATTTCAGCATAACTTAAATTTTCAAAACGATTCAATGTAAATATCTCTTTACACTGGTCGGGAAGGGTTTCCAATATCTCTCCGGCTTTTTTCTCCATTTCTTCAGCAATCAAATTAGAAATGGGATAGGAGTCGTTTAGTGGATGTAATATTTCATAATCCTTTAAAGTATAATCCACACTATCAAATACTTTTTTTTCAGTTTTGAGCTTGTTGAGATATTTGATACAGTTATTGTGCGTGCTTCTGTAAAGGTAGTTCTTAACAGACAATACAATAGAAGTTTCTTTAGCATTAATCCAAATATGAATAAAAATGTCTTCTACAATTTCCTCGGCAACCTGATGATTCTTTGTGATGCTTTCGGCATACAGACAGAGCGATTCATAGTATTGCTCAAAGATAAACTTAACAGCCTCTTCGTTTCCGTCTTTAAGCAATTGTAGTAATTCTTTCTCTGTCCTCATAAATTAGATATTGGGCTCCGCCATCCCAATTTGTCTAAACTAAAGAAAAATAAATCCATTTCCATGATAAATATAAAAATTTTATCCTTCATAATTAAAACAGTAATTCACACCCCCAAATTTAGTTCTTTTCCGTCGAAGATTAAGTTTAATCATGAATGCATCAACGAAAAGGCTATTTTATAGTATATTTTTTTTATATATTGCAAGGGTTATCGCATAAGTTAGGGATCTTTTCCGAACCATTAATAATCAACAAAGAAGAATTAATTTAAATTTTGAAAGATATGAAAAAGCTTATTCATGCCCTTTTAATAGTTACTATTTGCATAAATCTCTCCGCTCAGGAGGTTGTCCAATGGCGAGGCGTTAATAGAGACGGTATTTACAACGAATCCGGCTTATTAAAACAATGGCCTGAGGGAGGCCCGAAGTTACTCTGGCATTTTGATGCCCTGGGCGACGGTCATGCTTCAGCAGCGGTGACGTCTTCTATGATATACACTGCCGGAACAATTGATGGAAAGGGTAATGTTTTTGCATTTGATTACAGCGGAAAACTTCTTTGGAAAACCGAATATGGCACTGAATGGACTGAAAACTGGCCTGGTACCCGAACCACCCCACTCATAAACGGAGATGACCTGTATCTGATGAATGGCTTTGCCATGATCACGTGCATGGACGCAAAAACCGGAAAAATTAAATGGAGCAACGATTTGATGAAAAATTTTGAAGGCCGGAATATCACCTGGGGAATGACCGAAAATCTACTCATCGACGGTAATAAATTGTTTTGCACACTCGGAGGAATTGAAGCAAATATTGTAGCGCTCGATAAAAATTCAGGGCAATTGATATGGAAAAGCAAGGGCAATGGTGAAAAGAGCGCCTATGGGTCTCCCCTTCTTATTAAACTTGCCAATAAAAATATACTCGTAACCATGACAGAAAAATCCATTCTCGGCATAGACGCTTCTACAGGCAATGTGCTATGGAGAATTGAACAAACAAATCAATGGTCCGTTCATGCAAATACACCAATTTATAATAATGGCTATATCTATTGCATAAGTGGATATGGCAAAGGTGGGGTAATGATAAAACTATCCGACGACGGGAGCACTGCTACCGAAGCATGGCGCAATGCCACACTGGAAAATCGTATGGGTGGAGCTATTCTATTAAATGATCGTATTTACGGACCAAGTGATAGCAAAAGAAAATTAATATGCCTCGATTGGAAAACCGGTAACGAGTTGTTCTCCTTTGCGGGCATGGCTCCAGGTAATATCATTTCTGCAGAAGGATTACTTTATTGTTACTCCGAAGCCGGTACAGTTAGTTTGGTTGAACCAAAAGCAGACAGTTTTAACCTTATAAGCTCTTTCAAAGTTCCTTTCGGAGCCAATCAACACTGGGCACACCTGGTTGTTAAAGACAAAAGATTGTATGTACGCCATGGAACTTCTTTAATGGTATATGATATTTCGGCGAAGTAGACACCTCAATGAACATTGAACAATGAGCAATGAACACATTAGCACTACGGTGTTTGTTTGGCGAGTCACACTCAAATAACAGTTATCTAGATAATTAAATATATACTTATGAAACCAAGTGTTTTTGTTATTTTATTGAGTTTTGTTCTGTTGCAGAACAGTCTGAGTCAGGTTTTATCCGAATGGCGTGGTATTGGTAGAACCGGTGTTTATACTGAGACCGGATTGCTCAAAAAATGGCCTGAAAACGGTCCAACAATGCTATGGTCGCTAAAAGATATACCCAAAGGGAACTCATCTGTTTCCATCGTAAACAATACCATGTATTTAACCGG
>CAYZNC010000394.1:0-6100 GCA_964478555.1 uncultured Bacteroidales bacterium | reverse complement strand
GTTCCAACCCATATTCTTTGTTTGGAGTCGCATAAAACAGCCATTGCTGCCGTGCTAGATACGACTGCATTATTAATTTTATTGGTAAAGTTCCGGGTTTGTGTATCGAAACTGCTTATGCCACCGCCATCTGTCGCAATCCATACATTTCCTTTCTGATCCTCAGAGAAATTAAGTACATTGTTGTTAACGAGCGTTTTTGATTCAAAAGGATTTCTTTGGTAAGCTTCAAACTTTTCGATTTTTTTATCAATAAAATTCAACCCATGGTTAAATGTGCCTATCCATATAATTCCGGTATTGTCCTGATAAAGCGACCAAATAGAATTGCTGCTAATACTTTGATTGTTGCCATCCTCAGTTTTATATATGGTAAATTTTTTCGAATGAAGGGGCAAAACATTTAACCCGCCATTTTCAGTGCCAATCCACAAATTACCTTTTTCATCAATTATTAATGATCGAATATTATTGTTGCTCAAACTTCCCGGTTCGGTCGAAGCCGTAAAATGCTGAAACTGCCAATGGGTACCTTGCTCAATTACTTTATAAAGACCTCTTCCGTAAGTGCCAATCCATAAATTACTTTCTTTGTCGAGAGCCATTGTTTTTATAGAACTAGTACTTATTTTATTAGATATTATCAGGCCAATATTAAAATGAATGAATGTATTATTTTTTATATCGAATAAATCTAATCCGTTTCGTGTTCCTACCCATATCCGATTCTTTTTATCAGAAATAATACTATTTACGAAGTTGGAAGAAATCGAAGATGTATCATTATTATCTTGTAAATAAGAATATAATTTATCATTACTTACATCGTATTTATAAATTCCGGAACCGGCAGTACCAATCCATATATTGTTATTATTGTCTTCAAATAACGATGAAATATACAAAAATCGTTTTCGTCCAAAATCTCTGAAAACTTTGAAATTGTCCTTCTCCCTGTTGTAAATGCAAAGTCCAATCGCTGTACCTATCCACAAATTGTGCTTTTTATCTTCAATAAGCGAATTAACCATATTATTGATCAGACTATTTGAATCATTCATATTTTTTTCATACAATGTAAAATTAGAACCGTCAAATTTGTTGAGCCCTTCGTTGGTTCCAAACCACATAAAGCCTCTGCTATCTTTAAAAATAGCTTTGACATTCTGATTTGACAATCCATTCTGAATCGATTGAAAGTTTATCTTTTTATTTTGCCCAAAACAAAGATTACTTAAGAAAGTAATCGTAATTAATATACATATAAGAATCTTTTGAAAAGAAAAATTTACAACTTTATGCATTAAATAATTCATCAAAAGTAGTACTTAGTTATCCCTATTTACAATAAATTGCAGAAAATACAGTGGTTAGATTTTTAGTAACAAAGGCTTTCGTTTGGTAAATATAATGAATGTAATGTATCAAGAATGAATGCCTTGAAAATAAATTCTGATGAGCATGTAGCTGATGAAAACGGAACAATGGTGAAACTTCCATTGATTCCTTTATGGTTTTACCATTCGAACACGGGTTTTATGGGACGAATTTTTTTTGACAGTTGGTAATGATATTAAAACTCCATTCAGGGGCTGATTGGCTATGGTAGCTTATCTGTAGGCACAGCTCACGGATACCAAATCTACCTATGAAGCCACAGCTATGAAGTGGTTGAACATTTTATCGGTATTGTCTTAGGTTATTTCATTAGCAGATATCCCTAAAGTCCGGTATGTTCGTTATTAAGTTTACTATGGTTACGGCTGTAAAGGAAATATACACCTAAACCCAAAGCCATCCAAATAATAAGTCGCCACCAGGTATCTTTTGGAAGAAAAGCCATTTGCAGCAAACAGATTAAAACTCCCAAAACGGGTACATAAGGAAGCCCGGGAGTTTTAAAAGATCTGGGAAGTTCTGGCCTTTTATATCGCAATATCAGCACTCCCCCACACACAATGCAAAATGCCAATAATGTGCCTATGGAAACTAGCTCGCCGAGGATGTTAATAGGAGTAACACCCGCAATAGCCATGGCTAAACACCCAGTAACAATGGAGCTTATATAGGGTGTCTTAAACCGCGGGTGAGTTTTGCGAAACATAGCGGGTAATAAACCATCATTGGCCATTGAGAAAAATATTCGGGGTTGTCCCATCAGCATCACTAATATTACAGAACTAAGTCCCGCAATTGCTGCGGTTTTAATGATTGGTCTGAGCCAGAAAAGTTTTGGCCCCATTGCATTAACTGCAACCGCAATTGGATCAGGTACATTCAATAATTTGTAGCTGACAATCCCGGTAAGTACAAGCGCTACAAGAATGTACAGTATGGTTGAAATGCCAAGAGAACCTAAAATGCCATAGGGCATATCTCGTTTGGGATTTTTTGCCTCCTGTGCAGCAGTACTAACAGCATCAAAACCAATATAGGCAAAAAATATCACCGCCGCTCCTCTAACTATACCTGACCATCCAAATTCACCAAATTTTCCGGTATTTGTGGGTATAAAAGGCTTGAGATTGAAGCTTTTAATAAAGGCAAAGCCGATGATGATAAAGGTGATTATTACAAATACTTTGATAATAACCATGACCATGTTAAAATTGGCAGATTCCTTAATACCAATCACTAACAAAACGGTAATAGCAGCTACAATGAAAATTGCAGGAAGATTTACAATTGCTGTAGTGTGCTGAAGTGCGTCAATGTTTATTGCTTTTGTGTGCAGAATTTCGGTTAAATTTTTGGTTAACAATTGCCAACCCTCTCCGGGTAAATTTATCAGTTTAGATCCTGTGGCGGCTGTATACTCAGGGGGTATATTTATATTAAAATCCCGCAAAAAGCTGACTACATAGCCCGACCAACCAACAGCTACCGTAGAAGCCGCGAAAAGATATTCAAGAATTAAATCCCAACCTATAATCCAAGCCAGTAACTCGCCCATGGTGGCATATGCATATGTGTATGCACTTCCCGATATAGGAATCATTGAAGCAAATTCGGCATAACAAAGTCCAGCTAATGCGCAGGCCGTGCCAGAGAGAATAAAAGACAGCACAATTGCAGGGCCCGCATATTGAGCAGCAGCTTGTCCGCTTAACACAAATATACCGGCACCAATAATTGCGCCTATGCCTAAAGTTATGAGGTTAGGCCCTGTTAATACCCTCTTCAGTCCATGGGAGCTGCTGCCAGCTTCTTCCATTAACTTTTCAATCGGTTTCCTTCTGAATAGTTGATCCATGACGTGCTATAAAACATTATTGCCGTAAAGTAACTAAAATTTGTAACATTACAAGAGCGAAAACGTAATAAAAACAATCTATAACTATAGAACAAAAATTAGGAGAAAAGTTCGTTTTTATAAATTTTCAGGCTAACTTTACATCTTATTTAAGTATTGAAATGACAAGATATTTACACATTATTTTTACGGTAGTTGCTCTTTTATCCGGATTACGCTTACAGGCTGTTACAAACCCAAACGAAGCCGATTACGGGGTGATGGCAAAAAAGGTGTTTTCGAGCATCGAAGTTGAAGCCGTTAATGTTGCCAAATTAGGACCCGACGACAGCAAGTTTACGATTTATATCAGTGATGGAATACTTTTTATCAAATGCTCCAAACCTCAGGAACTTGCGAATGGTGAAGTATTTGTTTTTAATCTGCTTGGGAAAGAGATCGTTAGAAAAAGATTAGAAAGCAACGATATTAATGAAATTTCCATACCCATGCAAAACACTTGTTATATTGTTCGAATCAATTATTCAGGGAAAGTTTACACGCAAAAAGTAATTCCTTCTTCCAATTAATTATTCTTTCTTTTCTCTCAATAAGTATAGTCCTGTAAATGTGAGTAATCCATTTAAGATTAATAATTCGTATCCGAATTTATAACCGTTAAAAAGTTGTATCGAATACGCACTGAGAATATAACAAATAACAGGAGATAATACTGCAATTAAAGGGACCCAGTTATCTTTTACCTTCCATTTTGTAAACAATCCGAAACTAAAAAAGCCGAGCAAAGGGCCATAAGTGTAACCTGCAATAGTAAAAAGCTTATCGATAATGGCTTTGTCGTTAATTTTGCGGAATATTACAATTACAATTAAGAATATAAGGGCTATGCTTATATGAATCATATACCTGAAGGCCTGTTTCTTCGAATTTGAGAGTTGCTTTATTTTATCGATGCCTAGAAAATCAAAGTAGAAAGTTGTGGTGAGTGAAGTTAAGGCTCCATCGGCACTTGGATAAGCAGCCGATATGAGTCCGATAAGAAAAACAATTCCTGCTATGGGTCCTAAATAGTTAAAGGCAATCATTGGAAATAAATCGTCGGTGTATTTAATGTTTATTGCATGGGCATTTGCATACATCCACAGTATTGCTCCAAGAAAGAGAAATATTAAATTAACAAAAACAAGGGTTCCGCTGAAAGTAAACATATTTGTTTGTGCTTCGCGAAGATTGCGGCAGCTTAAATTTTTCTGCATCATCTCCTGATCCAAACCAGTCATCGATATAGCAATAAAAGCACCGCCCAGGAAGTGTTTGAGGAAATAATTCTTTGCCCGCCAGTCGTAAACCATCATGTTGGATGCATCGCTATGTTTAACACCTGCAATAAGTTCTCCTACGCTGAAATGCATTTGCTTGCTTATAAAAATAATTGAAAGGACAACGGCCAGCAGCATAAAAGTCGTCTGCAAGGTATCTGTCCATACGATTGTTTTAATACCCCCTCTTAATGTATAAAGAATGATCAGCGTTATAAATATAAGAACGCCTGCCCAAAACGGCACCCCCCATGCATCGAGTACAAATACCTGGAATACATTAATTACAACAAACATTCGCAGCGAAGCGCCAAGCGTTCTCGACAACAGGAAAAATCCAGCTCCTGTTTTATAAGTCCAGAAACCAAAGCGATTTTCAAGATAGGAATAAATAGAAGTAAGATTCAGCCGGTAATAGAGCGGGAGTAAAACTTTGGCAATAACAAAATATCCGAAAAGGTAACCCAAAACCAATACCATATACGAGAAATGGGTGTCTCTGACCCAACCCGGGATCGACATAAAAGTAACACCTGATAATGATGCGCCAATCATTCCGTAAGCAACCACATACCAGGGCGATACTTTATTTCCTATAAAAAATGTTTGGTTATCCGCTTTACGTGAAGTAAGGTAGGTAATCACAAATACCAGAATGGTGTAGGCAGCAAAAATACCTAAAATCAAATAGGGAGACAATGGGGACATGCTTAGTAGGAATTAGAACAGGCAACAAGATTAGCAAAAATCTGTGGAAAGAAAAATTATTTATGAAGCAGAAAGTTTATCCATTCGAAAGATTTTCCAGACAACGCACATTCCACCTTAACTCATTCCTGTATTGTCAGGGTAACTTTCGAAACCTCGAAACCCAATTCTTTTGCCTTGGTTATTAAACGGTTATATAAGTCTCGATCCATGGTTTTTGCCCTGCCTAATATCCATAAATATTTTCTGGAAGGTTCTCCGATTAATGCATATTGATAATTGTCCTTATCCAAATCTAAAATCCAATAACTACCTGAAAAGGGCCAAAAAAATCTTACTTTTAACTTGGTGGTAACCTTTTTGTCAGGTATAAACGCAACTCCTTTTATATTCTGTACTTTATCATGTTTTAAAACGTTAACCCCCTGATTAACAATCTCAATTTTGCCATTTTCAAGGAGTGTATAGTTTGCAGTTACGCATTTCAATCCCTTTTCAAAAGAATTGGGAAGTTTTGCTATTTCGAACCATGTACCTGCATAACGATTTAAATCAACCGAATCCACAACAGCTAAATCTTTATTCATAGTCTGACAGGATAAAAAAAGTATTGAAAATAGAAATGTTAGTTTCATTGAGGTTTATACGTAACAACTAAACCACCCCAAACTCCTAAATGAGACTTAAGGCTTCTTCTAACAAAAGTAAAACAAATCAGACTAATAACCTATTTTGCTCGCTTTAAATTCTTTGATTATGTTTTGTAAAGTTTCTTTTACGGAAATAATTTCGGTTGCTTTGAACGCGTTGGTGCCTGCAA
>CAYZNC010000393.1:0-6172 GCA_964478555.1 uncultured Bacteroidales bacterium | reverse complement strand
GAAGCCATCAAAATCCTTTTCGATGGCCAAATTGATACACCCTCCACACTAAGCTCAACTGAAATGGATGTATGCAAATAACCAACTATTTTATTTATTAGCATTCGTTTTTTTAAACACAACCCATTTATATTTTTATTTCATTTGCATTAATTATATATTTGCAAGCCAGGCTATGGGGTTAGCCTTTAACCGCCCTTAAAAGCTGATAACTCCTGCTTTTATCTTGATTAATTTACGCTAAAGTAATGGTCAGTTTATATGTTAAAATTGATATTTATTGTTGGTACAGGTAGTTTTATTGGGGGGGTATTACGTTTTTTGACTTCAAGGTTCATCCAAAATACGGTTTTTTCTGCATTTCCATTCGGAACTTTTATAGTCAACATATTGGGGTGTTTTCTCATTGGATTATTTTACGGTCTATCGGAACATGGCAATGCCATTAATCCTGAATGGCGTATCTTCCTTACCGTTGGCTTTTGCGGCGGTTTTACAACATTCTCGACCTTTGCCAACGAGAACCTTGCCCTTTTAAGAGACGGTGACTTTTTCTATTTTGCGCTATATGCCGGTCTGAGCGTATTTTTGGGGTTATCTGCCACATACCTGGGAAATTTAATTACTAAAATAATGTAGTTATGGAAATTAAAGGAGAAGCAAAACTATTGCGAATTTTTATCAGCAATACCGATAAGTTCAGGCATTCCTCTTTATCAGAAACCATTGTTTTTGCAGCACGGCGTTATGGACTAGCCGGAGCAACAGTACTAAAGGGGATTATGGGTTATGGTTCCAGTAGTATCATCAGGTCTGCTAAGTTTTGGGAAATCACAGAAAAGCTACCTATTGTAATTGAGATTGTAGACGAATCAGAAAAAATTGAAAGATTTGTTGAAAAGATATTACCGTGGTTCGAAAAATTACGATATGGATGTATGATTACCGTTGAAAAGGCAAATATTGTATTATATAAACAAGGCACAAAAAAAGGATTTTTTAATTTTTAAAACAATAAATATGAGTTTTACACATGAAGTAGAAGGAATGATTTGTGTCGCACAAGGCGCAAATCATGGTCCTGCACCCATACCCGAAGAGGGAAGATGGGTAAAGGCAAAAGAAGTTAAAGACATATCGGGATTAACCCATGGTGTAGGTTGGTGTGCACCACAACAAGGAGCTTGCAAGCTCACACTTAATGTTAAACAAGGAATCATTGAAGAAGCGTTGGTTGAAACTATCGGATGCACAGGTATGACCCATTCAGCAGCAATGGCTTCCGAAATTCTCCCGGGAAAAACCATACTCGAAGCACTTAACACTGATTTGGTTTGCGATGCTATTAATACAGCTATGCGTGAGTTATTCCTGCAAATTGTATATGGTCGTACACAAACGGCTTTCTCTGAAGACGGTTTGCCTATTGGCGCTGGTTTAGAGGATTTAGGCAAAGGTTTACGTGGAGTTACCGGTACTTTATATGGTACTGTTGCTAAAGGTCCCCGTTACCTCGAGATGGCCGAAGGATACATTACAAAAATAGGTTTGGATGCTGGTAATGAAATTATAGGTTACGAGTTTGTAAGCCTTGGCCGCATGATGGACATGATAAAAACCGGAATGGATGCCAACGAAGCATTGAAAAAAGCTTCAGGCAAATACGGCCGTATCGAGGAAGCAGTTAAAATTATTGACCCACGTAAAGAATAGGAGGAACATACAATGCCATTATTTGAAAGTTACGATAGACGAATTAACCAGATTAACAAAGTGCTTAATTCATACGGCATTTCTTCCGTAGAAGAAGCCAAAAAAATATGCGACAACAAGGGCGTGGATGTTTACAAAATAGTAAAGGACATACAACCTATTGCCTTCGAAAACGCCATGTGGGCCTATATTGTAGGTGCCGCTATTGCCATTAAAAAAGGACAGAAAAGTGCCGCTGATATTGCAGCTACCCTCGGCGAAGGATTACAGGCATTCTGTATTCCGGGATCCGTCGCTGACGACCGTAAAGTTGGAATAGGACACGGCAATCTTGCTGCCATGTTGCTTCGCGAAGAAACCAAATGCTTTGCATTTCTTGCCGGCCACGAATCTTTCGCTGCTGCTGAAGGTGCAATAGGATTGGCAAAATCTGCAAACCGAGTTCGTAAGGAACCTTTGCGTGTTATCCTGAATGGATTAGGAAAAGATGCCGCTAAAATTATAGCTCGTATCAATGGATTTACCTATGTTCAAACCGACTTCGACTTTATGACCAGCGAATTAAAAGAAGTTGGACGCATTGCTTACTCCAAAGGTGATAAAGCGAAGGTAAATTGCTACGGTGCCAACGATGTTCGCGAAGGTGTTGCCATTCTTCATAGTGAAGGTGTTGATGTTTCTATAACCGGTAACTCAACTAATCCAACCCGTTTCCAACATCCTGTTGCAGGTACTTATAAAAAAGAATGCATTGAACAAGGTAAAAAATATTTCTCGGTAGCTTCAGGCGGCGGTACAGGTCGTACTTTGCATCCTGATAATATGGGCGCAGGTCCTGCATCGTATGGTATGACTGACACCATGGGACGTATGCACTCCGATGCTCAGTTTGCCGGCTCTTCATCTGTACCAGCACACGTTGAAATGATGGGATTAATTGGAATGGGTAATAACCCGATGGTTGGAGCTTCAGTTGCTGTGGCTGTTGCCGTTTCACAAGCATCGTAACATTATAAATATTCATCGTAAAGAGGTTGTTTAAAAGTGGATCTTACTTTGGACAACCTCTTTCTATTATTTCCATAAATTTACTAGCCTTTGCTCAGCAGTACAATTTAAATGAAGAAATGACAAAACTCATTTCCTCAACTTTTGGAGGTGGAATGGGTCGCCTGCGTCTTTTATTAGTGCATTAGTGGCTGATTTATAATTTCATCCCTTAATTTAAACATCCACTTCATTTTTCTTCCAGAATCTTCCTCTTCTGATATTTTATTTGAATTTGTCAAACACAAATCCCTAATCATTTGTTTATCCAAAGTGTTCACGCTGGAAAACGAAGCTCAAATCAATCCATAAGAAATGAAAAAAATAGGGATAATTGGAGGCCTGGGGCCCGAGGCAACTATTGATTATTACAAAGAATTAATAGTTGCTTTTAAGAATGAAAATGGTGATTTAAATTATCCGGAAATCATTATATATAGCGTAAATATGTCGGAATTTATTGGTTTGATGAAAGCAAAACAATATAACCAGGTTATTCTCAATTTGTCGGAAAAAATTGAGGCATTGAAAAAGGCAGGTGCAGAATTTGCCGTTTTAAGTGCCAATACGCCCCATTTATTGTTTAATCAGATAAAAGAAAAAGCTTCGATACCGCTTATTAGTATTGTTGAAGCTACCTGCGAAGCAACCATTAAAAGAGGTTTGAAGCATCCGGGTTTGTTTGGTACCGGATTTACTATGGACGCAACTTTTTTCCCTGATGTGTTTAAGCAACATGGCATCGAAGTTGTTATGCCAGAGAAAGAAGACAAAGAGCTAATAAATGATAAATTATTTAGCGAAATAGAGCTTGGCATTTTCAAAGAAGATACACGTGAAATGCTCATGGAAATTATAGCGAAAATGGTAGAAAAACAGCATATCGATTCGCTGATCCTCGGGTGTACGGAATTGCCTTTAATTTTGAAAGAACAAAGTTATGCTGGTATTCCTATGCTTAATACCACTGCAATTCATGTGGAAGCCATTGCCAGATACTGCCGCGGCGAATCTTATTCCGACATTTTTGAGAGTTTGTAGTAAGTCAGGACTTCCAAAAGCTAATCGCCAACAACCAACCTCCGAAATTAACCGCCAATCGAAGATTATTTTATCGAAAGGAAACAATTTATTGAATTATATACGTTTATTATGTGCATTATAATAGTAAATGCAGAATAGCAGGTTAAGGATAAATTTTATTTTAATGATTCTGTCTGAGTTCCAAACCTAAATATGCACAGAAATACCCCAAAAAAGAACAGGAATAGCCCCTCTTCTGAAGAATTATCAAGATATTTGTACGCCGGGCAAAACTTTTTGTACGCTCAGTAAAATTAATTAAACTGATTGGTCTAACTTTACTTTACGTTTATTTAACTATAATAACTAATTATTTAACTAACAATCAATTTTATGAAAAAGAAAAATCTATTTTCAATCACTGCAGTTTTGACTTTTTTAATTTTAATTGCAGGTATGATTATTATTAGTTGTACCAAAACACCACAAGGTGCTGATATGGCTTCGTGTGGTACCTGTAACTGGTACGGTACAAGCTATCCTGTATGTTGCAGTACTACAAGTGGTTGGGGCTGGGAAAACAATGCATCTTGTATTGCAGCGGCTACTTGTACCTCAGCTGGTCAAATTTGTACAAGTTGCACTAGTAGTAGTAGTAGTAGTAGTAGCAGTGGTGGATGTACTGCAACAGCAATTGTACCATATATTCAAGTTAATGGTGCTGCTTGGGTTCAAACCGCAAGTGCAACGGTAGCATCAGGTGCTACAGTAATATTTGGACCTCAACCAGCTAGTGGTGGTACATGGAGTTGGACAGGATTAGGTACATCAGGTACTGTCCGTCAAGTAACCATACATCCAACTGCTTCGGGTGTTGCAACAGCAACTTACACAAATGCATGCGGAACAAAGTCTACTCAAAATTTCACCATTACCATCAGTGGTAGCAGTAGCTCCAGCAGTAGCTCTAGCAGTAGCTCTAGCAGTAGTAGCAGCAGCGGAGGCGGTAGTGGTTTTAAGATTTCCGGCACATCACTGAAAGATGCCAATGGTAATACTTTTACCATGAAAGGTATGGCTGTTCCCCTGGCATGGTTTGTTAGCCAGAGCAACGCCAATATTGGTAACATTAAAACCGTAACCAATTGTAACACTATCAGAATTGTAATAGCCACCACTACTGCTGATGCAGATTGGCAAGCCTGTGTGCAAAATTGTATTAATAATAAAATTATTGCAGAAGTTGAATTGCACGATGTAACATGCTCAACTGACGCCAATGCCCTTAATAACATGGCTAATTGGTGGGTAAGTAAAGCTGCTTATTTAAATGCACATTCGAAGTACATCCTGATCAACCTTGCTAACGAATGGGGAGATTGGGCAATGGCTAACGCCAACCAGGTTGCATGGTACAATGCTTACAAAACAGCCGTTACCACCATGAGAAATGGCGGATTAAATGGTACCCTTGTAATTGATGCTCCTGGCTGCGGACAGGATTTGAGGAATGGAAACACCTTGAGATCATATGCTGCTTCACTACAAAGTGCTGATCCACAACACAACCTATTGTTTACAGTACATTTATATGGTGAGTGGGCATCTGGAGGTGCTTCGCAAATTAATACAGGCTTGGCTTTAATTAAAAATGCAGGTATTCCTTTAATCGTTGGCGAGTTTTCCGTGTCAGTAGATTACGCTGGTACAGTGAGCACTTGTAATAGTCTTGGAATTGGTTTTATGGCTTGGTCGTGGATTGGCAATACTGATCCAACGCTTGACATGAGCAACGATTGGGCAGGTACTAGTTTAAAGGCATGGGGCAATACTGTTGTTAACGGATCTGGCGGTATAAAAACTGCTACTAATTGTTCTGTCTTTTAGTAATCTGAGTCAAAGATAATGAACCCTGAGCAAAGTCGAAGGGTAAAATATTTATTCAAAAAGGGATAACGCTAAAACAGTTATCCCTTTTTTTATCCAAAATATCAAATAAATACTTGAAAAATGAAGATACCACTTGAGAAGTGAAACTGAATTTATGATTACCTTGCCATACTTATAAACAACCAGGACTGTCTCCATAATTAACGATAAGTATTAAATATAGACCGATGCTAATAGCACTCAAAGAATTTGCAGTCGTTATTTTACTATATATACCGTTATGTTCAAATGCTTTCGGACAGGACTCATTAGTGCATCATACACAGCATTATATATCAGTGCAATCCGGCTATAGCAGACATATGGTTAAAGATGATGTTATTTCACCACTTGTTTACAGCGGTTCTCAAATACCCATATTGCTAAACTGGCAAATGTCTGCAAGAAAAGGTCAACATTCCATATCAGGCTACTATGATTATGTGAAACTTACTTCCTC
>CAYZNC010000392.1:0-6180 GCA_964478555.1 uncultured Bacteroidales bacterium | reverse complement strand
AATTGATCTTTAAATCAGGAAAAAGAATGAAAAATATCAGAAATATCCCAACCTTAGTTCTTTTAAGTGTTTTGTTTTTTAATAATTGTTCACATCAGTATGATAATGACTTAATAAACTCAGTAAAGAATAAAGACGTTAGAAGTGTTGAGCATTCACTGGAAATTGGAAAAGATGTCAATGTCCGGGATAAGGAAGGTTTTACTCCATTAATGCTGGCTTCCGGTTTAGGTTATAAAAATATTGTAGAGCTCTTATTAGCAAAACATGCTGACATTCATGCAAAAAATAAGCATGGTGAAACTGCTTTGGCAATTGTTTCTTTTAAAGGACATAATCGTGTAGCTGAAATTCTAATTGAAAATAAGGCAGATGTGAATACAATCAATAACGATGGAGTTACGCCGCTGATGTATAGTGCAACTTACGGCTTCGAAAAAATTGTTGCACTTCTTTTAGCAAACAAAGCTAAAATGGAGACCGTTTCCAAAGAAGGTTTAACAGCATTAACCTATGCTTGTTTAAGCGATCATTATGACATTGCAGAAATGTTAATTAAAAATAAAGCCAATGTTAATTTCAAGGAATTTGAAGACGAATCAATTTTACTACTAGTTGCATACCACGGTAATACTAAAATTGCCAAATTATTAATAGAAAACAATGCCGATATTAATATCAAAGATAAGAATCTGGATGTTCCTTTAATGGCTGCATGCAGAACCAGAAATTACGATATGGTGAAGTTATTTTTATCGCATAAGGCGGAAATTAATGCAATGGATGAGAATGGCGACACGCCATTGGTACATGCAAAACGAACAGGAGTAAGAAAGATTATTGAACTTCTTTTAGCTTCAGGGGCGAAATAAAAAAATCAATCAATTCGTAACTTTTGGTACAAAGTTCCTGCGATTATTGGTTAGAACCACAGAACAGATAGCTTCAAAGAAAAATAGCCACGGATGCACCAATAAAATATTGATGGTCGTGCTGAACACTTCATTTTTAATTCAATATTAAAATTCATCCAAATTAGTAAGGGCAGTTTGTTAGGCTTTTATTCGTGAATTAGTTGCGCCATTGGGGGAGGAGTTCAGCGAAGCTGCTAAATCCTAATAACTGTGGGCTTGCACCAATGGAAAATAGAATGTTTGATGTATTCAGTCCGAATGAGGTTGAACTGAAAAATCTGATTGGGGAAGTATTAAACAAAAAAAGCTGGCTGTTGATTGAACAGCCAGCTTTTTAAAACTAATAAGAATTAATAAATTCTGTCAAATAATGCTTTACCGTTACCACTACCAGTGTCACCAGTTGTAGTAATATGACCTGTGTTGCCATTTCCTGTGAAACCACAAGCTTTATTGCTGGTAGAAGTGCAATATGTACAAGTGTGAGCTACAGTTTGACCTGAACTACCTAATTTAAAACCATTACCGTCGCCATTGGCACCTTTACCATTGCTGGATGCTGTGCAATAGGTAATAGAAACTGTGTAAGGTTGGCCATATAAATCCCAACCATCATCAGAGTTACCTGTAGAAGTACAATGGTCATAATGATTATTTGCTCCACCTGACAATTTGCAAGAAAAACCATCAGCATTTTCGCCACCGTTTTCTGTATCATTGTTGTTGGTTGAAGTACAATAACTTACGCTATTGTCATGACCTGCACTATAGATCTGAAATCCGCCATCTCTGTTTGCAGTGGTAGTAATTTTATAAAAATAGTTATAACCTCCTGTTGTTACACAAAGACCATTATCACCAGCACCTTTTATGGTCATGTTGGTAATATTCCAATAACTACCTGTTAATTGTACACCTCTGTTGCTTGAACTGATTGCCATAGAGGAAAAATCAAGTGTGCCACCTGTAAAGTTAATTTTAGAACTCGACGTTCCACTGGCGGTACATTTTAAAGTAGATGCACATTTAATAGTACCACTAACGGTAATAACATCACCAGCCTTCGCTGCTGCAATTGCACTTCTTAATGCAGCTTCAGTAGTTACTGTGGTAGAAGTTTTTAATTGATTAGCAGGTTCAATCTGATCTTTTGAACAAGCAACAAACGCAACTGCGATTAACGCAATACTAAAAAGTTTTTTCATAATTTTTTTGGTTTAGTTAATTAATTAATAATAATTGTTGGTCCAAACATAATTCAAAAATTGAAAAAAAAAGAATTTTTTAGAGGTATTTTTTTAAAAATTAAGCATTTGCAACATTGATTTAAGCATTTGCAACATTGATTTAAGTGAAATCATTAAGAAAAAATAAGGAAAAAACGGAAAAAAAAGGAATTTTTGGAACTGTTAAGTTTGTTCCATTGATTAAGGTTTTGGAATTAAGTTGTTTATGTAATTTATAGAAAAGTTCAAACCAGGTTGTGATTAGGTAAGCAAAATTCAGGATGTCTGGGCTCAGTTAAAGTTATTAAAAACCACGTTTAAAAATATTACGCACGATAATGTTCAACCACTTCGCGGCTGAGGAGACCAGGTAAGTTCTCTATCCATGGATTTCACCCACGGTTATTGAAATGGCACCCCTACAGCATTGATAATTGTTTTGGATTCTATTCTTTTAAGAAATAGGAAATTTTGTTTTGAACAAAATTGAAATATTACCGAAGGGGAAAATGATAAGTTTGTAGTGTCATGCGACCATATTTTCTGAATGAATTGATTGTTTTGAGAGTCATATGCAGCGAACCTGCTAAATCTCAATAACCGTGGGTGAAACTGCGGATAAGTAAGACACGTGAGCTACTCAGCCCGAAGGGTTGAACTGTTCTTGAATTTCTATATAAATAAAAAAGCTGACTGTCGAAATGCAACAGCCAGCTCCTTTTATTTAACTTGGAATATTAATAAATTCTATCCCATAATGCTAAAGCATTGCCACTACCAGTGCTACCAGTTGTAGTAATGTGTCCTGTATTACCGTTTCCTGTGTATCCGCAACCCCTGTTATTATTCGAAGTGCAATAAGTACAAGTATGAGCTACAGATTGACCTGAACTACCAAGTTTAAATCCATTACCGTCACCGGCGGATCCCTGACCATTGGTGGTAGCAGTACAAGAAGTAATGGTTACTGTGTATGGTTGACCATATAAATCCCAACCATCATCAGAATTAGTTGAAGCGGAACAACTGGAAAATTTATTATTCTTACCTCCTGATAATTTGCAGGCAAAACCATCAGCATTTTCTCCACCGGTTGCAGTGTCATAATTATTATTCGAATGGCAAGATACAACGTTGTTATCATGTGATGCATTATAAATTTGAAAACCGGAGTCATGATTTCCAGAAGTAGTAATACCACTAGCGTAATTGTAACCACCTGTTTGGAAAACTATACCACATGATGGTCCGTTTTTAATGGTCATGTTGGTAATATTCCAGTAACTTCCGTTACATTTAATACCCCAACCAGACGACATGCCTGAACAATCGAGTGTGCCACCGGTCAGATTAATTTTTGAACTGGATGATCCACTGTTAAGAAGTTGTAATGAACTGGTTAATTTAATGGTGCCGCTAATTGTGATAACATCGCCTGCTTTTGCAGCAGATACAGCAGATTTCAATGCCGATTCGGTTGTAACTGTAGTAGAAGTTTTAAATGGATTTACTTGGTCGTCGGATTTCTCTTTTGAACAAGCAACTAAAAGAACTGCGAGTAACGCAATACTTAAAATTTTTTTCATAATGTTTCCTCCAAATTTTTTGTTTAGTTAATTAATTAATAATTGTTGTTAATAATGGAATAAAAGTACTTGATGAGCGGATAGTACTCCTGTAAAAATCGGAAAAAAACAAGGAATTTTTGGCATAAAAAGAATACCGAAAGGCACTGCTAATCTAAAGAGCAGCTCACCAATCCACTATCATATCTGAATTTATATTTTTTTTAATAGGGAAATAGCCTTCTCCAATATGGTATCAATTCCCATTAATTCATCCTCAGGAGTTATCCAAATGGCAACATCGGGGTATAGTCCTGTGAACTGAAAATCGCGGCCTGCGGGAATTAAAATTTGTGTATTTGAAGTTCGCAGTATCCAACCGTTTGATAGTTCCCTAACCAATGGTATTGCACTTCCTCCACCTGTTGTATCTCCTACTATAGTTATATTGGGTAAAACATGCATAAATAATACAAACCATTCGGTAGCACTATAGCTTTGCCTGTTTGTAAGTACAGCAACAGGTTTATGGTAGTGAATTGCTGTTTTATTGGGAGAAATTGGAATATCCATCCAGTTCGAAAAGTCGGTATGATGTGGGCCATTTCGTACTCTATATCTACCGGCAATCCTGCTTGAGTCTGCCAATCTGCTGGCAACAATTTCACTGTTCGTAATTTCCCCACCTCGGTTGGAACGTACATCGATAATCAAACCTGCTGTATTCTTCAAAACATCCAAAAGGGTATCAATTTCTTCAAAGTATTTACGATCGCCATCAAATGTTTTTATTTTAATATACCCTATGTTCGTTGATTTTAAAGTACTATATTCATACATCCTGGTTGTTTTAAGGTTGTCAAAATAAGAGCTATCCAACGTTATTTGGTTTGCAGGATATTGATTAAAATAATTAATATTGCCGGTTACGCCCAATGGTGTATACAAGTTAGTGTGTGCATCATGCAGCAGATCTGTAACATTGGTGAGTATTTGAAATAAATTAATTTGAGAAGTATGTCCATCTACTTTAGGCCTGTAAACTGCATATACAGAATCCCAGTTAAGATTGGAATAGGTAAAAAATGAATAATTCCGGTCTAATTCGTGCCAATAGGAATCAAAAACAGTTACCGGATCATCGTTATTTTCTTCAAATAAATGATGGTCACAGCTGATAAAAAGCAAGAGAAAAACCAATGGATATAATAACTTCATGGATTAGAATTCTTTAATTATTCCAATAAATACCAACTTTTGCAGGTATTTATACTCATCCATGGCATATGAATGATACAATACATTGAATTCCGCTGTTAAATCAAAGCTTTTAAATATATTATATTGATAAAGGACTGATAAGTTCCACCCTTTGTAATTGCCAGGGAAATAAGTTTTCCAGGTAAACTTTGTATTTAAGCCTAGTTGCTTTGTATAATCATCGGAAGGTCTGCTTGCGAGTGTAACCAGACTGAACCCAGCTTGTAAACGGATGGAATTTTTCTTTACGCTACCTGAAACCAATAGTTCCGGTGACAGATTAACAGGAGTGAGGTCATAGGATTTCCTATAGCCCATGGCATAGTCGTAAAGCAGATTTTTATAAAATTCCTGGTGAATAATGGTATAGGCACTGTTTTCAATCCCTGCAAAAATCCTGATGTTATTTTGAATGGATAATACTTTTCTATAATACGCTATGTCCAAGGCAGTAGTCCAATTTTTGATATAATTATATTCGTAAAATGCGTGATTCAAATTGTTTGGTAAAGATTTTAAATTATAGTAGAAAAACTTAACTATGATCAGATTCTTTTGGCTGAGATAAGAACCCGTTACGTTGAGTGGCAGAAAGGTATGGCCTGAATAAATATAATAATTCAGAAGCCGATCGGATGTTGTATTTCCCGCATATCCGGAACTAATACCGATATTAAATTTGAGTTGCTCTGTTTCCTGACAGAACATATTATGTTTAGCTAATATGAGAAAAAACGCAGATAAGATAACATGCTTCTTCATTTGTAAAAATTCTGCAACAAATATATCAGGTTTTCTAAAACTTATGAAGGAATACGGAAAAAGAAGCTGCCTAAAAAGGTCGATTTTAGGCAGCTTATCCAATTGTTTACTATAATTTGAGATTGGTATAGTTTTACTTATTAATAAGTGGGCCAACCACTTGTAAAGTATAAATCGTTGATTAACATGGTAGGGGCACCACTGTTTGAAGCATCATAAGCATGGCGAATTAAAACATAACTGCTACCGTTTTTATAGACGCTTTGTCCTCCGGGTCCTACCCAACGTGAATTACCTCCGTCTAAAAGTGTGTAACCTCCGCTTTTCATTGCAACACCGGATTTGTCGTAATATGGACCTGTGATGCTTGTAGCACGTCCAACACCGATTTTGTAGGTGCTATTAACACCCTGACAGCAGGACTTCCGGTAAGCATAATGGGTGGAATGTTTG
>CAYZNC010000391.1:3094-6184 GCA_964478555.1 uncultured Bacteroidales bacterium | reverse complement strand
CGGTGGTTACCTTCATTCTGATGTTTTTTTTAGGCAAGATGAATGTTTCGTGGATCGCACCTGAACACTTTTCAGCCGTGAGTATTTTGGGAACTGTGTTAGCACTGGGAGGTGCTGTTTTTGTAATTTTGTTTACCAGGAAAGATTAGGCATTTGTGCGCTTTTAAACCCTCAGGTTTTGAAAACCCTGAGGGTTTGAGATCAACGCACCAATCATTTTATTAGAACTTCCTTACTTCTTCTTTGTGCGGAGATTCAATATATCGCCGGCTTTTACCTGATCCTGTGGCGTTAGATTATTCATTCTCAGGAGTTGACGTGTTTTTACACCATAAAGTTGAGAAATGGAATAAATATTTTCGCCGGGTTGAACGGTATGGTAATCCTTTCCAAATTCAGCTTTTCGGTGTTTCGGCTGGAGATAAAGAATTTGCCCGTCATGCAGTGTTGAATCGCTGGTTAATTCATTATATTTCAATAATTCCCAATTAAGCATTTCCAATTCAGCCCCTAATTTTCCAAAAGTATCTCCGCTTTTAGCTACCACATATTCTATACCATTTCTGGTATTAATGGGACGGGTAAGATTGATGAAATAATCAGAAGATTTTTCTGTAGTACGTTTTCCTGATGAACGTTGATGTGGGCTTTCACGTGCAACTAATCCCTGATCGTAAACATAGAGTTTGTTGGTTTCAATGAGGTCTATGATTTTGTCTGCATATCTGGGGTTAGTGGCATATCCAGCTTTATGTAGTCCCTTAGCCCAATTTTTATAGTCGGTTGATTTATATTCGAATAAAAAATTATACCGTTGTTTACTAAGCATAAAATCAGAGTGATCACGGAATGATTCAGTTGCTGATGTGTATTTTCTGAAGCATTCATTGCGGGCGTCATCATCCTTAAACATTTTGTTACCTAGCCAGTCGTGGCATTTAATACCAAAGTGATTATTGCCTTCTACGGTAAGGATGCTGTTGCCATTGTCAGATTCAAGCATTCCCTGAGCCAGCGTTATGCTTGCCGGAATTCCGCTTCGTTTCATTTCACTAATGGCAAGGTCCTTATAGGTATCGATGTAAGTTTCAGGTGAAATACGTTTTTTCGATTGTGCAAAACAAACAGGCACAGTCATACAAATCCACACACCTACAAATAAATAACGCTTTACCATTCGAATGTCATTTGCCTTTGCTAAGCTATATTATTATTTACAACGAAATGTTAGGCAATAAATGATATTATTAACAAAATAAACAAAATTTTAACAGGAATAAAGCAACGAAGGGGGTTAGGGAACTTTGCAAAACCACATTTGGGCGTAGTATATCGAATATAAGCCAACTATATGTGCATATTTTATGGATTTAATCAGACAATATTTGTTTCCTATATTCATCGATGAAGATAACTATGGTTCGTTAAAAAATATTATTTTTTTGCAGAACAAATCACTAAATTGCATTGATAATGAGTTTTGAAAGAAATTTCGAACAAATACAATATTTTGGCTCATATTACGATTTTAATAAAAAGACGGACCAACATTTACTAAATTATTTCGATGAAGACAGTTTCATTCTCCCTTTTTATGCTATTGAGTATCAGCTCTTTTGCCCAGTTTAAGGAAGGTTACAATAAACAAGAGGTCAAAGAAATGATTGCCATGTGCAACAGTTTTACTTTCCTGGATTTGTACAATTCTGATAGTGAAATTATTCCGCCAGGATATGAGAAAATTTACACCTCCGGCACTTTCGGGATGGATAATAAGTATCAGATCTATCAAAAAGGCAATGTGGCGGTTATCAATTTACGAGGATCAACGGATAAGAAATCGAGTTGGCTTGAGAATATAAATTCTGCCATGATACCTGCTAAAGGAACCATGAAAATATCCGGTGGGTATTTTCATTACACATTTGCACGCGATTTAAACGCTGCAGTTCACAGTGGATACGCACTTGGTATCGCATTCTTATCCAAAGACCTTCTTTTTCATATTAATAGTTTGAACCGGGAGGGTGTTTATTATTTTATCATTACCGGACATAGCCAGGGTGGATCGCTGGCCAATATGCTCAGGGCTTATCTTGAGAATCTTTCGCATCACGAAATTTCGTCCGAAAATCAATTTAAAACATACGCTTTTGCGGCACCTATGGTGGGTAATAAAGAATTTGCTGCCGAATATAAAGACCGTTATTGTGATAACCAGCGTAGTTTTAACATTGTCAATCCCGATGATGATATTCCCACCTTTCCCTTAAGTTACAACGACAATAATTATGTGGCGGATAATTTGAAGACTCTTTTTTCGGATCACGAATCTTTCAATTTTAAAAAAATGCTTTCGGATGGGGCGGTCTTGCTTTTTGAAGACGGGGTTTCAAAATCTGTTAAAAAGTTCAGTTCTTCCGTAAACCGTCAAATATCAAAAGATTTAGGACCGGTTGAGTTGCCTCCGTATGCTGAAGGTATCAATTACCAGCGTTTAGAGAACCGCGTTGAGATAGAGCCTGCCGTTTTCCCAAAAGTTCTCAAAGATTCAACAATTCTTCATAACGAAACCCTTATGCACATGTACATGAGAGATCCCCAAGGGAATTTTTACAACACAGAGTTGTATGAAAAAGAGTCCTGGACATATCAGCATAAACCATACAACTATTACGTTACAATCTTAAAAATGTACTTCCCTGAGGAATACCAGGCTTTGAAAAGAAAATTCCTGCCTGAGAATGTAGAATAGAACACGACTTTGAATCGAAAGCAGGCATACACCTTATATTCAATTTAGCTTTGGGTTTTCATCTTCTCTTTTGTTTAGCGGGGATTTATTATGCCAACTTGTTTTCAATTGTGAAATCCAAATATGATTTTTCCAAAAAAGTTTTTTATTTCAATAATCAAAAAATTGCGTTTTATGGAAGCCTTTCTTCTTTTATGTTTTGCACGGAAGAGTCAGATAAAATTAAGCTCATCTAACAATATTCAGATTATTAGCCACTTGTAACCTTCATAAAGAAAGATCCGTATATATTGAGCAAAAATATACCTTAGCTAGAATACACCTAAAACCCCTTG
>CAYZNC010000391.1:0-2994 GCA_964478555.1 uncultured Bacteroidales bacterium | reverse complement strand
TCCGTATATATTGAGCAAAAATATACCTTAGCTAGAATACACCTAAAACCCCTTGGTTATGAAGAATTTATTTACTTCACTTTGTTTTTTATTAGCAACCACTTTCATTATCAATGCTCAAACTGTTAATATCACAGTTGATGTTACCCAAAACAGAAAACCGGTATATCCTGCTATTTATGGGATCAATAATGCTCTTTCGGATGATCCTTCTAGCCCTCTTGTCACTGCAGATTGGCAACGTTTAAAAGATGCCGGTATAAAATTGTTCAGGAATAATAACGGAAACAATGCTACTAAATACAATTGGAGGTTAAAATTATCAAGTTCTCCGGACTGGTACAATAATGTCTACTCAAGTGATTGGGATTTTGCTGCCAAGTCGCTACAAACAAATATACCAGGAGCGCAAGGATTATTTGCGTTGCAATTAATTGGGAAAGCTGCTTCAGACGCAACCCATAATTTTGACGATTGGGGATATAATCATGCAGCCTGGTGGCCTGGCGTACATCAAAACCTGGCAGGTGGTGGAACCGTTGACCCAACTAATAATTCACCAAAAGGACTTGTTGAAGGTAATACGAGCCTTTATTTAAAAGACTGGCCTGCCGACTCAACTGTAAAAATTTTCGACAAATGGTTCGGAACAGCGGCTGGTAGTCTCAATCTTAACGCTACAACGTTCCAATATTGGAATATGGATAATGAACCTGAGATTTGGTACAGCACACACGATGACGCAATGCCTCAGCAGCCAACCGCAGAGCAATTTATGCAGATGTATTTTAAAGTGGCCAAAGCAGCTCGTGCTAAATTTCCAAATATAAAATTGGTAGGACCTGTTCCTTGTTCTGAATGGAACTGGTTTGCATGGTATGATAATAATGGCTTCAAAAATAGCAAAATTGCTTACAACGGTACCAATTACACTTGGATCGAGTATTTCATTAAACGAATAGGCGAGGAGCAAAAAGCCACGGGAATCAGATTACTCGATGTGGTTGATTTGCATACCTATCTCAGTGCTTCGAGTGAAGCCGAACTTCTTCAGGTGCATAGGGTGTTCTATGATAAAACCTTTGACTACCCGGGGGCCAACGGATTAAAATTGACTTCCCCAAACGGATGGGATGAGGGTATTACCAAAGAATATATATTTGCGCGTATCAACGATTGGTTAACTCAATATCTTGGAACAGGTCATGGTGTTACGCTTGGGTCAACCGAATCAGGTTGGGATAATTTTAACCAGATGCCTCAGGCACTCAGTTATGCTTCAATTCTCGGAGTTTTTGCCAATGAAGGAGTCGAAGTATTTACGCCTTGGTATTGGAGCCCTTCTTATTGGGAAGTAATCCATCTATTCAGTCGCTATAGTAAAAATATTAGCGTACAATCAACCTCAAGCGACGATAACAATATATCAGCTTATTCTACAACAAATTCAACCAGCGATTCGCTCACAGTGGTGCTAGTAAGCAGGTATCCAACAGGTACAAAAAACGTAAAGATAACGTTATCCAACTTTAACATTCCTGACGGATCTTATAAGACATTAACACTAGATAGCTTACCTGGAGACAATACAACGCAAACTTTTGTTTCTCATACCACCAATGCCTTAAAATCAAGAAATGTTGCAGTGAGCGGTGGTTCAATGACCTTAAACCTGCCACCATATTCCATAACTTCGGTTATACTTAAAGGTGCCAGCGGGCCATATCTCAGCGTCAGTTCAGCGTCGGTAAATGTTGCTGCAACCGCTAATAGCACCGGCTCATTCAATATTTCATCCAATGTTACATGGACAGTTACAGGAAATCCGTCATGGCTTACCTTAAGTTCAACCGGAGGGTCGAACAATGGAACCATTACAGTAACTGCGACCGCAAACACTGGTGTGGCACGCACGGCTACAGTTACAGTTGCAGGAACAGGTGTTGCAACCAAAACAGTAACTATAACTCAGGCGGCACCTTCAAGTTTAACCGTTTCTCCCTCAACCTTAAATGTAAATGCAGCAGCCAGCAGTACCGGAAGTATTACAATAACTTCCAATATTGCATGGGCAGCAGCCAGCAATCAAACATGGCTAACGGTAAGTCCAGCCACGGGTTCAAATAATGGAACGGTTACTTTAACGGCTTCAGCCAATACCGCTGCAACAACACGTTCTGCAACAGTGACAATTTCCGGTACTGGTGTCACCTCTCAAACAGTAACAGTGACACAGGCTGCAACGCCAACAATCACAGTTTCAGCAACAGCATTAAATGTTAGTGTTGCAGCTGGCAGTTTAGCCACCTTTACAGTAACTTCTAACCTTGCATGGTCGACATTAAGTAGTCAAACCTGGCTTAGTGTTAATCCATCATCTGGAACTGCGGGAGGTCCAACAACGGTAACTGTAACAGCAACGGCTAACACATCCACAACAACACGTTCTGCAATTGTAACTATATCTGGCACAGGAGCTACTTCGAAAACCGTAACCATAACACAAGCAGGAACAGGGTTATCTTTATTGGTTTCACCTACAACAATGAGTATAGCTGCAAGTGTCAGCACAGCTTCCTTTGACATTACATCTAACACAACATGGACGGTCAGTGATGATCAGACCTGGCTTTCAGTTACTCCTGCTTCCGGTTCAAATAATGGAGTAGTAACTATATCAGCAACAGAAAATAAAGGTAATCTAGCTCGCACCTCAACTGTTACAATTGCGGGTACAGGTGTTACATCAAAGACTTTAGCCATAACACAGGCCGCAGGAACAATATCCTCAGTACCTGATATCTCATCGGAGTGTATCATTTTCCCTAATCCACTAACAGATAATGTAAGGATTAAGATGCAGGAAAATATTTTTGAGATACAACTATATACAATCAATGGTAATCTTTTAGTTTGCAACAAACCCTATGTCAGCAATGTGGTTTTTGACATGTCTGCGTATCCTTCCGGAGTTTATATGCTGAAAATTATAAC
>CAYZNC010000390.1:0-6213 GCA_964478555.1 uncultured Bacteroidales bacterium | reverse complement strand
AATTGAAGGCAAGAAAATATTTGCGGATGATGGGAAAAATAAATTTTGGTGAGTGAGGTGAATTTCATGATGTAATTAATATTGTCAGGGAAAAAGGAATGGTTCCTCAGGAAGTTTATACAGGTATGCCGGAGGGAGAAACAAAACCTGAGCATGGCGAAGTCTCTGCTGTATTGACAGCTGGTTTGGAAGCTGCTATAAAGCTACCTAACGGTAAATTGTCACCAAACTGGGAAAAAGCTTTTAACGGAACTTTGGATGGCTATTTTGGAAAAATTCCAGAGACCTTTGAATATCAAGGTAAGAAATACACTCCTAAATCTTTTGCTCAATATCTGAACATTAATCCTGATGATTATATAGAAATAACTTCCTTTACACATCATCCTTTTTATTCGAAGTTTATTCTGGAAGTTTCGGATAACTGGGCATGGAGTAATGTTTACAACGTACCATTAAATGAATTTCAGGCTATAGTAGATAATGCTGTTAATAAAGGTTATTCTGTTGCCTGGGCTACTGATGTTAGTGAACCAGGCTTCTCATTTAAAAACGGATTAGCTATTGTTCCCGAGGGTGTAGAAGACATGAGCAAAGAAGAGCGTGATTCCATATTCAACCATCCAAAACCCGAGAAACAAATAAGCCAGGCGATCAGGCAAGCAGCATTTGATGATCTGAGTACGCAGGATGACCATGGGATGCAAATTACGGGAATTGCCAAAGACCAGAATGGGGATCAGTTTTACATTGTAAAAAATTCGTGGGGTACCGATAGAAATGACTGTGGAGGTTATTTGTATGCGTCAGTTCCTTATTTCTTATATAAGACAACCTCCATAATGGTTCACAAAAGTGCTATTCCAGCAGCCATAGCAAAAAAGATGGGCTTATAAAAAGTCGTAAGTAAATAGTCAACTAGTCATAAGTAGAAGAAAAGCATACTTTCGTGCTTGATTGCTTAACGTTTTAATGTGGTTTCGACTCCGCTCAACCACCATACGGACTTACCTCTTAGTTTTCCGCAACTCACCGTTCCTTGAGCGGAGTCGAAAGGAGTTTTGAGTTTTCATTTAATGGCGGTTTCGACTCCGCTCAACCACCGTCTCTAATTACTTACGACTATTGTCTTATGACTTACGACTAATTCCTTATCATCATAGCTGAGCTTTGGTTTGAACACCCAGCACTTTTTTATTCGGTTTAGCGGAGGGAGTCTGATTTGCCGGAAAAGGCAGTTTCATTACTTTTTGCTCGATTAACTCTTCTATACGTTTAAATCTTTTCAAATCATGATCACTAATCAGGGTTATTGCTACTCCTGAACTATTTGCCCTTGCAGTGCGGCCCACACGGTGTACGTAATCTTCGGCATCGTGCGGTACATCATAATTTATAATAAGTTCAATATCTTTAATATCGATACCCCGGCTCAAAACGTCCGTAGCAACCAAAACCCTGGTTTGCCTGGAACGAAAACGCAAAAGCACATCTTCACGTTCATCTTGTTCTAAGTTTGAAGATATACCCTCCACCTTATACCCTTTGCCTCTCATTCCGCTCACAATTTCCGATACCTTACTTTTGGTAGAAGTGAAAATCAATATGCTTTTGTAATCAGGTTTATCGGCAATAAGCCTGTTTATTAAGGTGGTTTTTTGACTGTCACTGCACAAATAGGCTGCCTGTAACACCCCTTCGGCAGGTTTTGACATCTCTATGGAAATTTCCACGGGATGGTTTAATATAGTTTTGGCTAATTGACGGATTTTAGGCGGCATGGTAGCGCTAAACATTAAGGTTTGCCTTTTCACAGGAAGATACGACACTATCTTTTGGAGATCATCCAGGAAACCCATGTCAAGCATCTTATCAGCTTCATCGAGAATTAAATGTTCCAGGTTGTCAAATTTCACATATCCTAGATTCAGATGTGCAATCATTCTACCAGGTGTAGTTACGATGATGTCTGTATTGCCCGTAAGCGCTTTTCGCTCTGTATCCCAATCCTGACCTGTTCCGCCACCATATACCGGCTGTGAATTTGCTGACACGAAATAAGAAAAACCCTGTAATTGCTGGTCAATCTGAATAGCAAGTTCACGTGTAGGCACGATGATAAGCGTATTGATACCTTTCCTTTTCTTATCAATAAATTTATTTAAAACAGGTAAGATAAAAGCCGCAGTTTTGCCTGTTCCTGTTTGGGCACAAGCAATAAGATCCTTTCCATTTATGATTTCAGGAATGGCTAATTCCTGTATTGGTGTGGCAGTTTCAATTCCCATGTACGAAATTGCTTCTAAAAGCTTATCGTGTAAATTAAATTCGGTAAAATTCATTTGTAAATATTCTTATTAAAATTTATTTGCCAGATGTTCCAAAGGGTCTCTTTGGGAGCATCCATGATGAATTCTTTCATACTTTTAGAGGAGGCTGATCATGGAAGGTTCATCTGTATTTTCTAACACACATTAAAAATAATAGATGCAAAGGTACGGTTTTTTAATTAGATTGGAGTTTAATGAATCAATACACTAAGAAATCTTAACTAACCTAAGTTTAGATACCTTATCGAATCTTTATGAGGATAACATTTACACCTTATTTAACGTAAACCCAGATGATATTTACCAACAGAAGATGAAATGATTGGAAATTTAAAAATGCAGGGAAAGCAAAACGTTCACAGGCTCAGCTTTATATTGTACATGATAGTGACTATTTTTATGGTTCGTTGTAAAGGTGAGGATAATTCTCCAACTCAATATGTTAAGTTTCAGAATCCACTTGCTAATCCTAATGATGGGCCTCCAGCAGGTAATCCTAATAGTACCTATCCCGTCCCTGCAGAAGCCGGACCGGAAGATGTTTCGATCCCCGATCAAGTTGTGGGTGATGGTACACCTGAAAGCTGTAATTGCGATAATTTTGTGAAAGCTGTGGCAAAAGGCGGGAAAATTGTTTTTAATTGCGGCACTAACCCTGTTAAAATAACACTTACCAAGCCGGCAAAAATATTCAATGATGCGAATCCTATTGTAGTTATCGATGGCAAGGGATTAATTACACTCAGTGGGGGCGGAAAAACACGAATTTTGTACATGAATACCTGCGATGAAGCTCAGCATTGGACAACATCACAATGTCAAAATCAGGAAAATCCAAAGCTGACCGTGCAAAATCTCACTTTTGCTGACGGCAATTCAACTGCTGAGACGGAATATGATGGTGGGGGAGCGATTTGGGTACGGGGAGGACGTTTCAAGGTTGTAAATTGCCGTTTTTTTAATAATGCTTGTGATAGTCTCGGACCAGATGTTGGCGGAGCAGCAATTCGTGTTTTCAGTCAATATAATAATTTACCTGTGTATGTTGTAAATAGTACCTTTGGCGGAGCGCAGGGTTATGGCAACTTTGGTTCAAATGGGGGAGGAGTCAGTAGTATCGGTGTCTCCTGGACCATTATTAATTGTCTTTTCTCATATAACCGGGCAATTGGTAATGGAGGGAATCCAGCACAATCCAGTACACCGGGTGGTGGTAGTGGTGGCGCTATTTATAATGATGGCAATACCATGACTTTAACTATTCTTGGAACGCTTATTGAAAAAAATAGAGTAAATGCTTATGGTTCAGCCATCTTTTTTGTTACCGATGACCACTCGGGGAATATTCGAATTGACAGCTCCACAATTCACTATATCGGTGGTTCGTGGTATCCCGTTTATCCGGGAATTTCCATGAATTCCGACACTAAAATTGTGGTAACAAATTCTGTCATTCAGTAACAACAATGAATTTGGATTGACTTGATTATTGCTCAAAACCGTTTATATTTGCAGCTCAAAATTAAACAATGCCGGTATGAGCGCAGATTTAAAAGTATTATTAGTATTAGCTGCTTCTATAGGCTTTGTTCATACCATCAGTGGTCCGGATCACTATCTGCCATTTATTGTAATGGCTAAAGCACGGAATTGGAAATTAACCAAAACTTTATTAATTACTTTTCTGTGTGGCGTAGGTCATGTAGGTAGTTCCATCGCTATTGGTGCGATAGGTATAGTCTTTGGTATTGGGGTGCAGAAATTGCAAGTATTTGAATCCTTTAGGGGTAACCTTGCTGCCTGGACGTTTGTGCTGTTTGGACTTATATATTTCCTTTGGGGAATATGGAAAGTAAAGAGAAAAAAAGTGCATCAACATTTTCATTTTCATGACAATGGTACTGTTCACGTGCATCATCATCAGCACTTTAAATCGAAGAATCACTTGCATCAGCACGAAAAAGTACCTGAAAAGCCGGTGAATATTACGCCATGGATATTAATTACGGTTTTTGTACTTGGTCCATGTGAACCGTTAATTCCCATCCTGATGTATCCTGCTGCTACCGCAAATGCAGGTGGTGTTTTTACGGTTTCAGCCGTGTTTTCTTTTTGCACCATTACAACCATGATGTCTGTGGTTATTTTGTCGTTATATGGTATTAATTTTTTGCCTTTGAAAACTTTTGAGAAATATATGCATCCTATAGCCGGAGCTTCTATTTGTTTAAGTGGTTTGGCCATCGTTTTTCTGGGTCTTTGATTAACCTCATTTTTTCAATTCAGAACTTTTTTTTTAAACACGCATTCATTCAGTCATTCAGGTTATCAGAAAAATCTCCTCAAAATCATTTGGACAAGTGTTTAATATCCTGTTAATAAGATTATTGCATCTGTTTATATGAGCTAATCATGAAGGTGATGATCGTCACCGTTTACGTTAATTCATCTCATCCTAAACAGTAATTAATGTCACTTTAAAACTATAGTAATCACTTTTTTTTGTTCGTATACTTGTATAAGAAAATGTCACAACAAAAAGAAAAAATAAAAGATACAAAAACAACAAAAAGAACTAGGGTAAATAGCAAAGTAGAGATCTTAAATTAGAGGGGTAATTTTTCTTTTCATAGGTTTTTTGGTTAGTAGTTTTAATTAGGTAGATTTTTAGGGTTTTCTCCGGAGGTTGGGTTCCTCCGGAGTTTTTTTTTATTAGCCCTCAGGGCCCTGAGGGTTTGAAAATTCGGTAGACACAGGCACACCGTCTGCCGCATGCCTTTTAGTAAATTATAAATGTAATTTCAGCCGCACGCGTTTGAAACGCACGCGAGCAGAGGACTCTTACGACTTACGACTTTTGACTTACGACTATCTGACTATAAGTTTTATCTTTGTCTGAAAAATATTCGGATATGGTACTTTTGACCCCAACATGGAAGGAATACGAGCTGATTGATACAGGTGGAGGCGAGAAACTGGAACGTTTTGGTAAATATGTTTTGCGTCGTCCTGAACCTCAGGCGGTCTGGCAAAGGTCTATGTCTGAAACAGAATGGAATAATTTAGCACATGCAACCTTTAAAAAGGAGAAGGATCAACAAAAAGATTCGGAAAAAGGGCATTGGGTTTTAAAGCCGGGAATGCCTGATCAATGGTTTATCGAATATCATTGGAATACGCTGAATATCAAATTGCGGATGGGTTTAACTGCATTCAAACATGTGGGCGTATTTCCTGAGCAGGCCGAAAACTGGAATTTTATTTATGACTGTATTCAAAATGGTAAAGTTACCAACCCCCGCACATTAAATTTATTTGCTTATACAGGCGGAGCCTCATTGGCAGCGAAAGCAGCTGGAGCCGATGTGGTACATGTCGATGCTGTTCGTCAGGTAATCAATTGGTCGGCCGAAAACCAGGAAGCAAGCAATATATCAGGTATCCGATGGGTTGTTGAGGATGTGATGAAATATGTTCGTCGTGAATTAAAGCGAGGCAAGACTTACCATGGTATTATATTGGATCCACCGGCCTACGGTCGTGGTCCTGAAGGAGAAAAATGGATGCTGGAAGAAGGCGTCGACGAGTTGATTAAAATATGCAGCCAACTGCTGGAACCAACCTCGTCCTTCCTGGTAATAAATTTTTATTCCATGGGCTTTTCTGCTCTCATAGCTGAAAGTTTGATGAAGTCACATTTTCCTGATGTAAATGCCTACGAACTGGGCGAGCTGTATTTTCCTGACCGTTCAGGGAAGAAATTGCCGCTTGGTGTTTTTTTACGCTTTTACCGGTAAAGTTGAGTTAATCGACCTTGATATGTCCCCAATTTTCTCCAGACCGAATGCGATTGAGCTGTGTGTGCGTAATACCAAATTCTCTG
>CAYZNC010000389.1:0-6249 GCA_964478555.1 uncultured Bacteroidales bacterium | reverse complement strand
GCACTGGTATAAAATACATTTTCGTTAACTTCGATGCCTAAACGTTTCAATTTATCCCTAAGTTCCTGGGGTGTCCGTTCACTTGAATTGGTAAGAAACAAAAAACGCTTATCTTCTTTTACGAGCCAATCTACAAATTCTTTTACACCAGGCAATAGTTTATTTCCATGGTATATAACACCATCCATATCGCAAATAAAGCCCTTCTTGGCTTTAATTTTATCAATGTTTGCTTGCATGTTCATTCCTTAAAATGTCAAAGTTAACGTCTTTGTTAATTATTCAACGTAAAGAAACCTGTTTTTGTTAAAGTAAAAATGAATTTTGCTGCAACATGATACGGTTTAATTCATATTTATTTAGTTATCAATGCATCACAAGTATAAAGAAAAAAAAAGCAATTTGAACCTTAGCTCAAATTGCTCCAGATATTAAAATTAAAACCGAGATTATTTTTTAATTACTTTAAATTCAATGCTTTTATTATCAATTGTTATTCTCATAATCAACAAACTTGAAGGATAGGATCCGATTTTTATTACAAATGTATTGATACCCGAAGGTTGTTGATATTTTGTTATTTTATTCAGTAATTTCCCCGAGGGGTCGAGTACCTCAATAAGAATATCTGACAGCTTGTTTAATGAACACTGAACATTGAGGATATCCTTGGCTGGGTTAGGAAATAATTTTACCATGTTTTCAGATCGTACTGGCTCAAATCCACTGCTTATTTCTGGTAAAACTACAATGGTTGTTTTCGCTGTATCAGAACAATTACCATATTGGGCTATTAACGATACCTGATAGGCGGAATCCTTTAACTGGTTGTTTATAAACTCATGCACAGGATCGGCAAATTCAGAGATCTGCTGATCCCCAAAATTCCATTTAAATATACTTGCATTGCTACAACGATTGGTAAAAGTGACTGTGAGTGGACTATGCCCATTGTCAGCATCGTTTTCGAATTCAGCCTTAGTGTGCGGATATACCGTAATCATTTGCGATACAGAGTCCTTGCAACCTTGATCACTTAATGCAATTAGCTTGTATTTAACATTTATATTGTTTATAGATTCATTCTCCATAACATCTGAAAATTTTGGAGCGCTCCCTGGAACGAATGATTGTTCCAAGCCTTCATCCAACTGTTTAGTCCATCGGTAAGTATTCGCATTTTGAGAAGTGTTTTCAAAATACAAGTTTCCAATGGCACATATGGCGGTTTTATCTGTGTTAAAAGATGCTGCAACCTGTGGGAGGATGTTAAGATTAACTTTGAGTGTTGCTGAACAAGATCCATTGCTAATATCCACATAAAAATTATTTGATCCTGATGGTATACCGCTAACGATTGGTGTTGCCAATGAAGCATCGTTGAGATAAGTTGAAGGTCCTGATAGCGAACCGTAATGCCAAAGATAATCAGTGCCTCCTGCAGCTTCTAAACTAACTTCCTTACCAAAACAACCGATATAATCTTGTGTAGAAATACTATTTATTTTAACTGAGGTCGGAAGAACGTAATCTTTTGACAATACCGTAATACTTTGTGTTGTAGTATCATTACAACCCTGGTTGTTGATGGCCAATAATTTGTATGTTACAACTATGGGAAGGTCGGTTGTATTGTAAATGACTTCTGTAAAATTAATGTTATCGCTGGGTATAAATGGTTGTTCAACCCCATTATCAATTTTTTTTGTCCATTCGTAAGTATTGGCATTTTTGGCATTGTTAGTAAATAGCAACGAAGTACCGGAGCAAACTGTATATCTTTCAGCGGAGAATGATGCATCAACAGTTGGAAGAATAACAACATTTACCTTGAAGGTATCGGTACCAAAACATCGGGGGTTATGAATATCGCAATAAAAATTATGCGACCCCTCCGGTAAACCTATTGCGGTGGGTGTGGCAGAAGTGGGATCTGAAAGATATGTTGGAGCTCCCTTGGTAGTTCCGTAGTGCCACAAATATGCTATTCCTCCGGAGGCAATAAGCGTTGGTGTTGCGCCACTACAACCTATATAGTCTTGCGTTTCATTGTGCGAAATTCTCACCTCGGGAGAAACTGAGCTAAATGATGAAAAATATCCGTATTTATTTGTATTTCCTGGGGTTCCATTAGACATACCCAAATGGAAAAAATCCACCGTATTCACTACTTTATTGGCGCCCAACACCAAAATATTTTTACCGGTACCAGCTTGACCCCATTCGCGGTTACTCATCTTAAGCAAAGCCCACCCTGTTCTTCTGTTAGATTCAAACCAACTGCCAGGTATAGCATAGCCCGAAGGGTATTTAGCATTATAAAGAATAAAGAAATTAAAGGATTGAGAAGGATCGGTAAAAGCCTTCATGGTATCATAGGGCACCATTATATTCATAGTAATCCAGGTATCAGATCCATTTGCCACACCTGTTATACTTGGTAAAACAGTAACTTCGTTGGAACCTGAACAATTGGTTATAGCAGGTACAATAGCGCCACCCACTTCACAAGCATGTCCGGTAATATGAAAAACAGCAATTGGTTTACCTGGTGAAGACTCAATATATATAGAACTTTGGGCCGCTTTGGCAATGTTAGGGGATAGATAAGTACTACCTCCGGCACCCAAAACCTGGATGAGCAAAATAATTCCGGCTGTATCTTTGAAAATAACTGTAGTGTTTGCTTGCGTAGCAGTAACAAATATTTGTTCTCCTCTGTTGATATCCTGCGCCGCCGAAGTATTGTCTTGCCTTCCATCATCGCCACACATTATCAGATATCTACATCCCATCATATTGACAGGTATCAATTGATCCCCAATAACATCGGCACAAGCTCCATTAGCTGCATTTACGGAGTCGTCGTTGATGGTAATGGCAATTTTCTGCGTAGAAGTAATGTGGGTCCCCCTTGGGTGTCCAGCCGCAGTTTGCCCCGATGTTCTAAGTGAAAAGGTTTGGCCTTGCGTTAAGGTTATGGAAAAAGGACTGGTGTAACCCAAAAACGTTACGCCTGCTGTATTATTTGTTATAAAAACCGTAGTAGTTCCTGGTTCTGTAGCTACAATATCAATATAGGAATATGCGTACCACGGATGATCAGGAAATGGATAATCACCACAACTGGTCGCGGCTCTGTTATCATTTTTCCAGATATATTGAAAAGGAGTCCAAAAGTCGGTACCCAATGCATTTTTCCCCTTTAACGAAAAAAGATCGCGGTTCCAGTAATTGTCATAATCATAATAAACCGTAATATCATTGTCGGAGGTAATATGAATGCCGTGGTTGGTTTTACCTGATAAAGGTGCTGCATCCGAACGTGAGGGATTTGCATAAATAGAGTCGAACTGAACCCAGTTAATGGCCATTACTTCAATATGGGAAGTGCCGGCGGGAACTAAAAAACTACGGGTTGTGAAGTTTCCTCCATTAGCAGGCATGCTTATGGTAACGTTGGCATCGAGTTTCATAGCCGCTATTTTAAAGCTGACATTATTTGTTGCATTTAAGGTATTGTAGCAATGAGCATTGTGTTCTTTGGGTATGGCAAACCAAAAATCCCTGTCAATTTGCGCATTAAGTATATTGCAGAAAACTGTTAACAAAAGGGTAAAAATTACTTTATTCATAGTCTGGATGGTTTAGTTATCATCATATTGTCTTTAACAAAATGGTTTTATAGTAAGAGGATTAATTTGTGATTATCCCTTATAAAAATGTAAAAATTATTTTATTCATAGTTGGATAGTTTAGTTTATTGTGTATTGTCTTTAACAAAGAGCTTTCAATAGTAAGGTATTAAGTTGTGATGATCTCTTATTTACGTTTTTTATTGATAACAAGTTTCTTATAAGACTCAAAAAGTTTAAAATGTTGCCCCGAAATTGCTGAGAATAAAAAAGAGATCTAAGCTGCTTATAGATATGTGATTTTGAGATTTGAGATTAACGGTTCTGCTTGCGAACCCCATAGATGAAATCGCAGGGCATTGAACAATGCAACTGAACCCGGGAAGCGTGAAGTTATAAGTTGATGGTGATTGATGGAAACATTGACCTCCTGGTGCATAACCTGTATAGATACCTCAACTCTTTTATCAGTTTGAATTATATTAGTACGGAATTCCTTCGCCAGCTTATCATCCGTTTTTTGCTGGCTATAACAAGCATAGCTTACAATAAAATTCTCGAGAAATATTTTTAATCCTTCATTGCCGGGGAAGGCAATATCGTTATCACCCCCTGGTTTTTGCGAGAAGATAGTGATTTCGGTGATATTGTAATCTTCTCCCAACGCCTTGTATATAAAATCGAATTCTAATTTAAAATTCTCAGGAAAGTTTTGGGTGAGGAGAGGAACATAGGTACCTCCAGCATGCATGTTCATCCATTTTCCCGGTTCATTTTTCACCGAAACGATTTCGCATGGAACGTTCGATTCCCAATTGGAAGGAGATTTTCCGATAGCTTCTTTCAAAAAATTGTCTGCAAAAATGAGTTGACCGGTACTCTGTGTCTTGCCGGAAAAGGTTGATAATCCAATTAAAAGACATGTTGTAATGAATTTATACCTGATCATATTTTTTCAAATATATTTTGAAGTAAAATAAGTGATTATTATTTTTCGATCATCATTTTATTGCAATTATGATCAGATCATCCTTAAAAAAAAATTTCAATATTGGTTAACAAGTGTTTAATGAAATTTTGAAACCCAAAAAATTACAATATCATCTATAACGGCATCAATCAAGACAATGAACAATATTTCGGAAATAAGCTTTTTCATTCGTGGACAAAATTAATTCACAAAATGCATAAAGTGTATACTTAAATTTAAATAATATAGTTTCTAAAAATAGGTTTAAACCTCAATGATTATCAAATTTTATACGGCAGTGTTTTCATTTTTTGCGCAACTATGAAATATTCTGCTTTGCTGATTTTCTAAACTTTATTATCTTAACAGTCAAATTGTAAATTCAATATGGAAAACCCGCGGAGAAAATTTTTGAAGAAATCATTACTGCTTGCAGGCAGTTTGTATATGGCTCCTAAAGTTTTGGGTGTAAAAAAAGGGAAAATATCATCCAAACTGGGGTTCAAAACAGCAAAACTTAAACTTACCTATAGACCTTATACCTTGGATTTGAAACATGTGTTCACCGTTGCTTCCAATTCTCGTACTACAACGCCGGTAATGCTCACGGAGATTGAATATGATGGATTGGTGGGATATGGAGAAGCTTCCATGCCTCCCTATCTTGGTGAATCGCACGAAACAGTCGGAAAATTTCTTTCCAAGGTTGATCTTTCCAATTTTACCAATCCTTTTGAACTCGAAAATATTTTGCAATACATTGATAATATTGATATCAATAACACAGCTGCAAAAGCATCCATAGATATTGCATTGCACGACCTTGTGGGCAAACTTTTAGGTAAGCCGTGGTTCCGTATTTGGGGATACGATCCGTTGAAAACGCCCAACACTTCTTTTACCATAGGCATAGATACGCCTGAAGTGGTGAAACAGAAGACTATCGAGGCGGCCCCTTACAAGATTTTGAAGGTAAAACTTGGAAAAGGGAATGACAAGGAAATGATCGAATCGGTGCGGGCTATAACGGATAAACCTTTATTTGTAGACATAAATCAGGGTTGGAAAGACAAACAATATGCGCTTGACATGGCTCATTGGCTCAAAGAAAAGGGCGTTTTATTTGTGGAACAGCCCATGCCTAGAGAATTGATCGATGATATAGCATGGTTAACTGCACACAGTCCGTTACCTATTATTGCCGATGAAGCAGTGCAGGGGTTAGCAGATCTTGTAAAAATGCGGGGAGCATACACCGGGGTGAATATAAAGTTAATGAAGTGTACCGGCATGCGTGAAGCCCATAAAATGTTAGAGTTTGCAAAGGCTTACGGAATGAAGGTAATGATTGGATGCATGACGGAAACCTCATGCGCGGTGTCTGCAGCAGCTCATCTCTCTCCGGTCGCTGATTTTGCGGATCTCGATGGTCCGTTGTTAATAAATAATGATGTGTTTAATGGAATGAAAATTGTTGAAGGTAAAGTAACTTTATCCGAACAACCAGGCATTGGTATCACTAAAAAAGAGTAGTCTGGTAAAGAACGAAGTTCTAGTTTTACGTTTAATGATTTTATAAATTTTGAGCTTTTATACGGACGCTTTAGGTCCGAACATTTGGAAGGATTTTTTATTATGTGTAAT
>CAYZNC010000388.1:0-6264 GCA_964478555.1 uncultured Bacteroidales bacterium | reverse complement strand
CTCTAATTTCATTTACATGATAAGTTTCATACAGATATTAACTTTTTTAACTATAAGCCTTTATAAGTTTGGGGTTGCAACTATGAATTACCAAGGAGTTTTTAAGCATCTCCTGGTAAATCCCAATTTTTGATTTCACGATTTTGGGAATTATATACATTGTCATTAAAAATAAAATTAATATTGTACTGAAAAAACTATTGTACTATTTATCATAACTAAATACGCTAACTGCATGAAGACAAGGTTACTACTTTTTATGTTTATAATATCGGTCTCAGCAAATGCCTGGACACAGTCAATAACAATCAATGAATCTGCAGGGTGGTTGGAATCCGCCTATGTAAAATGGCAGCCAGTTACCGGTGCCACAAGTTACAATGTCTATTACAGTGGCAATGGTTTAACCGACCAAAAAATAGATAACCAGCTTATTCGTAGTTATGGCACTTATTTTCGTGCCGATGTGTTAGGACTTGCTGCAGGTAATTACACTTTAAAGATAGCTCCGGTTATTTCGGGAGTAGAAAAAACAGCAACATCAACTGGAAGTATCACGGTGCTAGCCCACGACCGTACTGGTTTCGCTTTTGATGGCGGACGCGTTCCCGGAGCTTATAAAGCTGATGGCACTCCCAAGGATGGTGCTGTAATATTGTACATTACAGAAAACACTAAAAACACTATTTCGCTTAATGTAACGAATGCCAACTCAAATCCATGTGTAGGTTTAGAAGCGATTATGGAAGGTTTTGGCAAAGGGAAAGACACTCGTCCTTTAATTGTACGTTTAATAGGAAATATTACCGACTTTACTACCATGGCTGATGGCGACATCCTCATTGAGAACAACCAAAACACATCGTGTTATATTACTGCTGAAGGTGTCGGCGACGATGCTGTTTGCAATGGATGGAGTTTCCGTGTTAAAGATGCCACAAACGTTGAAATAAGAAATCTCGCAGCGATGAACTGTAACAGCACCGCAGGTGATGATTTCGGATTACAACAAGATAATGATCATGTTTGGGTTCACAATTGCGATATGTTCTATGGCGACGCCGGTAGCGATGCTGACCAGATAAAGGGCGATGGCGCATTGGATTGTAAAGGATCAACCTATTGTACATTCTCTTATAACCACTTCCATGATAACGGAAAATCCAGTCTTTTAGGCCTGAGCGAAAATACGACAACGGGATTGTATGTTACCTATCATCATAACTGGTTCGATCACTCAGATTCACGTCACCCACGGGTACGTTTTTATTCTGTACACTTTTATAATAACTATTTGGATGGCATTGCAAAATACGGATGCGGTTCAACCGATGGCTCTTCGTTATTTGTTGAAGGTAATTATTTCCGCAATTGTAAACATCCCATGATGACCTCAATGCAAGGTACCGATATATGGGATGAATCGCACCAAATAAAAGATCTAACATTTGGCACCTTCTCCAATGAAGATGGTGGTACCATTAAATCCTACAATAATACTTTCGATGCTTCTATAGGTACTAATAATATGCGGTTTGTAGCTTACGGTGATCCTAATCCTGCTTTCAATATTGCCGGAGTTATTAGTTCGACGAGCGATTTTGATGCTTATGCCGCACTAACGCGCAACGAACAAGTACCTGCCAGTGTAAAATCGCTTCAGGGAGCCAATATTTATAATAATTTTGATACTGATGCGAGTTTATATGTCAAAAATCTGGTAATCGACGATCCTGCTGCAGCTGTGGCTAAAGACACTACCTATGCGGGACGTATTAAAGGCGGTGATTTTAAATGGTATTTTAATAACGCGGTCGATGATGCTTCTTATTTGGTTAATACAGCATTGAAAGCTGCCATTACCAATTATACGACCAAACTGGTTTATATACAAGGTGAAGGCAGTCAAACGCTCACTTCACCAACCAACATCAACCAAACAGTGGCAAGTGGAACTGCCATTAGTACAATCGTTTTCACTTGGGGTGGTGCCTCCACTGATGCTAGTGTAACTGGCTTGCCTGCATCAGGAATTAGTTTTGTAAAAGATGTAGTATCCCAAACAATCACTATCTCAGGCACTCCAACAGCTACAATAGCTTACTCCATTGTTACTTCCGGTACTGCAGGTACGCCTGCAACGGCATCTGGAACCATTACCGTTTCGCTTCCAAGTAGCCAAACACTCACTTCAACTACCAACAACAACCAAACAGTAACCAGTGGTAGTGCCATTAGCACAATCATTTTCACCTGGGGTGGCGATGCAACAGATGCTACTGTGACTGGATTGCCTGCATCAGGAATTAGTTTTGTAAAAGATGCCATGGCCAAAACAATCACTATATCGGGCACTCCAACAGCTACTTTAACATATACCATTACTACTTCCGGCATCGTAGGTACGCCTACATCAGGATCCGGAACCATAACGGTCAGTAGCAACAACGCCGGTGATATGATACAAAACTTCACGCTATCGGGCAAAACCAGTACATTCTATACGATTACCGGAAATCTTTCGACAAGCTACGGATCTGCAACTTATGCCGGATTGACATTAACTCAGTGTCTGAAAATGGAGTCAACTACCAATATTGCATTTACTACAACAGATGCTGGTACATTAACACTTGTATTTGGCAGTTCTTATTCCGGATCGGTTTCTGTTGATGTTACAACTTATCCTCCCACTACTGGTATTGTTACTGTTTCGCTTCCAGCAGGTTCTAACACTGTTAAGAAAGTTGGTACAAATTACCTGTTCTATATGAGCGTGGTATATAACAATAACAATCCTACCCCACCAACCATCACCGCTACAGCTCCGGCTGCTCGTTGTAACGCTGGTACTGTTACTCTTGGTGCTACCGCTTCAGATGGTACCATCAATTGGTATGCAGCAGCTACAGGGGGCTCATCATTAGGTACAGGTTTAAGCTTTACCACTCCTGGCATCAGCACTACTACCTCGTACTTCGTTGATGCCACAGCAAATAGCCTTACCACCAGTGCGAGAACGGAAATCGTTGCTACCATAAATACCTCACCAGCTATCACCACTACTACTCCGGCAGCGCGTTGTGACGCTGGTACAGTTACCTTAGGTGCTTCTGCTTCAACAGGCACCATCAACTGGTATTCAGCAGCTATAGGTGGAGCATCGTTAGGTACAGGCACAAGCTTCACTACACCCAGCATCACCGCTACTACCTCGTACTTCACCGATGCTACATCAAACAGCTGTACCACTGGGACTAGGTCACAAATCGTTGCTACCATAAATAACACACCTACTATCACAGCCACTACTCCAGCAGCTCGTAATGACGCAGGCATTGTTACTATAAGTGCTAACGCTTCAGCTGGAACCGTCAACTGGTATGCAGCAGCTACAGGTGGCGCATCGCTTGGTACAGGAGCAAACTTTACCACTCCTATCATCAGCGCTACTACTTCGTATTTCGTGGATGCTACAGCAAACAACTGTACCAGTACAAGGTCAGAAATTGTTGCTACCGTAAATACCTCACCTGGTACCCTTGTACAAAACGCGAGTACTATAACATTCAGTCTATTCCCTAACCCTGTCACAGAAAATTTAACCATAGTTTCCGATGCCAGAATAGAAAGGGTTGAGATTTATAATTTGACAGGTATACTAGTAAAAAGTGCAGGAGACAATATTAAAACCATCGACATGAGCAAACTAAGTCAGGGTGCTTATTTGGTAAGGGTATTTACACTGCATGGCGTATTTAAAAGCATTGTCATCAAAAAATAATCACTAAAGAATTATAATCAGTGTTTAATCTAGAAGAGCCGAAGGCAGTCAAGTTTGACAGCCTTCGGCTCTTCCTCTTTTTCGGGTCTTTATTTCAATGTTTTTTTATCCACACTTTTTAATTGCTGGTCAGGCATACCTAAACTTTGGAATATGCTCAGATCACTAACGTTGTTCATCAGCATCAAATCAGAGCCCGGTTCCGTCTGGGCATTAACATGATGCATGTAAATTCCTTTAACATCATCAAACCGGAAAGCGGGACGATAATCGGGCGTTAAATAACTGAATTGGACATCCGTTAACTGAATATTCTTTGCATGGCGTATAAACAAGCCGTAAACAGTAGCTTCTCCTAACATTCCCGGTTCAGGATATTTTTCGGCGTTCTCAGGGATTTCCTTTACTTCCATACCCTTAACTCCTCCGCCTCTATAGTAAATACGTATATTACTTAACTGAACATCGTCGATATCATGTCCCGGAAGACCACTAATTGTGCATGAATAATTGGGACTGGCATTATACACAACGATATTGCTGATCTTAATGCGTCTAAGTTCGCCTATCGGCACATCTTTTGGACCTCGCATGCGGGCTCCAAGTCTTAAAAAAATGGGGTCGTTACCAATATCTCTCATGGTGATATTGCTGATCGTTACATCTTCCAAAAGAGCACCATCTACTGTTTCCAGGGCTATACCTCTGCAATAATCAAACACACAGTTGGAAATGGTGATATTCTTAAAACCGCCGTTGGATTCCGTTCCAAATTTAATCCTACCGGTGGGTCTGGTTTTATATTTTGCATTCTCGGTACGTTTATAGGTTCCGTCAAGGAGTGTTCCTTCATCATACCCACTCACCTGGCAATTGGTAATGGTAACGTTTTCTGTAGCCCTGGCATAGCCCAGCGCAAATGAACTCTTGGGGCAAATCCCATCATCATAAGGTGAATTGACAAAGCAATTAGAAACACGCACATTCTTACAACAATCGAAATCAATACCATCGCGATTGGTATCAATTTTAAGATTGTCTACAGTAAAGTTATCGACACCTGTGGCCAGGATGGCAAACCATCCTCCATGCAATATAGAAATATCCCTGATGATAATATTTCTGCACCAATGTAAACTAATGGCTTTATCACCAATTTTACCTTCTTTAACCCAATTTTTCACCAGGCCTCTACCGTAAATTAAACCGGGGCCGAGAATTGAGACATCGTGAATGCTATCGCCCCAGATCAAAGCATTATGCCAGTGGCTATGGCCGTAATCCTGGTAAGTGTCATTGATACTGGGCTCAGCCTGATCATAGTTAACCTCAGGATCATCAGATACTGCGATCAGTGTGGCGCCGCTTTCCAGATATAATGTTATATTACTTTTCAGGTGAATAGATCCTGAAAGATAATTGCCAGACGGAATATACACTGTTCCTCCTCCTTGTTTTGCTGCTTCCGAAATGGCACTGTTAATGGCTCGGGAATCGATATCAGTACCATTTCCTTTTGCACCGAATGTTTTTACATTATAGTATGAATCCCGTTTTTGATTATCACTCGTTTGTCCTTGAGCCAGCTGAACAATGCCAAGTGTCAGCAGAATAATTAAAGTCTTCAATGTTCTCATATATAGCTGTTTTTATAATTTTTCTAACCTTGCAGCCCAACCTCCGCCAGTCGAAAGCTGAATTTTTACCTGATCACCGGGTGCAATTTTGATCACTTCCTTTTTATAATCTGTTGCATCCCGGTCAGCATTAATACCGTCTTTAAAGACCACAGCTTCATAGACTCCGCTTGGAAGGAATGAAAAATCGAGCGTCAAATCCCGTGCATTCCAATTACTCATAGCGCCAACATACCATGTATTTCCCTTTCGGCGAGCGATTGCAGCGTATTCAGCTACTTTTCCATCCAATGCTACCGTCTCATCGAATGTGGTAGGAATTTTTGTAATAAAATCCGTACACTCCTGCTCTTTCATGTAAATGGTAGGATTGTCCGAAAGCATTTGCAATGGTGCTTCATAAACCACATACATTGCCAATTGGTGACAACGGGTACCCTGACTCATAGGCATGTCATTGATAGGTCTGAAATTTGCCCTGTTGGAATTTCTCATGGCTCCAGGTGTGTAATCCATTGGGCCTGCTATCATACGTATAAAAGGAATACTAACGGCGTAGCGTGGCGCATCCTCTGTAGCCCATTTTACATTCTCCAAACCTTTAACACCTTCGTAACCTATCACATTCGGGTAAGTACGCTGCAATCCTGTTGGTTTGAAAACACCATGATAATCAACAAGCAAATGATATTCCGCAGCTTTCTTTGCAATTTCATAAGTAGAAGCCACTGCTATCTGATCATCGCGATCAATAAAATCGATCTTAAATCCTTTTACACCCATTTTCGAATATAAAGGGAATACTTTATCCATTTGTTGTGTAATGGCATACCACGAGGCCCA
>CAYZNC010000387.1:0-6274 GCA_964478555.1 uncultured Bacteroidales bacterium | reverse complement strand
ACGTTGCGTATAAGTTTTGTTGGGAAGCCAAGGAGCGATTCATTATCAAGGCACACAAACCTGGAATAGCAGTAATATCATTGAAATAGACACTTCCGCCCCAATAAAATTTATACGATGTTGCCAGTAGTTTTTATTCATATTTTCTCATCCTATTAGATTCAATAAATGTCCATTTTGTCGAATGAAATATTTTTACCTTATAAGAACCTGTACCTTCTTGATAAATTGCATCAATTTTTAATATTAAAGTATCTCCAGTGATTTTTATGTTTTTAATTTCTTCCCCAATACCTGAATTATGTGTTAACACTGCAAATTCCGAGTTCGAATCTTTGCCTGAGTTTTGTGAATATATCAATGAAAATAGTCCTCGTTTTGAATTAATAAACATATAACTAAAATCATTGCATCCAGTGGTGCCTTTATCATCCTCTGCTTTCATAGAAAAGTCTTCAGCTAAAACCAAATCAATTGTGACAGATTTTAATTTTAGATTCTCTTTAAAAGCTGAAGTTTCCAATACATTCTTCCCAAAAACGATGATGGTATCTCCATCATTAATAATTTTTAAATAATTTGCCCAATCACAATAATCTACGTTAGTCATTTGAGGATATTTATCCTTTGTTTTTTGTAGGATTTTAATCTGTTTAATGCTTTTAATTCTAGTATTTCCAATTACTTTGATATTTTCGTTATATAACTTATAATCAGCAGGAAGAATTAACCCATTATTATGGTAGTCCATGAACTTAGCTACTACTGAAGTATCTTTTTGTAATTTGGTATTGCTGGTATTATTTTCAATTAAATTAGCTTTAATCGAATCGTTTGGATTACCTGCATTATTAGAATTTTGTCCACATCCAATCAAAAATGATCACTAGCGTTGCGTTTAGATTAGAATAATTTTAATTGATTATATTTTTGTTCTTTGACATTTTGATATTCTGTGTTTTCAAATAGTTTTCTCAATGGAGTTCGATTAGTTTTTTGTCCTTAAAAGTATAAACATGATTTAATCCAGATACACATGACTCAAGGACAATCACATTATACCTGTCTATTAGCTCGTCTGGAAATAAGTCAAAAAATTCATTTATAAAATCCTTTATATTCATCCCAATTGCCACCTTATTAACAAATCTAACATTTTTATCATTAATCTCCCCTTTGAATATGTAAGATGAAATTGTAGCTTCAGGGTCGTTATCAAAGAAAAGAATCAATTTACTCGAATTATTATTTAATATTTGAAATTCAAAAATCCCATTATCCAAGGAATCTGTCCGATTAATAACATTAAAATCCTTTAGTATGCTGCTTTTTAATTCAGTTTTGTTATTAATCTTGCCAAATGGGAAGTAAACATAATCTGAGCAAGTCACTAAATCAAATGTATCACCTTTAGCTTTTCCAACAGAATTAAAATCAAAAGAAGGTTTGGGAGTCAACCAAAAATCACCAATCCTAAATGATTTAGTCGTGTCGCTCGGTACAACAATCTTTAATCCCTGGTTGGTTGAATTTGCACATCCGCCCAAAAGGATTACAAAGTATAATATCAAAAATAGTTTAGTCATTCGTGTGTGTCCTTTTTTATAGTGGTGCATAAACGTCCGCAGCTATGCGCAGTGCGGGATTACGAAGCTGCGTCTGTATCAACCGTGACGAAAATATGATACGAGAACTGCACTTGCAAAACCTCTTAAACCCGCATTGCGTATGAGCTATTGTTGGGTGCTGGCCTTTATTTTTTTCGTTTTCAAAGCCAAATATAAATCAATTTATTTAATCGAAAAGTTATCCAAATACTAAATCTCTCAATCAAGGTGGATTGTGTGTTGGGGGTTTTAATTTTTTTAGGTTGGGTCTTTAAAACCTTATCAAGTTGCACTAACCTTGCCATGCGGGTGGATAAAAAGGCAAGCTCTTTTGCAATTTTTGGTTTGCGGTTGGGCTTTGCGCGAATTGCAAATGTGCTTGCCTTTGTGTGGAGGCTTGTGACAAACTTCGCATCTATTCTTTTATCTTTATTCTCGTTCGTTACAATTTAATCGTTGTTTGTCACAAATAAATTCTCGACTGTTTTATATTTTCCGCTCATCTTTGCAACTTTGCCAGAGCTTGTTTGAATTTAACCAGAGCGAAAAACACTTTTTACGGTGTCTCATGCAACTTTACCGAAGGTAAAAATACATATGCGAATGCTTCATACAACTTTATCTAAGGTTATTACATAAATCACGTAGGCAAAAAAATATTTTTTCTTGCGACTTGTAAATTTCAGCTTGCTTATCTGCTTATACTGTGTTAGTGGGTGTCAATTACTCGTTTTTAATATTTCTATATTATCTCTTCTAATATCATGCATTTTTCGTTCTTCCCTTCGTTTATTGGGATTATTAGTCAAACTTATATCTAAATATTTAATTGCATTTGTCCGGTCTCCTTTTCTAAGGAAATACTCACCTATGCCATCATTTGCAATCCAACTATCAGGGTATTCAGATAAGTTTAATGTGAATATTTTAAAGGCATTGTCAAGATTATTGTTCTTCAAATAGAAATATGCAACCCTATTAAGTTGTTTTACATCAAAGATGAAAGACTTACTATCATTTTTAAGTTTATTATACTCATTAACTATTGCATCAACAGAATTCCCTTTTTTAATTTTCTCTATTAATAGTTGTCCAACAGGCAATTCAGGTAATGTAAATTTTCGGTCTAACATTATATCGGCCGATCTATAAACAACATTGTCAAAAAGAACATAATTTCTATTAGTATTATAATCTGCAGGAAAATAATATGAGTTGTTCAAAAATAAGATAGTTAAACTATCATCGGGAAAATATAGATATAAACTTCTAAATCCCTCACCTATTCCGTCACCTTCGATATACCTGCGTTTTATACCATTCGTTTCCCAACCTAATGAATAATTCTCATAAGCTTTACCGTAATTATTCGAATTGTCATTCCGTAAATCATCGACTTTTAATCCAAATTTATTTGAATGAAATGCTTTAATCCATTTGTATAAATCTTGAGTTGTCATAATAATTCCACCAGCAGCAAATCCTTTGTCATTTGGTTTTGGATAGACATGAATAAACATATCATCTTGGTTTACCTGATTCGTATAATGGGGAACGGCCATATTTTTAAGCATCCTTTCAACATTGTCAAGATACGAATCAGTCATTCCAAGTGGCTTAAATATTTTTTCATTATACTCAAAAGCTAATTCATGACCTGTTAATCTTTCAATGATAATACCAAGAATATAGTAATTAAGGTTACAATACTCTTCTTTTGAACCAGGTTCAAAAAGTAATTTAGAATCTTTGATTGATTTGATATTATCTATCTTGGTGTTACGACTCAGTGGATCAAAAAAATGCTCTTCTAATCCAGATTGATGAATTAACAAGTGTTTTATTTGAACTGCATTGCCTATTTTTTCTCCTATTTCAGGCAAATATTTAAATAACTTATCATCGAGCTTAATTTTATCTTCGTTTATTAATCCATCAATCAATACCCTTGTAAAACCTTTAGAAATTGAGCAAATGTGGTACTTTGTTGAATCACTTGCTGGAATATTTAACTCATAACTGGAATATCCATATCCTTTATTTAAAATTAACTTGCCTTTTTTTTCAATTAAAACTGTTCCGCAAAATCCATAGTAATGGGTGTATATATTGATCATACTATCAATAGTTGATATTTTTTTATTAATCTGTCCTTTGAGTGAGGAGCCTACTGTAATTCCGATTAGAATTAATATTGTAAGTTTTTTCATGTTCATTTTGTTTATCTAGTTATTGATTTAGTAATTAATTGCTGTTTTAAATACCTACTAAACATTATAATAAATATTTCTATCATCATCATTTTTAAGATTAATCATTCCTTACGATTTTTAGGTTTGAATAATAAGCTTTCCATGTCCATAAGCCAACGAAGCCTTTTTTCACATCAAGTTTCATATCATTCACAACAAGGGACGGTTCGTCAAGATTATTTACATATACTTTTACCGTATTCCCATTTATTTCGAGTTTAACATGAAACCATTCGTTTTTCTTAATGTCTGCCGCTGATTCATATACACCCGGAAAATTTTCCCTTAAATAAAACCATGTGTATTTAGTCCCTTTTGCCACGTATTGGACAGTACGTTTATGTTTAACTGTTCCTGCATTGAAAGGTCTGAAATAAATACATTCACCCAACTGCTCGTTTTGCGTCCTAAATGTAATTCCTGCAAATGTATCAGATGCAAGATCGAATTCAACTGTTCCATTTATAAACTGAACATCATTCAAAAGGCAAATGCCACCCTCTTCCTTTTTTACCATATTATCAATCAATATGGCATCTTTCCCTTTGTAAATTGCTTTTTTCGCTTCTACATCAGAGGGTATAGTCAGGTTTTCATTGCAAATTGACTTATACCATATAGTATCATTTTGGCAATAACTTTTAAGGGATATGAAACATCCTAATAAAAGTAATAATTTAGCAGTCATATATTTTTGCATTAAGATTAATTAATGGTCAAATATCATTGGAAAAAAAGAATTTGCGAATTCTTTAGCTGTTCATTTTATATTCATCTTTTGTTCACTTGTAATTTTTGTTGAGATGCGTAGCCTACAAGAAAAAAATTATTTAAACCTGTGTAAACAGAAAATTGAAGCAATAATTAATATTGGCGATAATACCGGTTGGATACAGCAGGATTATGAGCATTTGAGCGATCTCATTTATGAGAAAACCAATGTTCAGCTTAGTGTTTCTACCTTAAAAAGGTTATGGGTCTACAAAACTGACACCATACCCAATATTACAACGCTCAATACATTAAGCAGATTTCTTAATTACAGAGATTGGTACGACTTTAAAAACAAGCATATTATTGGAAATAATAAAGACGTTCCATCAAAACCTAAAAGAAAAATATACTCCCTTAAATGGAATCGTAAGATTTCAGTATATATTGCCATAGCATTAACCTTGCTTACTACCATCATTATTTTTATGACAAATCGATATACCTCAATTAATTCTAATGATATAATATTTGAATTGAAACAAAATAGGTTATTAGGTGTGCCTAATACGGTGGTGTTCCATTATGATATTTCTAAAACCGGATTTGACAGTGCATTTATTCAACAAGATTGGGACGACGAAAAGCAAGTTAAAGTCTCAGCAATGAACAAACACTTTTCTTGTATTTATTATTATCCCGGATATTTTGATGCTAAGTTGATAGTTGGCAATAAGGTAATAAAACATTCACCTCTTTTGATTAAAACTGAGGGTTGGCTTCCTATGGTTAAGACTGACAGATACCAAGAAAAACCGATTTATATTGATAAAAAAATAATTGAAAACCAAAACTTGCATATTTCGCCGGAATATATAAAAACCTTAGGTATAGATATTACAAAAGATTATTTTGTTAGTTTTTATAAAGTTCGGGACTTTGAAAATATCAAATGTGACAATTTCACGTTAATTTCCGAAATCAAAAACAATGTGGAAGAAGGTGGTTCATCCTGCCAATATTCCGAAATTGTATTAAAATTTGAAAATGGTCGTCTACTAACTCCTTTCAGTAACATTGGTTGTACTTCAACCTTAAATGTTCATTATGGCGATAAAAACTTGAAAGGCTCCGAAAATGACTTTTCTGCTTTAGGAACAAACTTATCTGATTGGAAGACAATTAAAATACAGGCAATAAATAAACATGTAAGTGTATTTATTGAAGGGAAAAAGGTATTTGATCTAGCCTTTAATGCATCATTAGGAAAACTTGTGGGACTTCATTATCTTTTTAATGGCTGCGGCTCTGTTAGGGAAATTAAATTATTTGACCAAAATAATATTCTTGTTTACTCAGATTATTTTGTGAACAAACATAAAGCTGTCAATTAAAAATTGGAGCCTTCAAAAACCATAAACGTTACAACTAAGCTTTGGTGGGGTGAAAGTTTGCAGCTCTTTTGCAAGCCCTTGGTTTGAGCGTTGGCCTGTGTGGGCTTGCAAATGTGCTGCAATGTGCGGTGGCAGTTTCAAGTTTCGTTCCCTAATGCGCCCTCAAAGGCGCAAAGCGGGTCAGCTAAAAATCAAAGCCCATTGATGGGATTTTTCAGTTGTCCAAATCCAATCTGCATTATGGTTTAATCATTTTTCAAGTTAGCAGAAAATTGTTGTTCGAAGCGGTTTTCAGGCTTGCACCCAACGT
>CAYZNC010000386.1:0-6281 GCA_964478555.1 uncultured Bacteroidales bacterium | reverse complement strand
AACACCGTTATAGGAACAACTCAACCGTACCTATACATCTAATTTTGGTTGTATAGGTACGGTTTTTTCATAAGCGGGTTGTACTTTATTTTTTGTTTATTCAAATGTAATTTCTTTTCTTAAATATTCAAATCCTCTATCGGACTTTTAATCTTACCAATGCTTTTGGTAGTTACAAGTGTATATTTCAGTAATTTTGCTACTGCTATGTCCTAATATTTCTTGTATATACCATAAATTTGTGCCGTTTTCCAACAGATGCGTTTTGCGAGACAATTTTAGCAAGAAATAAAGGTCATTTTTTTGAACAACTTCCTAAGTGAATGATTCAAAACAGAAACACATCTATTCAATAATTACCTTTCTTGCAAATGAACCCTCATTTCCGGTAATCCTTACCAAATACGCTCCACTTATTTGTATAGGAAAATAATTTAAACCACTATTTATAGGCTTGGATATTAACATTTTGCCATTGATATCAAAAACTGATAGTTGTGCCTCGTATAATAGTTTTATGCATAATGTTTTATCGTGGGTGTATATTTCAGGGGCATTGGCTTGCAAATCATTAATAGTAGTTTTTAATACTAATTGAGTACAAGTGGTTTTTAAAGCATTTGCAAGAGCAAAATCAGGGAAGAAAGCATTGGTCATTTCGCAGTACACGCTATCTGGTTGAATTTTAAGAAAAGCGGTTTTACCGTTGGTAATGTAGAAAATGTTTGTTTGTTGGTGCGGGTCTCAAGCAATGATAACTTCGAATTCTTACTTATATCCAAGGAGTCGAGCTGGTTAGAACCGCACCAAAGTGAAGTCAATGCAGTATTCTGGGTTACGTTCAACTTGGAAAGCCTATTAGAACTACAATCGAGATCAGTCAGCTTCAAATTCTTTGTTAAATCCAAAGTGGAGAGTTGGTTAACTCCGCACAAAAGTGCAGTCAATGCAGTATTCTTGGTCACATCCAATGATTGAAGCTGATTAATTGTGCAATCAAGATACGTCAAATAAGGATTTTGAGATACATCCAAAGCGGTTAGTTGATACATGCTGCATCTAAGAAATACAACCGGACCATAAATTTTTATGGTTTGAGACATTCCATAAAATTGGATTTCTTTTTCGACAGTATCGATAGTAAAGTCTAATAATTGCAATCCATCATTATAATGGTCTACCTGTATTGGTGTATTATTAGCATTAGCTTTCAAAGTAAGTTTATATAATAAGAATGATGATGGGCTAGTTAAAGTGATCACAGGAGTTGACCTTTTGCAAGAATTATGCTGAGATTTAGCATTAACAAGATTGTAGCGACTTTTTTCATGATTGGTTAGTGTTTTAAGTGTTAATTGCAAAAATATGAATTAAAATAATTTATTAACCTTTTACCTATAAGACGCAAAATACTTAAAACGTTTCAAAATATTTTCATTTTTTTTATTTCTGCAATGATATTATAACTAAAAAAAGTTAGGGGGCTTTTGTCACTTTAGCGTTTCAAACAGAATTCAGCCTCAACCTGTCCTCACTTGGTAAATTATTTTTTGAAGGAATATAACCATAATTATATAATTCACCCGAATTTGAAATTTCATGTGAGATACCATCTTTTATTATTATTTTCTTATTTGCAATTTCTAAAATATCACGATAATAATGGTCTGTAATAATTATTCCTTTGTCCTTTTTGTATTTTGTTAAGATATTTTTAATTGATTCTATATACATAGGTTCCAACATTGTAAAAGGTTCATCAAGTAAAATATATTGATGATTTAAATTTATTATCAATAAAAACTCTAAATATTTTTGTTCTCCAAGGGAAAGTGTTCCGATTCTTTTGGTTTCTATTTTATTAATTAGTGGAGAATAAAATATTTTGTCTTGCGTTTCTCCATCAGAAAAATACATCGGAATAATTCGCCTTACAGTTATGTCTTTTGGAAGAAATGGTACTTGTGGTTGATAAGCTATCAATTTATTTTTTGTACTTATTTTTGCAATCCTGTTATTATTTATATAAAGCTCAATTTTATTGGGTTTTAATGCCCCAAATAATATTTTTAACAATGTTGACTTTCCTGAACCATTTTTTCCAAAAATTGCAAGAATTTCACCTATATTACATGTGAAATTAACATCTGATAATATTTTTTCTTTACCAAAACTTAGCTCAACAGAATCTAATTTAAGGCTGTTTATCATATTTTTATTAAAAATAGAATACGAGATATACAATAAAAGATATTGTAAAATTTATCATAAAGACTTTAAACATTAATTCTTTCTTTGTAAATCCTTGATTTAAATAAAAATAATACTGGTCATTCTTAAAATAGCGATAAACAAAAAATGAAATTAACGTTCCAAAAGTACCGAAACAAATTCCTATATCCTGAAGTCCAATCAGAATTGAAACAAGAATATTGATTTTCGTTATGTCATAATAATATTTGAAAAATAGTCTATTCATTCCCACTTAGTTATTCTGCAATATTCTTATAAGGTCGTCATTGAGATAATATATTTTTGTACCTTCTTTTTTAGGTATTAAAATTTTGGCATTAACTAGTTCGGCCATATACTTGGTAAGCGTGGTGCGGGATGTTTTTTCTAAAATGTCTCCAATAATTTTTGGTTTCATATAAGGTTGGCTGAATATGGCTTCATTTAATTCTTTATTGTACCATTTAATCTTATTTTCCCCATATTCCAAAGTTGTTTCCATTTGCTGAAAAATTTCATTAATAAGATTGTTTGTGATAACCGATGTTTTTTCTACAGCATCCAACATATATAATATCCAGTCTTTCCACCGCGCTCTTTGAGTTACAGCGCCAAGCCGGTAATAATAATCTGCTTTGTTCATTATGATATACTTGGAGAGATATAGTACTGGTTGTGACAGCAACCCTTTTTTTATCAGATATAATAAATTAAAATACGACCGGTTCTGCCATTACCGTCCTGAAAAGGATGTATTGCAAATATACGTCCATTTTTTGATTAAGAAAATACCAATTGTTCATTTTTTATAAAAATTTGGACAATTGGTTAATTTTGTTCAAATTATTCGATGGCCTGGGTTTTGTGAGAAAAAGTATGCTTATTTAATCATCATTTTAGGTTGTGCTAAAAATTGTTACCGTTATCTGATTCAAAAAACACCAACCTACGAAGGGGAGAGCTAAATTTATTCATTCAATTTTATAGCAAAGTTGGCTGTCTTACGATTTATTAAATAGAATAGTACAAATACTTTATACATCTCTTATTTTTGTTCAAATGGAGCAATCTATAAATTCTGTGATTTCTCACTTTCGATGGCACGATTTATTCATTTATGATGGCGCTCTATGAGTAGCAGCCTGTCGTATCTTCCTTTTACGGTCTTACTTTTTTGGCTTCATCGCGTTAAAGATCTGATCGGCAAACCTGGCGAGCCGCCCATAAGTCTGTTCATCTGCTTTATTGCCCAACAGGACGATGCCCATGTCAAGTTCGGGATAGAAAATAATAAAATTATAAAAGCCTAACGTAGAGCCATCCATCCAGGTTTGGCTATAGCCGTCATCATAGCGGTAAATGAACCAGTTGAGGGCAATACCGTATACATCAATACTGACGGTTTTTTCATGGGTCAGTCGCACCGCCAAGTCCTGTTTATCGAGTTGGAAGCGGAGATAGTTCAGCATATCCTCCGTGCAGGAACTGATGCCCGCTGAACCGGAATAAGCGCTTTCTTTGAAATAAGGCATCTGCGTTCCTTGTTTATTATAACCTTTGGCCAAAGCGGGCGATCCGGCTTTTGCTGCCAGGAACAGCGTATGGTCCATATGCAGGGGTTTAAAAATATACCGGTCTACCAGTTCCTCATAAGATGCATGGTATATTTTTTCCAATGCATAGGCCAATAGCTGCGAACCGGCATTGCTATGGCGGGCCTTAAAGCCGGGAACGGTATCCAACTTCACGGAATGCAGGGCCTCAAAAAAATCTTTACTGGTCACATTTTCGTAAAAAGTTTCCGCGGCAAACCAAAGCGAATCACCTGTCAGGGACTTGATGCCTGAGGGTAAAGCAGGGACATTATCAGGCAGACCGGATGTGGTATTGGCCAGTTCTTTCAGGGTTATAGGGTGACCCTGGCATTCGAGGTTAGGATACTTGCCGTCCACATATTTGCGGACATCGTCATCCATCCCGGCCTTTTTATCTATGACCGCTTTGGCGAGCAGATAACTGATAAACGTCTTGGTAATCGAGCCGAGCTCAAACAACGTATTTTCTGTTGGCGGAATACCTTTACCTTTTTCGATGGAACCGAAATTATAGGTATAGAACTTCCCGTTATAAAGCAACCCCACGGAAAGCCCCGCTCCTGCCTGTTTGATATGCTGCTGCCCAAGCCGTTGTACCAGCGTGTCGGGATTGATGAGTTTTACTTTGTTTTGGGCGTTCGTCAGTTGGTGAACGGCGGTCATGGCCAGCATCAATACTAAGGTCTTTTTCATTCTTTGGCTTTTTTTCCAGTTGGGTTAAAATTTTCTTGATCTCCACCAAGGCACCACCGTAAGATTCACGAACAATACTTAACAATTAACAAAATATTTTGTTAAAATTATTTATTAAAAATCCAATCAACTCTGCGTTTTGTGAGACAAAGTATGCTTATTAATCGTCATTTTAAGCTGTGCCAAAAATTGTTACCGATTGGTGAGGCATCATGAATTTACTAATTAAACTTTTTGTTTAAAGATCCTGTAATCTGTGAATTATGTAACATTTTTCAATAGTTATGTAAAATAAAAAGACTTTCCTTTACTTACATTTGATGTATATTTTTATTACAGGTATTTTAAATTCCGGCAAATTACTTTTGAGCAACATTGCAAACAAAAATCTCCCCAGATCCATATAGATGAAAGTATCCAATATAACATCAGTTCATCTGTGGATTTAATATTAATTAAAAAAATAAATAAAATGAAAAAAATATATTTAAGCTTAGTAATCGGATTAACAACGTTTTTAACTACAAAAGCGCAAGTCAGTCCAAGTATCGCCGAAGTGTCACACAAAATGAGCAAAGGAGCAGAGAATGCTTTTACTGTTTTGGTGCCACAATATAAAGCAACAGATTTAAAAAAAGAATGGGTAAATTACCTGAAGGACAATGGGAAAGTTGATATAAAAGAAAATAACGGCGAGGTTTCGGCACTGAATGCCAAGATTGACATAGTTTCGATGGGAAACATAGATATTTATGCTTTGTTTGATGAAACCATTGATGGGCCTAATTTAGTTGCGTTTTATGCAATTAATGATACTTTTATCACTACCGTCAACAATTCTGTTGTTGCTGGTTCTATTGACAAATTTATGATGGATTTCGCGAAAAACACTAATAGTAAAAGAGTCAAAGAGGAATTAATGGTGGAGCAAAAAAAGTTGACATCATTTAATCAAGAACAATCGGATATAGAAAAAAAAGAAAATGAATGCCATCAAAAAATCGTGGATTGCCATAATAAAATTGAAAAGTATAATAACGATATTGTCATAAACAAAACCGAGCAGGAAAAAAAACAAAAGGAACTGGAACTGCAACAACAAAAAATGTCCAGTATAGCAATGAATGATGATGAAAAAAAATTACAGGACAAAGAGGTAAATAACCTGCAGGACGATAAGAAAGAGCTTATCAAGAAGGAAGGTAAAATGAGGAGGGATATCGAAGATCTTAATAATAAGATAAATGTGGAACAAAACAACATCCCTAGCTTGCAGTCACAGGAAGAAATGCAAAAGGATAAAATACAGAAACAGCAGGAAGTTGTTCAAAAGGTTCAAGCAAAATTAGATATAATGTAATGTTTTGGATATGATAAAGAAATTTTAGAACAAACAACGTTGAATAATCAAGAGGCTCAAACTGGGCCTCTTTTCATTTGAAATAGTTGAAATTTAATCTGATATAGTTTCATTTAATTTAATTGTAAATTTGATAATTAATTGGCCGCTTTTTATGGGTGATAATTTGCCCGCAAGCAGTTTGGTGCCCATAAAGTTCACAGATTTTTGCGTTTTGTGAGACAATTTTGGATTTGGTTTTCCTTTAAACAAAATTATTGTTATTTCAAGATTTCAACAGTACAATAGGTTTCAAATGATCGTTTAACAGTAAAATCATTGTCTTCTTGAATATCCCTTGTGCAGGGTTTTGTGAGACATTGCATTGATACAAATAAAAAATATTTGGAGAGTTATAGTTT
>CAYZNC010000385.1:4624-6345 GCA_964478555.1 uncultured Bacteroidales bacterium | reverse complement strand
GACCTTCCAAAAACCGGATAACTTCCATCGGTATTAATGGAGCGTTCCTGTAATTCGGCATATCGTGCAGTTATCCTTTCCAATTTGGGAAGAAACCACTTGAACGATTCATTTTTTGTACCCACTGCATCCATTATATTGGTGAGGTAGGGCTGAATGACATAACTATTATAATAATCCATAGCAAAATGCATTCCGTCGGAAAACATACCATCGCCAACATACCAATGCTGCGAAAATTCACGTATTCCATATTCGATACGAACAGCATCATAAGGTAAATTATATTTGCAGAAAAAAGCTTCGATCATTCCCGAAAAAAGTATCCAGTTGGTATAAACCGGTATGGTGGATTGGGTTGCCTTAAGTGCTACTACAACTTTATTGCGTAGTGCTGCATTCATATTCTCCCATAACCATGGACATCGCACCAGTGCGAAAGCAAAAAAAGAAGCATCAACCAATGGCTGTCCACCTGTCCACCGCAAATAATCGCTTTTAGTGGTATCTACTGCATTTGCAATACCTTTTAAAGCCCACTCGCGATATTGTTTGCGCAATGCCACTTCCTTGGAAGAGCCACCTTCACCATTAAGCCATGGCGAAATTCCGCATAATGTACGACCAAAAGCTTCCAGATAGGCTACCTTTTTCCTGTTTTCGGCGTTATCAATTGTTTTTGAAAGCATAACCGGCATCGTTTCTTTCAGCTTATCAGCAGCAATATTGGACATAACAGGCCGGGCAACCTTGTCCATATAAAAAAGCCATTGCTCCCGGGTGGTTTCCTGTGCTGTTGCTACCATAGATAGTTGCAACAAAAACATCGTTACAGAAACAACTTTAAGCGTTACGTTTCTTATCATCGTTTTAGGTAATTATAGTTACTTGATCAAAAATCCTATCCCAAAAGTTATCACTGTCACTACTAGACTGATTAAGGCCATTTCTGCAAAGCGTCTTTTAAAATTGAGGTCTTTGGCTACCGATATATAATAATTAAAGCCGAAAATGATTAAAATGGCAATGAATAAGGTTAATCCCAGGCTAATTAAATAATTCGATATAATCAGATAAGGGAATACCAATAATATAACAGTAACTAAGTAGGCTAGGCCTGTATACGTTGCAGATTTCAAAGCACTTTTCTCCGTGTTGTCCGCTTTTTTTGATAAATAATCCGATGCAGCCATCGAAAAAGTGGCCGCTATTCCTGTAATGAGGCCAACTTTGGCAATCGTATGAGTTGACTGCAGGGCTAGTGAAAAACCAGCCAAAGCGCCAGTAAGCTCCACAAGTGCGTCGTTTAAGCCAAGTACTATTGATCCAACATACTTCAATCGTTCCTCATCAATTAATCCAATCAATTCTTGTTCATGGACAGTTTCTTCCTCCATAATCTTTTTTGCGGCAGGAATATCGATTAAGTGTTTTGAATAAGCACCCTGAGCGTTTTTTTCACCACTCTCCATCAGTTTAATACCAAATGTTATTCCCAAAATCTTTGAAATATAATAAAACCATTTTACCTTAAAATAATTAGGTTGTACTTCAGTTTTGGTATAACTTCTCCATATTTCGTAATGGACTTTCTCTTCATTTCCAATCCTTTCCAAAACTTCAGCATTATGTTTATCCTTGGTTGCCTTAGCAAGTTTGGAATAAATAAGATGTTCCGTTATTTCATTTTTCTGAAATGCTTTCAGTGCGGTAATTTGTTC
>CAYZNC010000385.1:0-4524 GCA_964478555.1 uncultured Bacteroidales bacterium | reverse complement strand
CCCAGAAAGGAAAAGGCCATTCCGGCTTCATTCCAGCGGTCCTGAGGGATAACTTCCATAAGTTGTTTTTCAATCTTTTCAGGATTAGTTCCGGTGGCTATACTGATACGAGGCGTAACCCTCAATACGTGCAAATCGACAATAATACCTTCGGCTTTTCCATTGGATTCGCGAATGATAACATTAGCAGATTTCCGACCCAGGCCGGGTAATTTTGTAAGATCTTCCAGGGTGCTGGGAATCTTACTATCTTCTCCGATCATTTGAGCTAACTTCACAAGCCAGGTTGATTTGTTTCCGAAGTTTGTCACCGAACCGATATATTGATGAAGGTCGTCAGGAGTTGCTCTGGCAAGGCTGCTTATGTTAGGATAGGCATCAAAAAGTTTCGGAGCCAATGTGTTGATGTGTTTGTCAGAATCACGGGCTGACAGGATTACCATAACCACCAGCTGATATTTATTGTTGTACTCAAGTGGATGCTTACGTTTTCCGTATAGCTTGAACAAAGGTTCCAAATATTCCATCCAATTCATATGCGTGTACTTTTGTTAAATTCCTGATCACATGGCTACAATCTGTAATTTTTGTAATTCACGTAAATGTAAAACATTTTTTCCCGGATATGGTTTACTTACTCACAGCTTTCCGACTAAATTCAACAATCTTTTGGATAACCTGCCTCACGTCTAACGAATCCGTTTGAATGTTTAATATAGCTTTTTGATAGAAGGGTTCGCGTTCATTCAGCTTATCCGTAATGAATTGCATGAGTTCCAGTTCTGTCTTGCCCTTGAGGAGAGGACGAGTATCAGTTAGTTTTTTAAGGCGATTCATCAGTGTCACAGGTTCTGCTTTGAGATAAACAGTTATACCATAACGGTTCATGAATTCCATGTTATTGAAAAAACAGGGAGCACCACCACCCGTCGATATGATTAAATTATCGCCGGCCACAACTTCTACCAGAACATCCCTTTCTGTTTCACGAAATTTTGCTTCACCAAATTTTGCAAATACCTCTCCTACAGACATGTTATAATGATGTTCGATAAGATCATCCTGATCAATGAATTTACAGCCAAGCTGCGATGCAAGCGAGGGGCCTATTGTAGTTTTACCACTACCCATGAAACCTGTTAAAAAAATGCGCATGTTTAAGTTTTATTCTTCAAAAATATATAAAGCATGACAAAACAAAAAACGCCAAGACACATTTCTATGTCTCAGCGTTTTTTATTTTGTGCCTTTATTTTTTATTCGGGCCAGTTCATAATCTTGAAGAAATCAAATTCTTCAGGGTTTGGAACATATTTTTTGGCGGCTGCATAATCCGCTTTAGTGATGTAATGAAGATTGTTGTAGTAAACAAGTTGAACCTTTTCTGATTCAGCATTTACCAACCGTGGTTTAACTTTTCCATTGGCGTCTTCAACATCTTTCAGATAAAGCGGAGTAACGTCACCTTTTCTATCGGTAGTTACCATGCATCCTGTTATTCCCTGGCTGTAGAGTTTATAAACTCCCAAACCAAGTAAAGTTGCATACGAAAGATCATAAGCAATAGGACGGCAGCAACGAAGTTCATAACCCATTTCTTCAGGACGGCTTTTTATCTTAATTCCCAAAGATTTTAACTTGGTTTGAACCAACATGTTAAAAATATGAGATTTACTTACATTGCCTAATTCAGGATGACCATGATCATCATAAGTAAAGTTAATACCTGTGCCTATAATTTCCTCATCGTTCATAAAATGGAACACTCCTTCGGAAATAATGGCGCAACCATAATTTAATCCCATTATTTTGCGTTTGATCATTGAAGAAACTACCAGGTTGATAATTTTCTCAAAAGTGATCTTGGTTTTATTAAATACTTCAGGAATAATAATCATGGGATAATGACAGGCGGTTCCAATACCAAAGGCAAGGTGACCAGCTTCGCGGCCCATTGCTGATACTACAAACCAGTTACCACTTGTACGTGCATCTTCGTAAACTGTGGTTGCCAAGCGTACACCTTCTTCTTTCGCCGAGTGGTAACCAAATGTTGGAAACCCTTCTGGTAATGGAAGGTCGTTATCGATTGTTTTTGGAACATGGATATTAGCAACTTTCAGCTTCTTTTCTGCAAGAAATTTTGATAAACGATTGGCCGTTGAGGCAGTATCATCACCACCAATAGTTACCAAAAGTTTAACGTTATTCTTTTCAAAAAAATCGGTCTTAAATTCAGTGTCTTTTGGTTTATGACGACTCATACGTAATGCAGAACCTCCGCGAGTGTATATATTGTCGGCAAATTCGAAATTGAGGCGTTCGTATTCTTCTTTCTCGCCGAACAAACCTTTATATCCACCGTGAATACCAATTACATCAAAACCTTTGTTAAGAAAGACTTTAGTTACAGAGCTTATTACCGTGTTAATTCCCGGAGCCGGGCCCCCTGCGCACAAAATAGCGATGGCTTCATTCATAGCATTTATATTAAGTTTTTGAATAATAATTATGTGAGTAATTTTAAAAAAGAGCATAAATGTAGTGGATTATTCTGATTCTTAAAAAAAAATTTAATTTTTCCTGAGAAGAATTTAGGGGGTACGCCGTTTAAAAACGGATTTTTAATGAAAATTACACTTAAAAATGAATTTTGTACCTAAATGCAAAATGTAAGGGTTGGAATTTTTGCCACAAAGACACTAAGTCACAAAGCAACACAAAGTTTTTCTTGGGGAATCTTTGTGTCTTTGTGACTTACTGGCAATGATTTACTATTTTAAATACTTAATTCGCTTTGTCAACAAAACATCAAAAAGAATTGTTAGATCAATTTCCATATTTCATTTTAAAATGAAATATCAAAAAATAGGTTCACATACTTTTGTACTTATTATAATAAACATAAGAACATGAATTATACGGTTAAAATACTTTGGAACAAGAATCCCGGGGAGAAATTTATCGATGGGAAATATAGTCGTAGACACAGGTGGGTTTTTGATGGTGGAATGGTAATCTTAGCCTCTTCGTCACCTCATGTTGTTCCGCTACCCATGTCCGACGGAACAGCTGTGGATCCCGAGGAATCCTTTCTAGCAGCGCTCTCAAGCTGTCACATGCTGTTTTTTTTATCCATTGCTGCTGCTCAAAAATTCATTGTTGAAAAATATGAAGATAATGCGGAAGGATTCATAGAGAAAATTGAAAATGGAGAAATGGCCATGACCACTGTTAACCTAAAACCAAAAATAATTTTTGCTGGGGGCACTATTCCTTCAGAGGAGCAAATTGCTAATATGCATAAAACAGCTCATAAAAAATGTTACATCGCAAATTCGGTGAAATCGGAAATACATATAATCCCATTATAACAGTTTTATTATGAAAGATTTAGAAATACATTTTGAGAATCATCCGGGAGCATTAGCCGAAATGGGAGAAGCATTAGCGCGAGCCGGAGTAAGTGTGGAAGGTGGAGGGGCCTGGGTAAATGGAAATAATGGCATTGCTCATTTTCTTTTTGAAGATACCATAGCTGCCCGCAGAGCACTTGAAATAAGAGGAATTGAAGTTGTGGGAGACCATGAAATACTTATTCAACGACTAAAACAGGACCAGCCCGGGCAATTAGGTAAAATAACCCGCTTAATGGAGCAAGCAGGTATTACAATCAAAGTACTTTACAGCGATCATTATAATCAATTAATTTTAGTAGTGGATAATTACAAAAAAGGCCAGGAAATTTCAGAAAACTGGTCCAAAGGAATGTATGAATAGTTGTATGGAAGAGGAGTTTGAAAACCAATTCAGCCAAGTTGCTTCTCTTTTGGGAGATAAAGCACGTGCTGTTATGCTTTGGCGCTTATTGGATGGAAGGTCCTATACAGCCATGGAATTATCGACATGCGCCGATATTTCGGCCCAATCCACAAGCAATCACTTAACAAAGCTGCTGGATGCCAAAATAATAGCGGTTGAAAAACAAGGAAGACACCGGTACTATAGATTTGCAAACCCTGAAATAGCCCAGGTAATTGAATCTATGGCAAGCTTAGTTCCCTTAAATAAGCCAAGTACAAAAACAAAACAGATTGAATTCAATGAATTTGTATATGCACGAACTTGTTATGACCATTTGGCAGGAAAAATAGGTGTTGGAATTACAAACTCACTAACTAAAGGCGGAATCATACAAACGTATGAAAAAGGCTATATTGTTACATCAAGTGGCAAGGATTGGTTTCAATCAATAGGGATAAATGTAGATGAAGTTAAACTACAAAAACGCTCATTTGCGCATCAATGCCTCGATTGGAGCGAAAGAAAACATCATATGGCAGGGGCTCTTGGAGCATCCCTTCTTAACAAAATGATAGACAACGATTGGATAAGAAGAAAAAAGAATTCGAGAGAAGTAATCATTACCTTATCGGGAGAAATTGAATTAAGGAACCGGTTACATTTGAAAATATAGATCACTTCTGAACTACAAATTAAATATTCCGTTTTAACCCGCCAAAC